>JBDSZP010000224.1:0-29205 GCA_039925065.1 Luteolibacter sp.
ACACGCTCGCCTCCGGCCTGATGCAACAAGGCATGACCTGGTCCCAGGCGCTCGTCACGATCCTGCTCGGCAACGCGATCGTGTTGGTCCCGATGATCCTCAACGCGCACGCCGGCACGAAATACGGTGTCTCGTTCCCGGTCCTGTGTCGTGCGTCATTCGGCGTGAAGGGTGCCAACGTCCCGGCAGTGCTGCGGGCGCTGGTCGCCTGCGGATGGTTCGGCATCCAATCGTGGATCGGCGGCGAGGCGATTCACAAGATTCTCTCGATTTTCATTCCATCGCTCGCCGGTGGAAGCCCGATACCAGGCTTGGGCATCTCGATCTCGCAGCTCGTGTGTTTCCTGTTATTCTGGAGCATCAACATGTGGGTGATCCATCGCGGCATTCACACGATCCGCGTCCTGCTTTCGATCAAGGCACCGCTGTTACTGATTCTCGGACTGCTCTTGCTTTACTGGGCTTACAGCACGGCGGGTGGCTTCGGGCCGATGCTCGCAAAGCCGTCCGCCTTTGATCCCGGACAACCGAAAGCCGGGCAGTTCATGTCATTCTTCCTTCCCGCGCTTACCGGGATGGTGGGATTCTGGGCCACGCTCTCGCTGAACATTCCGGATTTTTCCCGGTATGCGCGTTCGCAAAAAGCACAGATGTTAGGGCAGGCGATCGGACTGCCACCGACCATGGCACTCTACTCGTTCATCGGTGTGGCAGTGACTTCCGCGACGGCGGTGATCTACGGGAAAACCATCTGGGATCCGGTCGATGTGCTCACGCGTTTCAAAAATCCTGTCGTGCTCGTGATCGCCATGCTGGCCCTGTGCATCGCCACGCTGGCCACCAACATTGCAGCAAACGTCGTCAGTCCGGCGAACGATTTCGCCAATCTCGCCCCTAAGAAAATCTCCTTCCGCACCGGCGGCTTCATCACCGGGATCATCGGCGTGCTGATCATGCCTTGGAAACTGATCGCCGATCCGAGCGGCTACATTTTCACCTGGCTCGTCGGTTACAGCGCCCTGCTAGGCCCGATCGCCGGAATCATGATCGCCGACTATTTCGTGTTGCGGAAAAAACATCTCGAAGTCACGGACCTCTACCAGACGGACGGCATCTACCGCTACACGAACGGCTTCAGCATCGCCGCGCTCGTCGCATTCAGTCTCGCCGTGCTGCCGAATCTTCCCGGTTTCCTCGCACAAATCGGCGTGCTGGGCCACGTTCCGGGCATTTTCAAAACCCTTTATGAACAGGCGTGGTTCGCCGGACTCGGCATCGCCTTCGTGCTCTATCTCATTTTCCGGAAAATTTCACCCGTTCCCATTCACCGCTAACAACCCAGATCATGGCCACCCTTCCTCCATTCGATCACACCCCGAAACCCTACCACGGCCCATCGCCCGAGGAAATTCTCGCGTTACGCAAGGAGTTCGTGAACCCTGCGATTTTCCATTATTACAAAAAACCCATCGCCATTGTCGAGGGCAAGGCCCAGTACCTTTTTGATGAAACCGGGCGCCGCTACCTCGATGGATTCGGCGGTATCGTCACGGTCAGCGTCGGCCATTGCCATCCGGAAGTGCTCGCCGCCGCGACGCTCCAGAACGAGACGATCAACCACACCACCACGATCTATCTGAATCCAGGCATCGCCCTCTATGCCAAGGAACTCGCCGCGAAAATGCCCGGCAACCTCAAGGTCTGTTATTTCGTCAACTCCGGCTCCGAGGCCAACGATCTCGCCATCCTGATGGCCCGTGCCTACACGCAGAATTATGACGTCGTCGCCCTGCGCAACGCCTATCACGGCGGTAGTCCGAGCGCGATGGCGCTCACCTCCCACCACACTTGGAAATATAACGTCCCCCATTCCCACGGCGTCCACCACGCCATGATGCCCGACAGCTACCGCGGCCCCTTCGGTATGGACGATCCGGATGCCGGTAAAAAATACGCCGCAGACGTTGGTGAAACCGTCCGCTACGCCACCTCTGGAAAAATCGCAGCCTTCATCGCCGAGTCCATTCAAGGCGTGGGCGGCACCGTCGTTTTCCCTGACGGCTTTCTGAAGGAAGCTTACGCCCAGGCCCGCTCCTTCGGCGGACTCTGCATCGCCGACGAAGTGCAGGCCGGCTTCGGCAGGACCGGCACGCATTTCTGGGGCTTTGAAACGCAGGGAGCCATGCCGGATATCGTCACCATGGCGAAAGGCATCGGCAATGGTTGTCCGTTGGCCGCCGTCGTCACCACGCCGGAGATCGCCCGAATTCTCGCCAGCCGCATTCATTTCAACACCTTCGGCGGCAATCCCGTCTCCATGGCCCAAGGCCGCGCAGTCTTGAGAGTCATCGAAAAGGAAGGCCTCCAGAAAAACTCGTTGGAGATCGGTGCCTACCTCACCGCCGGTTTCCACAAGCTCGCGGAAAAACACAGCATCATCGGCGAAGTCCGAGGCAAGGGGCTCATGCTCGGCGTCGAGCTCGTCAAGGATCGCGCCACCAAGGAACCCGCCACTGCCGAATGCGCTACGGTTTTCGAAAAATGCAAAGACCTCGGCCTGCTCATCGGGAAAGGCGGCCTCTTCGGCAACACCCTCCGTATCAAGCCACCGATGTGCATCCACCAGGCCGACGCGGATTTCATGCTCGAAGTCATCGCCGAGGCGCTGGACGGAATTTGAAGTCAGCCGTCGGTCGACTTGATCTGCAAGTCCGGCTTCCGGTTCCGATGAATCCACACGCTCTGCACCAGGCCCAACAAAAACATGCAGATCACCACAAATGTTCCCGAATAGCTGACCAGCGGTAGAGGAATTCCCGTGATCGGCGTGATGAGAACACACATGCCGATGCTTTCGAAAATGTGCGCGAAAAACAGCGCGACGATCAGGCAAACAAGCAAACGTCCCGACACATCCCGGCTGTAAAACGCGATGAACAGCGCTTGAATCAATAACAGCGCAAAGGCCGTCAGCAGCAGCAGGCTTCCCCGGAAGCCAAGCTCTTCACCGATCACCGCGAAAATGTAGTCGTTGTGAGCCGTATCCCGCGGGATGAAACCTTTGTCGTGCAGCGATCCCTGCTCCGCCGTCGCATTCCAGCCCACCCCTTTCCAACCGGCCTTCCCCACAGCCATCGCAATATTGTGGGGAGCGTAGGCAGCACCCGCGATATCCACTTCCTTGTCCTGCATCATCCGCAGCCAGATATCGATCCGCTCCGGTCCGCGTTTCGACACCAGCGGAAGCACCACAAAATACAGCAACGGAAGACAGCCTGCTCCAACGAGCACCATGAATGACAAATATCTGAAAGGGATTCCGCCGATCAGCAAAGCAACGATGGAAACGGGAATCCAAACCAAAGCAGAACCCATATCGCCCATTTTCATCACCATGAGAAACGGAACCGCCGCCAGCATACCGATGATCCCGATCCTCACGAACGGAGCCGCGAACCAACGGTGCAGTTTCGGCAAATCCTGCACCAACCACGCGATCAATAATATCCCGGAGGAAACGCCAAGCTGTGCGGGTTGGAAACTGAAGCTACCGAAGTTCAACCGATGCACTTTGTCATCGTTGACCATCGCCAATACCATCAACCCCATGCTCGCGAAATAGTATGGAATTCCCAGCCATCGGATCCAGCGATAATCCATAAACGCAACCGCGAAGTAAACCACGCTGCCGATGACGACCCACATCTTCTGGGAATGTGCGTAGTAGGCCCCAACCGAGCCGAACCGTTCCAAGAGTTCTTTGGAAATGGTCAAATGCCGCGCCGCGCTCTCGATCATGAACACGCCAAAAATCAGGAGCCCGTACATTACCAGTACGAGCACCCAATTCATCCCTAGGATTTTCCTTAAAAATGGAGTCATGACAGATTGCCCCGCGACCATACGCCGCCGGATTCCCATGGCAAGGCGGGGCGTAAAAATTCCTCCCCCGCCGATGAGGTCAAGGAATCGCAGGCGAACTCCAATGAGCGCGAAAAACAGGACCGATCCATTTTCGGAGAAAACCGGTCAGTTTGGACAAAAGGGTCAACCCGAGTGATGGCTTCTTAGCGGCTTCCAAGGAGTTTAGGAAATCGACGATATCGGGATTTCCAAACATCGCGGCGAATTGCACCGGGTAGCGGCCACCGCCCTGATCGGCATTCGGATCGGCACCGTATTTCACGAGGAGTCTGGCAATTTCCAATCCTCCTTTGAAGGCGACTCCGGCGAGCGGAGTTTGGTCGCGCGAATTTCGCTGGTCCGGCGCACCCCCCGCTTCAAGCAATGCTCGAGTGAGTTCGAGATGGCCATGATAAGAAGCGAGCATCAGCAGGCTGTTGCCCTTTTCGTCGGCAAGATTCACAGGCATGCCTGCGTCCAGCATCGACAGCAACAGCTCGGCATTCCCCGCCCGCGCGGCATCGAGCGCCAGCCGCTGGAGCTCCACATACCGGGCTTCCTCGGCGGGGGTGATTTGAGAATTTTCTATTGAGGCGGACGTGATCATGGATCGTGGTGAGTTTTGCATTAGCCAACGAGCGCCGCCTGCGGCTCTTCCTGCGTCGAAATGCTGTTATTTCCTGATAACGATGCAAGCGCTTCCCGAACACCGGTTGCGTAAGCGGGATCCGCCTTGCCGAAGTGGACAAGCTGGCGATCGATGATCTCCTGAGGCACACCCTGCATGGCTTCTGCGATGTTACTGAAGAGAGCCTGTTGTTGGGAATGGCTCATCAGGCGAAACAAGTTGCCGGGCTGGGTGTAGTCGTCGTTTCCGTCACGGTGATTCCAGCGGTCCGCATCGCCGGAAATTTTCAAGGGCGGCTCGGCGAACCGGTCGTTCTGGACAGGGCCGCCCATGGAGTTCGGCTCGTAGTAGGCATTGCTGGCAGCGGGTTGATGCAAATTCATCGAGCCATCCATGTGATAGGTGTTCACCGCGCTTTTCGGACGGTTGACAGGCAGCGATTCATACCAAGTCCCGACACGGTAGCGATGGGCATCCGCATAGGAGAAAATCCGGGCCTGCAACATCTTGTCCGGCGAGAAGCCGATGCCCGGCACAATGTTCGATGGAGAAAAGGCTGCCTGCTCGATTTCCTGAAAATAGTTGTCCGGATTACGGTTCAGCTCCAGCACTCCCACGTCGATCAGCGGATAATCCGCATGCGGCCACACCTTGGTTAGATCGAAAGGGTTGAAGGCGCATTTTTCGGCTTCCTCCTCGGCCATGACCTGGATCTTGAAATCCCATTGAGGAAAATCGCCGCGCTCGATGGCTTCGTAGAGATCCTTCTGCGAGGATTCACGGTCCTTGGCGATGACTTGCTCGCCTTCGCGATTCGTCATGGTCTTGATGCCCTGGCGGGTTTTGAAGTGGAATTTCACCCAGAAGCGCTCGCCTGCGGCATTGATGAAGGAATAGGTGTGCGATCCATAGCCGTTAGTATGGCGGTAGCTGAGTGGCAGCCCGCGGTCTGACATGAGAATGGTGACCTGATGCAGCGACTCTGGCGAAAGCGACCAGAAATCCCACATAGCGGTGGCGCTGCGCATGTTCGTGCGCGGATGGCGTTTCTGGGTGTGGATGAAATCGGGAAATTTCAACGGATCGCGGACGAAGAAAACCGGTGTGTTATTGCCGACGAGATCCCAGTTTCCTTCGTCGGTGTAGAATTTCAGCGCCCACCCACGGACGTCGCGCTCGGCATCGGCGGCACCGCGCTCTCCGGCCACGGTGGAAAAACGAAGGAGGGAGTCGGTCGTTTTTCCAATCTGCGAAAAAACGGCGGCCTTGGTGTATTGGGTGATGTCGTGAGTGATGGTCAGAGTTCCGAACGCGCCGGAGCCTTTGGCATGCACGACACGCTCGGGAATGCGTTCACGGTTTTGGTGAGCGAGTTTCTCGATGAGCTGATAGTCCTGCAACAAAAGCGGTCCGCGCGGTCCGGCGCTGATGGAATTCTGGTTGTCGGCAATCGGGTTGCCGCCGGTGGTTGTCATTTGGGTAGATTTTGACATGGGTAAGGTATTGGAATTTCTGGGATCGCTGCGGATAAAAGCGGCAACACGCGCTGACCGAGTGATATAGCAAACCCTATCCCATCGGAAAAGACTTCGAATCGAATGCTTGCGATAGGCTGCCCCTATGGCAAACTCGGCCCATGAATCTACTGCAATTGGAATATTTCACCATCGTTGCCAAGGAAGGTTCCATCACAGCGGCGGCCAAACGTTGCCGTGTGGCGCAGCCTTCGATTAGCCAACAATTGCAGGCCTTGGAGGAAGAGCTGGGCGAGGCGCTTGTGCTCCGAAAGCCCCGCGGCGTGGAGCCTACCGCTGCCGGGCGGATTCTTCTGGAGTATGCGGAGCGCGTCCTCGACGAAGCAAGGAAACTACGCGAACGGTTTGACCAGCGACGCAACAGTCAGGAAGGGCAGGTCATTTTTGGGATGATACCGACGATCGCGCCGTATTTATTGCCGCGCTTGCTGGGCCCGTATCGAGAAGCATTTCCAAGAGTGAATGTGCAAATTCGCGAAGCCAAAACGATGGGGCTGATCCGACAGGTGGTGGACGGCGCGATCGAATTTGCCATCCTGAGTGACGTAACCCCGCAGGATCAGAAAAAATGGTCGCTCCATGTGAAGGAGCTCTTCCGGGAGCCGCTTCTGCTGGCAGTCCCGGAGAAGCACTCCCTCGCTCTCGCACCAAACCCACCCAACCCCGCGCAGCTCAAATCCGAGTCCATGATCCACCTGCGGGGCGGGCATTGCCTAACGGACGCAACGCTGAAAGTCTGCCAACTGGGCAAACTCGATCCTCGGCTGGAGTGCGATCAACTTGAAACCGCGCTCGCAATGGTGGCTGCCGGAATGGGGATCGCCGTCGTTCCGGAACTGGCCGTCCGATCACATGTGATGCCCGGCATAAGGATCCTTCATTTCAACGATCCCGCCCCACAGCGCACGATCAGTCTGATGAAACGGCGGGCCATACCTCTGTCAAAGGCCGCCGAAGATCTGATCGATATAGTGAAGGAAATGCCGAACAACTAACACCAACCAATCAGGCGGTGCTCGGCAAATCAATCGCTTCATCCGTATCTTCGATCAACGATCTCAGCGCACGATGGACCCCGTCCAGCCGCGGATCTTCTGAAATGACGCCTTCCGCCAACGTCCGCGCCTCTCTAAGCAAGGTGGTATCAGCGAGAAAATCCGTGAACCGGAGATTCGAGAGACCACTCTGAACGGTTCCCAGAACATCGCCCGGCCCTCGCAAACGGAGATCAGCCTCGGCGATTTCGAAGCCATCCGACGTCTGTTCGAGCACCTTGAGTTTTTCCATGGCTTCCGGGCTCTTGCCATCCGTTAGCAGAATGCAATATCCCTTGTGCCCGCCACGGCCGATTCTGCCGCGAAGTTGGTGGAGTTGCGCGAGACCAAAGCGCTCGGCATGGTGCAGGATCATCACGCTGGCGTTCGGGACATCCACGCCCACTTCGATCACGGTCGTGGAAACCAACGCGGCAATTTCCCCCTCCCGGAAACGCCGCATCACATCCTCCTTCTCTTCGGGTCGGAGCTTCCCATGGATCATCCCAACCTCATTGCTAGAAAGACGCTTCTTCCATTTTTCAAAGGCCTCGGTAGCGGACTCCGCTTTGAGCGATTCGCTTTCCTCAACAAGTGGATAGACAAGATAGGCCTGCCGCCCTTGGCCGAGCTGCTCTTTCACGAACTTGGTGACGTCCGATTGTTTCGCGCCGATTCGCAAAGCAGTGATAATCTTTCCCCTTCCCGGAGGTTTTTCATCTAGCAACGAAACGTCGAGATCGCCGTAAACGGTCATCGTCAAGGTTCGGGGAATGGGTGTGGCCGTCATCACAACCACATCAGGAACCACTCCCTGACGGATCAGGGAAGCACGCTGCGCCACACCGAATTTATGCTGCTCGTCGATAACCACCAGGCCGAGGTCACCGAAAGAAACTGAATCATAAAGCAGCGCATGGGTGCCAATAATGATCTGTGCCTCGCCATCGACTTCCAAATGATTTTCCTCACCACGGTTTCCGGTGCGCAGGGCGATGCGAATTCCAAGCGGTTCCAGCCATCGACAAAACGTTAGGTAATGTTGTTCCGCGAGAATTTGTGTCGGTGCCATCAGCGCCGCCTGAACTCCGGAGTCGATGGCCAAAAGCATCGCGGCCATCGCGACGAATGTTTTTCCTGAACCCACATCGCCTTGGAGCAATCGGTTCATCGGACGCGTCGAGCGCATGTCGGCGGCGATTTCCTTGATCGAGCGTTTTTGGGCACCCGTCAGATCGAAAGGCAGACTCTCGTAAAATCGCTTCAAAAATGTCGTCCGCTTTCCCAACACACGGCCCGCCTGTTCACCATGACGGGACCGGCGCCACACGACGTTGAGCTGAAGTTCGAAAAACTCTTCCAGAGCAAAACGCCTTCGCGCCGCTTTCGCATCTTCCATGGAGTTCGGGAAATGCGCGACTTTCAACGCATCCGCTCGCGGCGAACTACGATCCACATCGTAGCAAAGTGCCAGAGATTCAGGATCGGTCTGAAGCAGCAGCAAATGGATGATTTCCCTCAGCCGTCGTTGCGCGATTCCTGAAACATTTTTATAGACGGGAACAATCCGTTCCAAATGAACCGACGAATCCTCATCGCCGTCCCGGAGAATTTCAAATTCCGGATGATCAATGATCAATCGACCGTTCGCATCCTTCACTTTTCCATAAATGATCACCTCGTGTCCGGTCGCCACCAGCTTCTGGATGAACGGCATATTGAACCATCGGCATGTCACTTTGCCTGAGCCGAAAACACCGCCGGAACCATCCATGACCACCACTTCATAAAAACGGCGGTTAGGACCAAAGTGTTTGAGAGACGCATCGATCACCGTTCCGCGCAGGCAAACCGGATTGCCGGATGCGTGGTTGGGAAACGCATCGAACCGCCGGCGGTCTTCATGCCGCTTGGGCAGATGATCGAGAAGCTGAGCGGCCGTTTGGAATCCGGCGGCAGCGAGCACGGCAACTTCCTTGGCAGGAAGCAGCGGGAGCGACGCCAGATCTTGTTGGGCAGGAAACATCTCGTTCGAAACGGGATCTAACCGGGCGGCAGATTGGCAAGTTTTTGCAGATAGGAATAACTGTAAATTCCCGTCGAGTGACCGTCCGCCCAAAAAAGCTGGATGGCATATCCGCCGATTTGCTCGAATTTCTGGAGTTCGAAAGCGCGAAGTCCGTATTCGACGTGAGGACGTAAAACACGTCCCAATGCATCGGGCTCGCCTTGGCAGGCGGCACAGGGACAGGCACGCCGAAGCATGGGAAGTGGCAGATAGGCTTCAAACCCATCCGCGAATGACAATGCCAGCTCGCTTCCGATCACCGTGGCTTGTTCAAGAATCAGAGACATGGACGGAATTTGCCCTTATCCAAGTTCACCGTCCACCCGATAGGCACGCTTACCGAAAATAGCTGATCCCACCCGGACATGCGTGGCTCCTTCCTCAATGGCGATTTCGTAGTCACCACTCATACCCATGCTGAGAAATGGAAGGCGAACATTGAATTCTTCCTCCAGCGCATCGCGAAGTTCCCTGAGCTGGACAAACCAAGGACGGGCCGACTCTGCATCGGCCGCAGCGGGAGGAATGCACATCAAGCCAACAATCTCGAGTCGATCCAATGCCAGTAAATCCGACATTTCCGAGCGCAATTCGTCAGGCTCGAAGCCACCTTTCGATGCTTCTCCGCCCACATTCACCTGGAGAAAAACTTTGGGAAAAAGTCCGAGTTCCTTGGCGACCTCATCCGTGTAAGCAGCCAGGCGAAGAGAGTCGATCGCATGAATGACCTCGAACAGCGGCAACAATTTGCGGACCTTGTTTCGCTGGACCCTTCCTATGAAATGCCAATGCAAGCGTCCGGGCGATGCTGCAATCTTGGGCTCCGCTTCCTGAAGCTTGCTTTCGCCAAAATACAGTTGTCCAGCATCAACCGCCAACCTAACTGAATCCATTGGGAAAGTCTTGGAGACAGCGATCAGCCGAACGGACGACGGATCACGGCCGATACGGGCGCAGGCAGATTCAATTCTTCCGGCGACGCCTGCGAGGTTCTCAGCAATCTCCGACATCAACGAACCTCGGCGGTTTTCAACATCCCTGCCAAGCGGGCATTTTCGGTGAGATCGACAAGGTCTTTCAACACCGAAAGTGACTCGCGTTTCACAGGATCCAAGCCCGTCGGCCATTTGGGAGTTTCGTCCAGATCCGCAGCTTCATCCTTGGCGCGGCGCATATAGCCACCGCTTTCGTCTGCAGGGTCATACACCTTGAGATCCGCACCTTTTTCGAGCTCTTCGAGTGTTACCTTGAGGAACTTGAGATTCTTTTTGTCCTCCTCGCTGGTTTTAGCGAAACGGTCCCTGCGTTCGGCGTTTCGCTCTTTTTGAAGAGTATCCGACTCAGCAAGCTCCTTCTCGCGGGTACCTTTGTTCAATGACAACCGGTTGTTCTTAAGGCGATCCTTGGCCTTCATCACGTCTTGAATCACATATGAAAAATCCTTGCTCGAATTCAAACGCTCCTGACTGAGTTCTTTCAGACGCGGGATAAAAAGTGCCTGTGCATCCAGTGGTTTAAAATCGGCCGCTGGTCGGATCCGGTCATGCGGAAGCGGATGGTCCAGGAACTCTTCCCCCACCTCCATTGCATCCATGAGGCTTGGAACTTTGAGATCAGAGACAACGCCGTCCATTTGGGTGGATGAACCCGATGGTCGATAGAATTTCTGGATCGTGACTTTTAGGAAACCGGCCCGATTCCGTTCGGAAAACAATGGCAACATGCGCCCGATGTCCATGGGCTGCTGAACTGTTCCTTTGCCGAAGGTGGACGATTCCCCCATGATCACCGCGCGGTTGAAATCCTGAAGAGCACCGGCGAGAATCTCACTGGCAGAAGCGCTGCTCTTATCGGTGAGAACGACCATGGGTCCGGTGTAGATCGGTTTTCCATTGTCGGAATCCTTCACCTGAACCTGGCCCAAAGTATTTTTAACCTGAACCACTGGCCCGTGTTCGACGAAAAATCCAGTCATCCGCCGAACTTCTTCCAGTGATCCTCCGCCATCGTTGCGCAGATCCAGGATCAGGCCGTCGATTTTCTCTTCATTCAATCGATTCAGAATCCGTTCGACGTCCACCGAACAGCGGATCTTACCTTCTTCAAAATCCGCGTAAAATGATGGGAGCGTCAGAACACCGAGACGGCGGTTCACGCCCTTTTCCGTTTTCATTTCGATGATATCAGCACTCGCCTGCTCATCTTTCATCTCCACTTTACCACGCTGGATCACGACGATTTTTGTTTCTCCGGGAGCACCGCCCGCCGGCTCAACCTTAAGCGCAACGGATGATCCTTCCTTCCCACGGATGTAATCGACGACCTTGTCGATTTTCATGAACATGATGTCCGTCATGTCCTCGGCCTTGCCGGTATTGAGCATGTCCACTCCCACGACACGGTCGTTAAGCTTCAAAGTCCCCTCGCGGTCAGCAGGTCCACCAACCACAATTCCCATGATTTTGGTGGCTCCGTCTTCCTCCCCTTGGAGCAAGGCTCCGATGCCAACGAGTTCATTCTTCATGCCGTCTTTGAAACGGTTCATTTCGCGGAAACTCATGTAGTCCGTGTGCGGATCGTATGCCCGGGCGACAGCACTGAGGAAATAATTGGCAATTTCCTCGTCGTCGACGTCCTGCACGCTCTTCAAGAAACGTTTGTAGCGCAGGGAAACTTTTTCCTTTGGACTGCGGTCATCATGGCCTGGATCCGTTTTCCCCTGCTCTTTGGAGAGTTTTGCCAACAACTCACGGCGCAAAGTTTCACCGAGAACCGCCTCCTTGATTTGCAAACGCCAGAGATCCGCAGCCTCCTTGTCATTCTTCGGCCATGGAGCATCTTTGCGGCTGAGCATGACCGACTCGTCTTTGGTGAAATCAAAATCATCACCTTTCAGCAAGGTTTCAGTGAGAGCCACACGTTCCTCAACGCGCTTCTCAAACTTACGATAGATCTCGGTCGCTGCGGGCATACTGTTCCCGTGAAGCAAAAGTGTGTGCAGCTGATCACCGTATTTTGCGGTAAACCCGTCGACGTCTTCTTGAGTGAAGTAGAGTTTTTGGAAGTCGAGATCTTTCAAATAGTCTTCCAGAAAGCGTTTGCTGAGCTCCGCATTAAATGGAAGCCGGGCAAAATGACTGTTTTGCAACATGATAGCCATCTGCCTTCCGACCTCATTGAAGTCGGCCTGCTGCGCACAAGCCGAGCAAGAGATTGCAACCATTGCTGCTGCGGCAGATGCGGCTTTTCGGAACCAAGAAATACTCATGAAGGTCAAACGTTACGTGGTTTGGAATGTTTCAAGAAAGTGCCACGACTTTCCGGGATGTCGATTGCTAAAAACGTGGAACCGTGTCACTCCCGTGGCTGCCGCTGATTCAGCCAACGCCGGAAGTAAGCTTCTTTCTCAGCTCTCTCAGCAGCTTCCGGAATACTGAGGGATTGTCCATTTTTCACACTCTCGGGCAGTCGACCGAGAACCGCAGTAATGACGATCAGCTTCTCATCACGAAGGACTTTGAAGGTCGCTTTCATTGTCGGCTTCTTTGATCGGATTTGGGCGGTTAGCGCCTGGGCGGCGGAACCGTCATGCCAAAACTTATCATCCAATCCCACGATCAAATCATTCTGTTTCAACCCAGCCTTGTCCGCTGCGGAGTTCCTAACCACCAGATTAATACGAACCGCCATGCAGGGTGCCGCTTGTCCCGGAATATTCTTGGGACCGGGCACATTTCCCATTCCGATACCCAGATAGCCCTCCTCGCCTTCTCTCAGATATTCGTCGGTGACAAGCTCCCGCAAGATATTCATGCAGCGCTCCCTCACCTCAGGATCGTCTGCAACCCGCGATTGCCGAAGTAGCTCGACCATCGCAGGCTCGTGCTGCGTACGGCCCCATGCCAATAATTCCGATTCCGCCGCCTCCCTGGCATGGAATTCCTGGGATCGCAAATCATAAAATGCCTTGTAGGGAAGCTCAATAGGAGCTGCTGAGAGGCAAGACGCCGTCATCAAAGACAGCAGGGAGGGAAAACATTGCACTACGAGTGTTGTTTTCACATTCATCACAATCCTGTGTTTTTCAGCACACCTTCAACTGGGCTCCTAATGTCGCCTTCATCCGTGGCACAAAATCAATCAGCCCTTTTATTGGCCGATAATATTTTTCTGAGGAACTTCAATTGTATCATTCGGCTCCAAGGGAATTCTCATGAACTGCGCTTGCGTCAGATCATAAAGCTTCTGGCTACCGCCGCGGAACAGTTTGACCCGTTTGATACTGCCAAATTCGGTAGGGCCACCACCTGCCTGCACCGCTTGATAGAGTGTCAGTCCTCGCACATACGGAACCGGGCCGGTTTTGCGGACCTGACCACCAAGATAGACCACTTGCTCATCAACCCGGCCACCTTCGCCGGTTCCAATAACTTGAATCGTCGGATTGATATAAATTCCAGCGCTCTTGTAGCGGTTTTGAAGAGCGATCGCTAGATCCTCGTTTCGTAATCCAGCCGCGTGAACTTGCCCAATGAAGGGCATGTTGATCGTTCCCGCATCCGAAACCGGATACGAACCATCAATCCGTCCTTTCTCTTCGGTGGGCACACCTTGAATGGTGATTAACAACCCCTTACCAGGCTGGATTTGAGCAAATACCGATGTCGAAAGGCAAATCAGCGCAATCAATGCTGACGCAAGGTTTTTGAGATTCATTTTTTAAAATCAGATTAAATTTAATATAACTCGGACTCATTGCCCCGAGCAGGAGCCTGTGGTTTTGCTGGGGCGGACGACGCACCAACAGGGGGTCCCACCTGAGATTCAGCGGGCGCGTAATAAGTGTAGTAGCTGGTGTAATATTGATACTGGCTATCGCTGCGGACATCAACGTTATTGAGGACCACGCCAATGACGTTTCCACCGACATTCTCAACCGCTTGTTTCACGCGGAGGAGCATGTTCCGAGGAAGCTTGCGGTGCTGCACGACGATCATGGTAAGGTCCACTTCGCTCGCGAGAACCGAGGCATCGCTCACGCCAAGAATCGGAGGGCTGTCCACCAACACCAGATCAAAACGTTGCTTAACATCCTGGATCAGTTCTGACATCCGCCGTGAGTTCAGGATACCAGCAGCATCTGCAGGAAGAATTCCTGACGGCATAAAGTAGAGGTTATCTACAGGAGTCTGCAAAATCACATCCTCCAGCATCAGCTCGGTGGTCAGGTAATTGGTGAGTCCGACCGAGTTGTTGATATCGAAGAAAGTATGCAATCGTGGGCGACGCAAGTCAGCATCGATCATGAGAGTTGTGTATCCACCTTGAGCACAAATGTAGGCAAGGTTGACCAACGTCGTTGACTTACCTTCACCTGCACCGCCGGAAACAACGGTAATCGCATTATCTTCGGGGTTCTTACGGTTGAACTCGATGTTGGTTCTGAGAATCCGATAAGCTTCCGCATCCGGGCTCATGCCACTTTGTTTGTGAAGAACGCCAACGTCTTTCGGGATCACCGCAAGAACTGGAACTTGGAGATAGCGCTCCACATCCTCAAGGCTCTTCACGGAAGTATCCAGATATTCAAGGAAGAATGCGATACCGACTCCGAAGATCAAACCCACCACGGCGCCTAGCACCAAATTGAGCGTGACGTTTGGGCTGACGGGAGCATCAGATATCTGCGGCTCATCATGAACTTCGATACTCTCGGGTGGGATCTTATGTGTGATGTTTTCCTCAACCTGCTTGAGCTTCATTTGCTGGAGCAACTGCTGATCGGTTTCGAAATCCCGTTTCGCATCCACATAATCCTGGGCGTCCAGTCCGCGTCTGATCGCCTCTTCGCGGGTATCATCTCGTCTAATTTCAACGCTCTTCAAGCGATCTGTCGCCATGGCCAATTGCGCTTGCAGTGTGGCCCTCAAATTGACCACGCCTTCGGCAAGCTGATGTTTCATTAGCTCAACCTGCTCTTTCGCGGCAAGATAGGTTGGATGCCGATCACCATATCCGCTGGTTTTAAGGGCTGCCAGCTTGAGATTTTGCTCCTGATACTGCGGATAGAGATTTTTAATGGTATTATCAGGCAAATCCAGACCTGACGCATAAACGATCAGTTGATCACTGTCATACTTCAGCAAGCTGCTGATCTGACTCTCAAGCTGCATTTTGTCCTGCTCAAGCTTGTTGTATGTTTCAAGCGCATTCTCAGCTCCCTGGTCTTCATTGACTCCGGAGGATCCATAAAAGGAATCCTGCCCCTTGTAGATGATGCCTTTCGTTCGGACAATTGTTACAAGGAGTTTCCGGCGTTCTTCCACCTTATCCTCCTGGTCACGGACTGCCTTGTTCAGTTCGTATAAATTCTTGTCCGCATAGCGACTTTCGATTTCAGTCCGGTAGGCCTTGTAGGCACGTGCGACTTCCGCACAAACATTCTTCGCATCTTCCTTGTTGGTATGGCGGACACGGATGGAAATCAAATCCGTTCCACGAAGGTTCTGAGTATTTACGATCCCCTTCAGAATTTGAAGGGCGGTTTCCTTGTCAACATTCCATCGGTTGACCAACTCCAGATTTTCGACAACCTTGGTGAGTGAATTGCGGCTTTTGATTTTTTCGAACTCCGTTCCGAAAAACTGCGGCGTCATCAAACTCGCCCGTGATGAATCATTTCCCAAAGGAGACACCCCATTAACACGAGGTTTTACTTCAATGATAGCTTCACTCTCAAACCTCTTGGGCATCACGTAAGTGATGACTGCAGCAGTCATAAAAACGAGCAACAAGGTCAGCAGAATAATACCATAGCGGTTCTTGATGACCTGCCAATAGTCAACGGCATGCAATGCCGCCTCATTTTGTTGTGGGGATGAGAGGTTCATTTAGTTCAGTCTTTCACAGATTTTATTGAGTTCCAGTAGAAATAAAAACTCCCGCAATGAAGGACATTGCGGGAGTTCAAAATCAAGCAAGTAATAATTTCAACAGCGGCTTATTTCGACAAATCCGATCAGAATTCGGTGCTCAGACCGACGCTGATGCGATTACGGTTGTAGTCACGACCCGCGATATCAGAACTTGAGTTGGTGTAATTATAAGAAGCGGTTCCTGTAAGATAATCGTTGAATTTCACAGAGAGACCAACGTAGGCATTGATCATATCCTCATTAACATCGGAGATACTTCCGACGAACGGAGGAGTCGATACCGAGCGTCCTGATTGATATGAAGTAGGAATATAATCCACACCACCGAACAGGGAGAGCATTGGTGAAATCACATAGTCCGCAGAAACTCCAACCCGCAGTGTTCGACGATCATCAAACTCAACCAAACCTGCTACCGGGTGGAATTCGACAGTGTCGTAGGATTCGATACCGTAGCGTGTGAATGCGCGAACCCGGAACTGCTCGTTGACTTGTGAATTCAGAGCCAATTCGAGATACGGACTGGAGGTGCTTGATCCCCCGGTCGCATCAACATTACGAAGTTGAACACCAGCACGCACAATACCAATTGTATTCGGGCTGAAACGCTGCTCCACACCTCCAAGGATATACTGGTCCGTTGAGTCTGTGGAAACTCCATCACCGTATGTTTGAGCATAGCGATAGTCGCCAGTCAAAACGGTTTGAGGTCCGAGCTGATAACGGAGTTGGTTATAAAGTTCCCAAGTGAAGCGGTCGTTATTGGAAACGTCTGTGTAGGTGGTGCCGCTAAGCCTCGCGCCAGTGTAAGTCGCGAAGCGTTCAGACCAACGGAAGCCAATCGAGTTGTCTGTTTGCCAGAAGAAGTATTCACCCGCCTGACGTGAGGAGGCATAACCATATGAATAGTCAGGCTCCAATTCGTAGGAAACGAAGTTACGGCTTGAGAAGCGAAGGCGCTCGCTGAAACGATGGGTCAAATTGATTCCAGCACGTGATTGGCTGCTCACATCATCCATTCCGGCCGGAGCATCCAAATAATAAATCATGCCCAACCGGGCATACACGTCCCAAGTGGTTTGAGGAGTGATGTTGACAAAAGAAAGACCGACATATGGATTGAGCCCAAAAGAGCTTTCCTTTTTACCGAAACCCGGTGACACATTGTCATCATAGGTGACGCTGCCGCCTACGACCCACTTGAGCGGGATAGACTCCTGAGCTTCACTGCCGACATAATAGAGTCCTTGAGCTGATGCCGAGCCAGCGATTACAAGAGAGAAGAGACTGAACGCAAACTTGCTTTTCATAAATTGATTGGGTGGGGTGCTAGCAAATGATTGATAGGGACTTTTCCCAAATTATCTCTGCTTCCGAGGATTTGTATCGGTCGTCACCTCAGGAGGATTGATAATGATCGGCGGAAAAACCACCAACAGAGGCGTGCCGCCTGGACCACCTGGAGTCGGCCCTACAGGTCCTTGACCCGGAAAGTCCAGTGGATTCGGCATAGCCGCCACCTCACCCGCAGGAGCCTTAGCAGACTTTGCGCTCTTCACACCAGACTCACCAAGATTGGGATCCAACTTCGCGAGAACAGCTTGAACCTTAATGAGAGCATCCGGAGCAACCGCTACCGCACACTGGGAAACCAAACGCATCTGCTCTGGAGCAGCAATCGACGCGGACTCAACGATCGCGGCAACCGTATCAACATTTGCGTTTGAGCCCTCGATCGCCGCCTTGACGATTTCGCAAGCACAACCTGGGGCGGCCGCGACTTCTGACGAAACGATCTCAAGCACTTTAGATTGCTCCGCAGCAACCACTTGCTTAACGGACATCGAAAGCTTCAGGCAATCCGCTTCAGCAGCGAAAGCCGGAAGCGCTCCGAGCAGTGCGCTCAGAACAGCAAAACAAGTTGTTTTTTTCATATTAAGGATTTTGAGCGACTTTGAAAGTAATGGAGCGGGCAGCGGGAATCGAACCCGCATGTCTAACTTGGAAGGATAGCGCTTTACCACTAAGCTATGCCCGCAATGTCGAGGCCAATAAGACGTCTACTTTGGCGGTCGAGCAAGTCTTTTTTAGCAGTTTTGGTAAATTATTTTGGAATGCTTCAAAGGTTAGGGACGAAGCCCCAGCCAAGCAAAATAAAGGAAGCCAGGGATTTTCAAATCGTATGTAGAAATTTTCGTGACGTATTTTCCTCAACTTCCCGCCCTTCTCGCGAACAAGGGCTCGAATGGAGGGCGGGATTTAACAGGCAAAACTTGAATCAATCTGGTATTTTCGACTCAACAGTCTGGTTTACAAGCCAGTAGGGCGATCAACGAAGGACCATGGAATCTGAAATTGTTCCGACAAAGCCGACGCCAGCGCCTGCACGCCAAAAGTCTCCGTAGCGTAATGGCCAGCGTAAAAAAGATTCATTCCAAGCTCCTCGCCCAGAGGGTAGCTCCAGTGAGGCCCCTCCCCCGTAATGAACGTATCAACGTCGTAAGCCGATACTTTTTCGACCTCGCTGCCAGCTCCACCTGTGATGAGAGCGACGCATTTGATATTTTCCGGACCACCGGGACAAAGATGGACCGGGCCACCCACTGCTTTCGTAAGGGCATCAGCAAGCTTTTGCCGCGTTCCCGACCATCCTCCCCGCAGTCCAAGCGCAAGTCCCTTGTGATCAAAGAATGGTGTCGGGTTCAACATTCCAATCGCCTCAGCCAAACGTATGTTGTTGCCCAACGTTGGATGCACATCGAGAGGAAGATGGGATGAATAAATTGCTAGTCCTGCCTCCATCGCGGTTTTCAACTTCCTGTAAAAGGCACCTGTCACAGGGCGGGCACCTTGCCAGAACATTCCGTGGTGCACGATGAGCAAACCTGCGCCCCCTTCTGCTGCAGCCTCAATAACCGGCAGAGAAGCATCAACCGCCGCTACTATTCGACAAACCTGACCTGGATTTGCCAGTTGCAGGCCATTCATCGCACCCGGGTAATCGGGAATTGAGGTGGTTCTGAGCTCTTTGTCCAAAAAAGTGACCAAATCATCGAGAGCAACCATGCCCGGAGGCTAATCATGACGACTCCAAATTACAACATCCGGTGTTTCGCTGATTTCAGCCCCGGAAATGAATTGCTCCAAAGCTTTCGGCAGTTTCGCCTCCCATTCCATCATTTTGCCGCCCCACGGCAGCCCGAGCTTGGCCGCGTGGAGGGCGTGTCGAGGCAACAATAGACGTCGCTGCAATTCTGGCGTCCAGCCATCGGCCATCCACTCGATATAATACGAGCCATCCCCCAAGTAGAGTTTGTCCCCCACGATTGGAAATCCACAGTGCGCCAGATGCACACGAATTTGATGCATCCGACCGGTTTCGGGAAAACATCGCACCAGTGAAAATCTTCCCTGACCCCTTTCAAATCGTTTCTCCACCCGGAAACGCGTTTGGCAATACCTTCCCTGCGGGCTTACGACTTGGCGCACCCAAATCTCCGATGGACCAAGATCGCCGGCACGGGCGATGGGCTCGCTACATTCCCATTCGTCATTTTCCGGCCAGCCGATTACGATGGCCAAATATTCCTTTTCCGCCTCACGCCGCTCGAAAATTCCTCCGAGTTCGCGAGCAGCAGCGGTGGTTTTCGCCACCAGAACCACACCACTCGTTTCGCGATCCAGCCGATTCACGATGCCCAAACAGGCCCCCGTCTCGATTTCGTAAGCCAGCAGGTTCTCCAAACCGCCCAGCAAGGTCGGCTCCGGCTTCCTGTTGGCGGGATGTACAATCAGCGGCGCGGGTTTATCGACTACGATCCAGTCCGCAGACTCATCGATGACGGTGAAATTAACGACGACTTGAAGGCTCATGGCGAAAATTCCGGCGATTCAGCACCCAAAAGAAAAGCCAGAGACCCGAATGACCGAGCCTCTGGCGATTGTAAAAACGGATCAATCCTATTGACTAGGACTTGTAGCGGAGACGCTTCTTATGGCGGTTCTGCTTCATGCGCTTTTTGCGCTTGTGCTTATTGATCTTGGTCTTACGGCGTTTCTTGATGGAGCCCATGGCTTTTGCGTTCGGGGTTAGGTTGCGATGAAAGGATTAAGGGACGATTTTGTTGAGAGGATATTCGATGATCCCCTCAGCCCCCAGGCGCTTCAGTTCGGGGATAATGTCCCTGACGACGATTTCGTCAATCACTGTCTCCACAGCGACCCAACCTTCTTCCGAAAGTTGGGAAATGGTTGGACGGCGAAGGGATGGAAGTTTTTCGATCAGCTCCGGCAGGCGGTCGCTGGGAAGATTCATCTTCAAACCGACTTTGCCACGCGCGCCGAGGGCCGCCTTGAGCAAAAGGGCGATGCGATCCATCTTCTCCTTTTTCCAAGGATCCGCTGCGGCGGTCGGATTCGCGTAGAAATGAGGAAATGAGGTCAAAAGCGTGTCAACGATACGCAGACGATTCGCTTTGATTGAGGAACCGGTTTCAGTGACATCCACAATGGCGTCAACGAGATCGGGGACCTTCACCTCGGTGGCTCCCCAGGAAAATTCGACTTCAGCAGTGATTCCACGCTCTTTTAAATAGCGCTCCGTGATGCCAACGCCTTCGGTGGCGATGCGCTTGCCTTCGAGATCCTCGGGCTTGCGAATCGGTGAATCTTCTGGAACGACCAACACCCATTTGGTCGGACGGGTCGTGGCGCGGGAATAGGGAAGTTCCGCGAGATCGATCAGATCCACGCCATTTTCGTATGCCCAATCGTATCCGGTAATTCCGCAGTCGATAAAACCTTGGCCCAGATAGCGGCCGATTTCCTGTGCGCGGATCAAATACAGGTCGAGCTCGGAGTCATTCGAGCTAGGACGAAGTCCCCGCGAGGAAACGTAGATCTCATAGCCAGCCTTGGCGAGGAGCTCGATGGTGGGCTCCTGGAGACTGCCTTTCGGGATCGCAATTTTAAGAGTTCGTGAGGAGTCCGGCATGAGGGGGCGTGGTTTTAGCTGTGAAATCAGGGTAATCAAGCCAAGTTTTGGATAATTTCTCAAAATCCCTCTTTGCGCAGCGAAAAAAGCACCGCTCCGAATTCGCTCCGAGTTCCACGCTCCAAACCATTTCAGCCCCGAAAGAAGAGTCCCCTCGCCACTCGTTATGCTCCGGAATTGAAAATCCAGCCCGCATGACTCGGGCATTCCCCATCGTCCGAAAAATGCAGCGCTTTATTGTCTCCCTCCTGATTTCCAGTCTGATGGTCTCCCGTGCCGAAGATTCGGTGAAACCGGAACGCGATCCTGGTTACAAGCTCGTTTGGGCGGACGAATTCAATCGTGATGGCCCGCCGGATCCTGCCGTTTGGCGATCAGAGGAAGGTTTTACACGAAACAAAGAGCTTCAGTGGTACCGAGCCGCCAACTCCATATGCCAGGGAGGTTTTCTCGTCATCGAAGCCAGAAAAGAGCAGGTAACGAATCCGAACTACGAAAAAGCTTCGTCAGATTGGACGAAAAGCCGCCGCATGGCTGAATACACTTCAGGTTCGCTCATCAGCATCGGCCAAAACGAATGGAAGTTCGGGCGATATGAAGTCCGCGCAAGATTCAAGGCACTTCCGGGCCTGTGGCCAGCCATCTGGACGACGGGGCGTGGGCACTGGCCCCATGGCGGGGAGATCGACATCATGGAATTCTACAAAGATCAGATCCTTGCCAACTTCGTCTGGGCCGGCAAAGGAGGAAAAGATCATTGGGCCAGCTCCACACACCCGATCGGCGATTTTGGAAAAGATAGCTGGAATGAAGCATTCCACGTCTGGGTGATGGAATGGACCGAGGAAAAAATCGACATCTATCTCGATGGAAAACTCTTGAACTCCCTCGACATGAAAACCACCGCCAACGAAGACGGCCCATCGATCAATCCTTTCCTCGGCCCACAGCATTTCCGTTTCGATATGGCCATCGGATCCAACGGCGGTGAGCCTGACGAAACCCGCTTCCCGCAACGCTACGAGGTGGATTATGTCCGTATCTACCAGAAATAAATTCTTTTCCTGCGGTCCGCACCCATTCCTCTGCCGCGCGGCCATCTTTTTCCACCGCCCAGATCCATTTCGTCACTTTTTCCACCGCGACAACCTATTTTTCCCCGCGCTGGACCGCCCCTTTCGCGATCTCCTCCAATCAAGGTGGCTGGCCCATTTTGCGCCAGACCGTTGCGGAGGCGTCTCGCCTTCGATAGGGCGCATGGACGTCTCGTCCATGCGATGGGAGGAGACCTCCCATCCCCTATCCCCATCCATCCTCCACTCGAACTCAAACAAACTGACCGGAGCGCGACGCTTCAAACCGTTGCAAAGGCCCCCGCCTCCCGAATTCATCCGCTTGATCCTTGAACCTGCCTGGCTCACCCGCAATCTTCCTCCCATGCCACGCCTCGCCCTACTCCAATCCGGAACCTTCGCCACCAAGGCAGAATCCTTCGATCACCATGAAAAGCTGATCCGCGAGGCGGTTGCCGGCGGCGCGAACATCGTCGTCACCCAGGAGCTTTTTCTCACCCCGTATTTCTGCACCGTCGAGGATCCCGCGCTTTTTGACCTCGCGGATCCCCTGCCCGGCCCGGTCACCGACCGCCTTGGCAAACTCGCGGGTGAACTCGGCATCGTCCTGATTTCCTCACTTTTCGAACACCGCGGCCCCGGACTCTATCACAACACCGCCGCCATCCACGATGCCGACGGCTCGCTCATGGGGCTCTACCGGAAATCCCATATCCCGCAGGATCCCGGCTTCGAGGAGAAATTCTACTTCACCCCCGGCGACAGCGGCTGGCCTGTCTGGGACACCCGATTTGGAAAAATCGGCGTGCTCATTTGTTGGGACCAATGGTATCCCGAAGCGGCCCGCCTGATGGCCCTCGGCGGCGCGCAGGTCCTCGTCTATCCGACCGCCATCGGCTGGCTGCCCGAGGAAAAACCCACCCTCGGCGATGCCCAACACTGCGCTTGGGAAACCGTCCAACGCGGCCACGCCGTCGCCAACGGCTGCTACCTCGCCGCCATCAATCGCACCGGCACTCAGGACAACACCGAGTTCTGGGGCCGCTCGTTCGTCGCCAATCCCTACGGCGAACTCGTCGCCAAAGCCTCCACCGACAAGGAGGAAATCCTGTATCACGACCTCGACTTCCAAGCCGTGGAAAATTTCCGTCGCATCTGGCCTTTCTTTCGCGACAGACGCGTCGATGCTTACGATGATCTCGCCAAGCGCTGGCGGTCATAAGGCGATCCATTTCCTTGCTTCGATTTTCAAACCATCATCAACCCACTATGAAAACAACCACCCGGTCTCACCTGCTTTGCCTCGGCTTCCTCGCCGCCATGCCCATTGCGCGGGGTGGCACCATCGCGGGAAGTCCACCTGTGGCAGTGCCCGAGATCGCCGTGGAACAACCGGTGGGCAACGATTTGGACGATGGCGACAACAAGATCAGCTTTGGGATCGTAAAAATGAGCAAAACACGTGCCGTTATTTTCACCATCCGGAACATCGGCAATAAGAATCTCACCGGTTTGTCGCTCAAGCTGGACGGCATGAATCCCGGCGATTTCGTCGTGAAGCCCCTCACCAAAACCAAGCTCACCCCAGACACTAGCACCACCTTCAAAGTGATTTTCAAACCCACCGCCACGGGCACCCGCAACGGGAAAATTCACATCAAGAGCAACGATGCCGACGAAAACCCGTTCGACATCCGGGTGAGCGGATTTGGAAAGAAGCCATAAGCGGTGGAGACTTCGGTACGATGCGGGACAACGATCACCGACATGCGCCTGCTCATCATCGAGGACAATGCACCGCTCCGAAACGCGGTTTGCCAGTATTTGCAGGAGGCGGGCTACCTCGTCGACACGGCAGCGACCGGTGACGAAGGGCTCTGGGCGGCCGAGGGAAATGGCTGCGACCTCATTCTGCTGGACCTGATGCTGCCGAACATCGACGGCATGGATATTCTCCGGAAACTGCGTGCCCGTGGAAATCCGGTGCACATCCTGGTCATCAGCGCACGCGATGGCTTGGAGGATCGGCTGGAAGCGCTGGATGCCGGAGCGGACGATTATCTGGTGAAGCCATTTCCATTAGCCGAGGTTTTGGCCCGTGTCCGAGCACTGCTGCGGCGGAGTTATGTCAAGAAGAGCCCGCTGATTCAGGTTTCCGATCTGGTGCTCGATCCGCTCCGGCGGACGGTGCAGCGCGGCGGTCGGGCGATCGAACTGACGGCGTTGGAATATCGTTTGTTGGAATACCTCTGCTATCGGACGGGCGAGGTGGTTTCCCGGACCAATATCTGGGAGCGGGTTTTCGAGGACGGGATGGGCGGCAGCAGCAACGCGGTGGATGTCTATATCGGCTACCTTCGCAAGAAGCTCAACGCGGAGGGCCAGCCTGACCTCATTCAGACCCGCCGCGGGCAGGGCTACATTTTGGAAGAAGCGACGGCATGAACACCCCATCGATCCGCCGTTCCCTGCTAATCCGCTGCGGCATGGGAGTCGGCGTGCTGTTGTGCGTTTTGTGCACAGGCATTTATCTGTCGGTGAAACAGAACATGTATCAGGAGTTGGACAATTCCGTCGAGCAAACGGCGGCGCTGTTGGCCAACGAGGTGGAGCTGGAAAATGGAGCGATCACCTTCGAATGGCAGGAAGGACTGGGCACGAACCCGACGTTGAGCGAGGACGGAATTTTCCAATTCTGGAAAGAAGGGACTCGTGAAACGACGCGTTCCCCCGCGCTGGGAACGATGAACCTCCAGAAATTCTGCGGTCCGGATGACGCGCCGCAACGGAGGAGCATCAATCTGCCAAGCGGGAACCGAGCCCGGGCGATCGGGCTACGAATCCATCCCTTTGTCATGCCGGAGGAAATCGAACGCATGAAAGCGCGCGATCAGGTGATCGACCCAAAGAGCATTTCCTATATATTAGTGGTGGCGCGGGATTCCGAGCACATCCACCGCACGCTGAAATGGCTGCGATTGATCTTGGGCGGTGGCACCTTTCTGACTCTGGCTGCGGGTGTTCTGCTGATCGATTGGGGCGTCCGGGTTTCGCTGAGACCAATCAACAACCTGGCACGGCAAGTCAAAGACCGCGCCGAGCACCAACTGGATTCCGCGCTGGAGGTGCCGGGCGAGATGCCCTCCGAGCTAACGGGCCTCGCAGGAAACCTCGACACCCTGCTCGCCCGCGTCGCTGCACTCCGCGAACGCGAGCGGGATTTCATCCGGAAGGCGGCTCACGAGCTGCGCACTCCCATCGCCGGCCTGCGCGCCACCACCGATCTCGCACTTTCCCAATCACGCAACGCCGCCGAATATGCAGCGCATCTGGCGACTTGTCAGAAAACCGCCATGGAACTCGGGGAGTTGGTGAACCGCCTCTCGGCGCTGTCCCGCGTCGGGCAAGCGGGGCTATCCCCGGCGCGGGAAACGATCGACCTTGGAGAAATTCTGCAGGATTGCCTTGATCCGTTTCTAGCGCGTTTCGAGGAACGTGGACTGCATGTGATCGAGAAATTTCCCGCCGAACCGATGATGGCCACCGGGGACGCGACACTTGTCCGGATCATTTTCACCAATCTGTTTGATAACGCCGCCAGCTACACCAGCGCGGCGGGCGAAATCCACATCCAAGGAACGGTCACCGACGATCAGGTGGAAATCCGCATCACCAATCCGACAGAGGAGCTACCGGAAAATCTGGAACGTTTGTTCGAGCCACTTTTCCGCAAGGAAGCCCGGAGGACTGATGCGGGAACCCACCTCGGCATCGGACTCACCCTCAGTTTGGAAGCATCCAACGCGATGGGCGCGACACTCCAGGCGCAGAAAACGGAAGACGGCGGCATCGGGTTCGTGCTGAGGATGCCGCGCTGACGGTCAGGCCGAGGATTTCCCCTTCAGGCCACCGGCTTAAAACTACCACATGACGCGACCATCATCCCCTTTTCCTTTCGCAGCGTGTAAATCACGAGACCTGCTAGCAGACAGGCAAGGATTGCGGAGAAACCGATGGTGCCGGAATCGAGACCGCCTTTTCCGACAGGCTTGGTCAGCAGATCTCCAAAAGGACGCGTAAAGACGAAGGCGATCCAGAACAAGACCGTCCGGCTCCAGCGGGTGAAACAGAATATGAATAGGATGACCATGAGCAGTCCTCCCATCATTGCGGCTGCCCCCGAGAAGCCGAGGTGGGAGCTGCCTGTCAGATAGTTTCCGACCGCGCCCCCCAAGATATTGGAAACCACGATGGCCGCCCAGTAGAACATCTCGGCCCCAGGGCGGTGCATCCGTTTCAATGAAAGGGTTTTCTCACTCACGCGCCAGGCAGTCAGCACCCCGACAAGTGCGGCGCTCAAAATCAATGCGGCGTTGGCATCTCCCGGCCCGAAAGTCCCGATGAAGTCCGAAACGGTCGCGCCGACGGCACCGATGCTTAGAACCACCGACCAGAAAAGCACGGGATGGAAACTCCTTGCCCGAAGCTGTGCGACCAGCGAGATGAGGAAAATGCCGATCAGAACCAATGACTTCACCGCCCAGCCAGCATTCAGGAACATTGACAGACGCTCCCCCGCCATGCAGCCGAGTGTGATCGCGCAAATTTTCATGATCCAGAAAATGGCATTCACTCGGGCGATTTTGTTCATGAGAAAGGGGCCTGTTGGTGGGATGACAGCGGATGTGTGCACAGCCATAGCCGATGAAGCATGATGAATGGATGAGGATTGGATTGATTTCGTGTGACGAATCCGCAACATTCCCGCTTTGCCCGAGGTGAAATGCCCGGCGAAACTCACGATTTTCTCATTTTTCCACTGCTATCCACCTGCCAATGAATTCTGAAACTGCCGCCGCGACGTCTCGGGTAACACCTGCCGATAAAGGAAAAGTCGAAAAACTCCGCAAACCGATCTCGTTTCTGGTGGCTGCCTTGTTGGTCTTCGCTCTGGTTTTCGTGAAGCCACGTGGTTTCGGCAGCTTGCCAATGGAGGCGGTGAAATTGCTCGGCTTTTTCTTGGTTTTCACCGGAGCGCTCGGACGGATCCTGTGCACACTCTATATCGGCGGCCGAAAAAACCGCGAGCTGTGCCAAAGCAGCGTTTACGGAATGTGCCGCAATCCACTCTATTTCTTCTCCTTCCTCGGGCTGGCCGGCATCTGCCTCGCGGCCCAAAATCTCACGCTCACTCTCGCTGCCTGCACGCTTTTCCTCATTCTCTACCGGGCGGTGATCCGCAGCGAGGAGAGGAAATTGCTGGGAATTTTCCCAAATGAATTCCCCAATTATGAGCGGAATGTCCCACGGTTCTGGCCCCGCAGTTTTGCGATCAAGGACACCCAAATCCTCCAGGTGAACACCAAGATTTTCCTCAGCTCGCTGTCCGAAGTGCTGTGGTTTCTCGCAGCCCTCATCGCGGTGGAGGCAATCGGAATCCTCCGCAGCCATGGCCTGATCCACACGGTGTTTTCCTGGTATTGAACGCTGGGCTCTCCCCACAATGACATGAACTGGCTCGCCTGGTCGCTGCTCTCAGCGTTTTTCGCAGGCCTGACCGCCGTTCTGGCGAAAATCGGGGTGAGCGGCGTGAACCCGAATCTGGCGACGGCCGTCCGGACGACGGTCGTTTTGATTTTCACCTGGGGCATCGCATTCGCCACCACAAAGCCGTCCGCAATGGTGGATTTCCCCAGACGCGTGTGGCTTTTCCTCGCGTTGTCCGGCATCGCGACCGGGCTTTCATGGTTGTGCTATTTCCGGGCGCTTCAACTCGGCGAGGTGTCGCGGGTGGCACCGGTGGACAAGCTGAGCGTGGTTTTCGCGATCGCCATGGCCGCCATTATTTTGAAAGAGCGGCTGAGTCTGCAGCACGCGGTGGGCGGAATCTTGATCGTTGCCGGAGCCCTCGTGCTCGCTTGGCAGCCCAAGTGAATTCGCCCCTTCTCACCGGGTTCTCATCAAACGCAGATTACAAAACCTTCCCCGCCAATCCCAACTCTCCCGCCACTTCGGACAACCTCTCCAAACGATCCTTTTCCGCCTAACCCACTAAATGCCACTTCCATTCCGCTCCGCCCCGTCGCGACTGCCGTTCATCGCATTCGCCGTGTTTTTCATACTGTCCCTGCTTTCGCGGGTGGCTCTGCTGGTGGCGGCCCGCCATTTCCTGACGTGGAATTTGTCGCTCGCCGGAGTCTTTGGCTGCGGATTATTCTTCGATGTCATGTCCGGGCTTTTCGCCGCAGTGCCATGGGTGATCTATGCAGCGCTGGCTCCCGACAACTTTCTAAGATCACGCGCCGGGCGAACTCTGACGATGCTGGGTATGGTGATTTTCAGCAGCATCCTGATCTTCATCACAGTCTCGGAATGGTTCTTCTGGGATGAATTCGGCGTGCGTTTCAATTTCATCGCCGTGGATTACCTGATTTGGACGCAGGAAGTGCTGGGCAACATCACCGAGTCCTATCCGATGGTGCCCATCATGTCCGGTATCATCCTGCTGGGTGCCGGCGTGGTCTGGCTGCTCCATCGCAAGGGAATCCTGAATTGGGCGGTGAAAAACGATTCCTCCTGGGCGTCGCGCGGCTTCTCGCTGGTGGTCGGGCTGGGACTGCCGACCCTCGCGGCGTTGTTCGTGACCCAGTCTTCGATGCCCGCCTTCACCAACCAATATCACGGCGAGCTCGCGAAAAACGGCTGCTGGTCGTTCCTCGCGGCCTACCATCAGATGGAGCTGAAATATGACGAATGGTATCCGAAACTCCCGCAGGACGAGGCGATCGCCTCCACCAAGAAACTGCTCGTCACGGAAAACGAAAAGGCAACCTCGTCCGCTCCCGACGACTTGCACCGCACGATCACCGGCCGTGGTGAAGAGCGTCGATGGAATGTCATTATCATCTGCATGGAAAGCTACAGCGCGGAATACATGGCCTACGCCGTCGGCAAAAAGAAGGGACTTTCCCCCAATCTCGACCGCTTGGCCACCCAGTCGATTTTCTTCGACAATTTCTTCGCCACCGGCACCCGC
>JBDSZP010000225.1:0-5048 GCA_039925065.1 Luteolibacter sp.
AGATCAAGGTCGGCGCCGGCCAGACGATCTAGCAACACCGTGGTGTCGCCAGCTTCGATCACTGGTTCGCATCTTGGAAAACAATCGCGGAACTCGCGCAACACGGATGGAATCAGAAAGTGGCAAAGACTATGAGGCGCTCCGATCCGGATGCGGGTCTGGCCCCAGCGGCGCAAACCATCGAGATCGCGGCTCGCTTGTTCCAATTCGAAAATCACCCGCTTGCAACGTCTGAGAAGCAACTCCCCTTCTGCGGTCACCGCCACACGTTTTCCAGTCCGATCCAGAAGACGGCATGAGAGCTGCTCTTCCAGCGTGCGCAGCGAGTGACTAACCGCTGATTGCGTGACAAAAATACGCCGGGCAGCAAGAGTAAAGCTACCCTCCTCTACCACGGCAACAAATGCCCTCAATTGTCTTAAGTCGGGAACCCAGTCCATAATGATGAATCGCTTTCATTGAAAGCACACCTCAACAGGAGCAGAGCACATGCCAAATTATCATCTTTGGCACTCTATACGCTTATGACAGGGTATGGATGCTCAAATAACCCAGCGAAAACAATTCCCGATTCGGATCGGCTTTGTGCCCTTAAGTGACTGCGCGCCAATCGCTGTCGCCAAGGAAATGGGGATTTTCGAGCGCTATGGACTGAATGTGATTCTTTCCCGCGAACTGGGTTGGGCCAGCGTAAGAGATAAGATGTTTTATGGTGATCTCGATGGCGCGCAATCCATCGCCGGCATCGCCTTTGCGCTCGGGATGGGATTCAACGAGCTGCGTTGCGATGTCGCCGTGCCACTGATTCTCAATCTCCACGGGAATGCGATCACCCTTTCCACGGACATCAAATCCTCCGACATCGGCAAGGGCGAAGGGCTGCAAAGCTACCTGACCCACGCTTGGAAAAAGGATCGACCGTTCACTTTGGCGGCCACTCATCGTTTTTCGTCCCATCACATCCTTCTTCATCACTGGCTGCGTCGCCACGGGCTCAATTCGCCATCGGACGTGGAAATCATTTTCCTGCCACCTCCGCTCATGCCCCGCCATTTGAAAGCGGGTCACATCGATGGCTATTGCGTAGGCGAACCCTGGAATTCCGAAGCAATCATGGCTGGCACTGGCTGGTGCCCGGCCACATCGTCGGATCTTTCCCACGGCCATCCGGAGAAGGTTCTGCTAGTTGCGGGGAAATTCCTGCACGAACGAAAGGATGAATCCATCGCGCTGGTCGCAGCCCTTCTGGACGCTTGCAAGTTATGCCAGGATCCGGCTTTCCGGAATGACCTCGTTTCCATTCTTGCGATGAAGGAATATACAGGGGCGTCTGTGGATGTCCTCTGCAACAGCCTCGGCCACATGTTCGACACGGGTGCCGGATCTTCCGCTGCTTCCTCATTTCATGTGTTTCATGGAGACTCCGTAAACCGTCCGACTGTGGAAAAAGCCTCATGGGTTCTGGCCGGACTTCGAAGCATCGGGATTCTACCAGATGTCACCTGCGGTTCCATCTCCCGCATCTACCGGGAAGATATATTTCATACCGCCACACTCTGCGCACAAGGTGCATGAGCGGATCTCATTTCATCAATGAGCTATCATCCGACAAATAACTAATACCTCATCTCATCTTGGCATTCGTACCGCTTAATTGATTTTGACTTCAAAAACATCGACCATGGAACCAACACATTCACTATCACGTCGGAAATTCCTTTCCAATTCCACCAAGGCCACAGCCTTGGGACTGCTTGCCTCCGGTCTGCCCACCGGTTGGCTCGGCGCGCAAACCGCAAGTGAGGCACCTGAATCACCGAATGTGAATTTCGGGATCATCGCGCTAACGGATTGCTCGCCCATCGTCATTGCTCACGAAAAAGGACTTTTCAAAAAATACGGAATCAACTCCACCGTCACGAAGGGCGCAAGCTGGGCGGCCATCCGTGACTCCCTTTCCAATGGAGACATCCAGGCCACGCACATGCTTCTGGGCATGCCGATCGCTTCCACGATGGGACTCGGCGGCGCACCGAAAAAGCCGATGATCGCACCATGGATTATGAACCGTAACGGTCAGTCCATCAGCCTTGCGAAGAGCCTGAAAGGCAAGGTCGCGGCAGACCCGAAAGCACTCAAACCTCTTGTGGATGCAGCGAAAACCGCTGGTTCGCCGATGACATTTGCGATGACATTCCCACCCGGCACCCACGCCATGTGGCTGCGCTACTGGCTCGCTGCCGGCGGCATCAATCCGGGCGACGCCGCCGGTGCCGGAGCTGACATTTCCTTGATCACCATCCCACCTCCGCAGATGGTAGCTAACATGCAGGCTGGTAAAATGGACGGCTTCTGCGTGGGCGAGCCATGGAACGGTAAAACGATTAAGGATGATATCGGGTTCACTGCGATCAATACCCAGGCGATCTGGAAAGATCATCCGGAAAAAGTCTGTGCATTCACCGAAGAATTCGCGGCGAAGAATCCGAAAACCGTGAAAGCTGTTCTCAAGGCACTTCACGAAGCCAGCGTCTGGCTCGACGTGATGGAAAACCGAGTGGAGCAGGCGACTATCGTCAGCGCCCCAACCTATATCAATTGCCCGGCGGAAGCTCTTCTTCCCCGTCTCCAAGGCAAGTATGACATGGGTGACGGACGCAAGTTCCGTGACCCGGACTATATGATTTTCTCCTCCAGAAATTGTAACTATCCACAACCGAAGTATGCCAAATGGTGGCTCACCCAACTCCGCCGTTGGGGCTTCACTGATGGCGCACCGGACTATGAAGGTGTGGCCAAGCAGGTCATGCGCTCCGATATCTACGAGGAAGCCATGAAGGAAATCGGTTACACCCATGGTGGTCTCAGCGGTTCGAAAGAATCCTTCTTTGATGGAAATGTCTTCGATCCTGCTGGCGACATGGAAGCATACGCCAAGTCGTTCGCTGTCAAGACTCTCAAAGGCTGATCTTCGCTATCTCTATCGTTCATGAACTTCCTGCCAGTCGGTCCGATCCCGGCTGCCAGGAAGACAGTATCATTTATCACAATCCCATGAAATTTTTCTATCAACTCAAGCTCGACGCCATCCTCCTGCCGCTCATCGCCATCCTGATCTGTCTCGGTGGCTGGGCCGCCATCTCCGGGCACTCGAAAATCACCAAGTCCGTGGACGACTGGGGTGACTCCGTGACCAAAACCGAACGCTTCGGTTTATCCAAAAATCTCCCCTCGCCTTCCGAAACATGGACCGCGAGCAAACCCTACATTGTCGAGCCCTTCGCCAAGCGTGGCGAGCTTGACCAAGGTATCCTCCGCTTCGCCTGGCTCTCGCTCAAACTTGTGGCCCAAGGATACGCCATCGCTCTTCTGCTTGGGACGCCCATCGGTTTCTTTCTCGGACTTTCCAAGAACTTCACCCGCGCCTTCGACCCGATCATCCAGATCCTGCGCCCCGTTTCCCCACTCGCTTGGTTGCCGCTTGGCATGGTGCTTTTCAGCGGTCTCAAGATCGTGGGCGCTGACGGCCGGACCAGTTTCGGCACCTCGGACGCGGCCGCGCTGTTCACCATCGCCATTTGCGCGATGTGGCCGACCGTGCTGAACACCGCGGTAGGCGTTAGAGCAGTCCCGCAGGACTATCTGAATGTGGCGAAGGTCCTTAAGCTTTCCCGGAGCAAGACCTTGTTCAAAATCCTGATCCCATCCGCGCTGCCTTATATGTTCACCGGATTCCGCCTCTCGCTGGGAATCGCCTGGCTGGTGATCGTCGCGGTGGAAATGCTCATCGGAAAACCCGGCGTCGGCGGCTTCCTCTGGCAGCAATACAATGCGAACAGCTACGCCCACATCATCCTCTCCATTCTGACCATTGGCGTCATCGGCTATGTCCTGGACCGCGCCATGAGCATGATCGAAGGCCGCATGCGCACCGCCTAACACACCGTCAAACCATGACACCCATTCTGGAACTTTCAAACGTATCGAAAAGCTTCGGGCGCGCGCACGAACGCACCACGATTCTGACTGATATCAATCTCACCGTCCAAGAAGGCGATTTCGTTTCGATCATCGGTTATTCGGGCAGCGGCAAGAGCACGCTCATCAACTTGATCTCAGGCCTGCTCAAGCCGGATGTCGGAACCGCGAAAATGGATGGCGAGGTCATCGCTGGTCCCGGTCCCGAGCGTGGGATCGTTTTCCAAAACTACTCGCTGCTCCCATGGCTCACCGTCACGGAAAACGTCAGACTCGCCGTGGATCAGCTTTTCCCAGCGATGTCTGAAAAGGAGCGGGCCGAATACGCCGCCAAATATATCGACATGGTGAAACTCACGCCCGCTGCGGGCAAACTCCCTCGCGAGCTTTCCGGTGGGATGAGACAGCGGGTTTCGGTCGCCCGCACGCTGGCCGCCAACCCGAGGGTTCTCTTGCTGGATGAGCCTCTCTCCGCGCTCGATGCACTCACCCGCGCCACCTTGCAGGACGAAATCGCCGACATTTGGGAGAAGAACCGCACCACCGTCATTTGGATTACCAATGATCCCGATGAAGCGCTTCTTGTCGCCGACCGCGTCATCCCGCTGCTGCCCGGACGCGATGGCGCGACTCTGGGCAAAGAGATCAACGTTCAAATCCCCCGCCCGCGCTTGCGCAGCGAGGTCCTCAGCACCAGTGGCTTCAAGGACCTCAAACTCGAACTCGTCAATACCCTGCTGAGCGCCAAACGCGATAGCAACCCGACCACTACCAAGCGCCTCGCCGCACCGGACATCCTGCCGGAAGACTTGTCTATCAAACGCGTCCGCTTCGGCAGATACGAACCACGCCGCCGCTCGAAGCTTGAGCGCGAAGAACTTAAAATCGAAGCGTCATGACTACCCACGCACCCATACTCGAACTTTTCAAACTATCAAAATCCTATCCGAGCGCCAAAGGACCGGCGGTCATCGTCAGGGACTTTAACCTGAATCTCGCACAAGGCGAATTCGTCACTCTCATCGGCCACTCGGGCTGTGGAAAATCAACGGTCCTCTCGATGGTCGCCG
>JBDSZP010000226.1:0-63447 GCA_039925065.1 Luteolibacter sp.
CTCCGAGCTGATCCTGATCGAGCAAGCCGATGACTACGACAATCACAACGGCAGTGCGCTCCAATTCGGGGCTGATGGCTACCTCTATGTCTCGCTCGGCGACGAAGGCGACCAGAACGACACCGGAGCCAACAGCCAGAAGATCACCAAGGATTTCTTCTCCGGCATCCTGCGCATCGACGTGGACAAAAAGGCAGGAAACATCGAACCGAACGCGCATCCGAACCCTTCCGAATCCACCCCGGCGATCAATGCGGTGAAGCGCTACGAGACCTCGCCCGGTTCCGGCGTTTTCCAAGCAGCCTATAGTATTCCCATCGACAATCCATGGGTTCACACGAACCAAGGCGGAACGTGGACGGGCAGTTTCAACGGCAGCGCGATCGCCGCCGGAACCCTGCCCTACGTGCGCTCGGAGTTCTGGGCCGTGGGCATGCGCAATCCGTGGCGCATGTCATTCGATCCTCCAACCGGGGAGTTGTGGGTGGGCGATGTCGGCAGCGGCACGCGCGAGGAAGTGGACGTGGTGACCAAAGGAAAGAACTATGGCTGGGCCTATCGCGAGGGAACCATCGCAGGACCGAAAGCAGGCGCGCCGGCGAATTTCTCCACACTCTACGGCACCGAACCGGTTTACGACTACGCGCATGGCAGCGGCAATTTCCAAGGGAACTCCATCATCGGCGGCTTCGTCTATCGAGGCACACGTTTCAACAATCTGATCGGTGCCTACGTTTTCGCGGACTACGTTTCCGGAAACCTCTGGACGCTCCGTCGCAATGGCGCTGCAGCTCCCACCGTCGAACGAATCTCGGGCGAAGGCGGCATCGTGTCATTCGGAAAAGACCCGTCGAATGGCGACGTGCTCATGGCGAACATCAACAGCGACAAGATCCGCCGCCTCGTCACCGGCACGCCATCGACCACCTTTCCCACCACACTCAGCGCCACCGGACTTTTCGCAGATCTAACCAATCTCTCGCCGAATCCCGGAGTGCTTCCCTACACGGTGAATCTGCCCTTCTGGAGCGATCATGCGGTCAAGCGCCGCTGGTTCGTCATCCCGGATGCGGTTGGGAAAATCACCTGGTCGCGGGACGGTCTATGGTCGTTTCCCACTGGGCAGATCTGGGTGAAACATTTCGACATGCCGCTCACCCGCAGCAATCCGCCGCAGCCCGGTGATTCGCCGACTCCGTCGAAGCGTGTCGAAACCCGATTGTTAGTCAAAACCGCGGGCGGGGCTTACGGCGTCAGTTATCGATGGAACGACGCGGGCACCGAGGCCACGTTGGTGCCGGATGAGGGCGTGGATTTCGATCTGAATGTCACACAAAATGGCAGCGCCTACACCCAGCGCTGGCACATTCCCAGCCGGGTGGAATGCATGAACTGCCACACGCCGCAGGGCGGGCACGCACTCTCGATGAACACCCGGCAGTTCAATCTATCCAATCTGATCAACGGCTTCAGTGGAAATCAGATCGACCTGCTGAACGGAGGAGGTTATTTCGCCAATACCCCCGAGCCGCCCAATGTGCTGCCGCGTCATTTGAAACCGACCGAAACCACCTTCCCCATCGAGGCCCGCGTTCGTTCCTACCTGGCGACGAACTGCGCCTACTGCCACAAGGCCGGCGGCACGGCCGCTCCCGCCGCGTGGGACGGCCGCCCCGAGCTGACACTCGAGGAGACCGGACTCATCAATGGCAGCGCCTCCAACAATGGCGGCGATTCGCAGAACAAACTCGTCGTTTCCGGCGACACCACGCACTCGATCGTTTACAACCGTGTGGCTGTGACCAACGGCTTCACCCGTATGCCTCCACTCGCGAGCAACGAACTCGATCAGAACGCCATCGCATTGCTTGCCGAATGGATCCAGCAAGGACTGCCCGCACGCAAAACCTACGCCCAGTGGCGGCTGGAAAAATTCGGTTCCACCACTTCACCCGAGAGCGAACCCGCCGCAGATCCTGATGGCGATGGCAACACCAACCAGCAGGAATTTCTCGCAGGCACCGATCCCCTCAACGGCACCAGTTTCCCGACCGTCATCCACTCACTCAGCGGCGGCCAATTCCATCTCGATTTTTACGTTCCCCCCAACCGCTCGGTGCAGGTAGAAACTTCGCCCAACCTCACCGACTGGAGCCTATGGAATATCCCGGAAAATCATGGTCTCCCGCAACCCGGCGGCATGATAAGTCTGCAAGGACCCGCATCCTCGGACCGTAGTTTCTTCCGCCTTCAATTCCGTGAAAACTGATTTCAAAAACCCGAACTAACAAATACATGTCCCGTTTCATCACTACCATCGCCACTCTTTGTCTCGCAGGGTCTTCCGGAGCGTTCGCCCAAGGCAATCAGCCATTCGCAGTAAACATCACCGTCGATGCCTCCAAACCACTCGGCCCGCTCAAGCCGATCTGGCGCTACTTCGGGGCCGACGAGCCGAACTACGCCTACATGAAGGACGGCAAGAAACTCATTGGCGAGCTGGGTGAAATGAAACCGAAGGGTGTTTATTTCCGCGCTCACAATCTGCTCACCACCGGCGATGGAACTCCCTCGCTGAAGTGGGGCAGCACGAACGCCTACACTGAGGACGCCAACGGAAATCCGATCTACGACTGGACAATCACCGACCGCATCTTCGACACCTATCTGGAGCGTGGCGTTCGCCCTTATGTGCAGCTCGGATTCATGCCGCAGGCGATGTCCACCCACCCGGAACCCTATCAGCACAAGTGGACGCCCGAGGCGAAATACGATACGATCTTTCTCGGTTGGGCCTTCCCGCCGAAGGATTACGCGAAATGGAGTGAACTCTGTTATCAGTGGACGAAACATTGCGTGGAAAAATACGGCCGCGAGGAAGTGGAAACCTGGTGGTGGCAGCTTTGGAATGAGCCTAACATCGGATACTGGCATGGCACGCAGGAGGAATTCTACAAACTTTACGATTACTCTGTGGAAGGAGTCCGCCGCGCCCTGCCGACCGCGCGCATCGGTGGCCCGGAAACCGCGGGTGGCCCGGGTGGACACTCGTTGGAAAACTTCCTCAAGCACTGCGTCTCCGGCACCAATGCCGTCACAGGCAAACAGGGCACGCCCATCGACCTGCTTTCCTTCCATGCGAAGGGTCAGCCGAAATTCGTCGATGGCCACGTGCGCATGGGGATCTCGAATCAACTAACCGACATTGATCGCGCATTTGCTGTGATCGAAAAATTTCCCGAATTGAAGGGCAAACCGATCGTCATCGGCGAGTCGGATCCCGAAGGCTGTGCCGCGTGCCAGGGACCTCAGAATGGCTATCGAAATGGCACGATGTATTCCAGCTACACCGCTGCCAGCTTTGCACGGAAATATGAACTTGCGGACAAACATGGCGTGAATCTGGAAGGCGCGCTGACGTGGGCCTTCGAGTTTGAGGATCGGAATTACTTCGCGGGCTTTCGCGTGCTCGCCAGCAACGGCATCGATCATCCGGTGCTCAACGTTTTCCGCATGTTCAGCAAGATGTCAGGCGACCGGCTGACGACCACCAGCGATGCGGCGATCCCGCTCGATGACATCGTGAAAAACGGCGTCCGCAAGAATGCCGATGTTTCCGCCCTGGCCAGTCGCGATGGGAAAAAACTCAGCGTGCTGGTCTGGCACTATCATGATGACGATGTCGCCGGTCCGGATGCAGCCATCACGCTGAACATCCCCGGACTTCCCGTTTCGAAGGGCAATGCCAAGGTGACCCAATACCGCATCGATGAAACCCACAGCAACGCCTTCACCATGTGGAAAGCCCTCGGCGAACCGCAAAAACCAACCCCAGCCCAATACACCGATCTCGAACAAGCCGGCAAACTCGCCACTCTCGAAGCGCCGAAGGAAACTCCCATCGATCACAACACAGCGACGGTGAATTTCACATTACCCCGTCAGGGGGTCTCGCTGCTAGTGATCGAGTGCGAGTGATACGTTAGATCCCAAGGAGCGGCGATATCGGATCGCCGTGACCATGGGTGCCAATGAATTGCGTTTCCCTCACCTCATTGGCTTTTCATGGGCGTGGGCGGACAGATTCCGCCCCTCCTTGGTGCAATGCGGCAATCTTGTATGTAGTCCAACCCTTTAGGGTGTCTTCATTGCGTGACGAAGACACCCTCAAGGGTTGGACTACGAGCAAAGAGGCAACAAAAAGAAACCCCTCGAGCGAAGATCCTTCAGAAGAAGGCTCCGGCGAGGGGTTGTGATTTTGGAAGAACTCAGCGTGGTCTCGGGCGCATTGGCGGTGGGGCCGCAGTTTCTGATGGAGTCAGCATGAACGACCAGTGATAGGTTTGGTCCGACTGCAACTGATATTTCGGCAGGGCAAGCGCGCCCCACGAATTCGTCCCGCCGAGACCGGATTGGCGGTGATCGAGATTGAGCGTATAGAAATCGCGAACCGGGATTTCGCTGAAATGCATGGCGAGTGTGATGTCCGAGGCGGCGCATGGATAGATGCTCATTTCCAACAGATCCTCACCGGTGGCATCCACCCGCATGCCGGCACCGCCGGCCGGGCTGGCGAGCGTGACCCAGCGGATACCTGTGCGGTTTCCGGAATCCTGTGGATCGATGTAGTCATAAAACATTGCGGGAACGATTCCTTCGTGAACCGTGGTCCAGGCACCTGAACTGCGGTCGATGTAGTTTTCGTGGGGTCCCTTGCCATACCATTTGACGAGCGGTGTCCGGTTAGGAATTTCACCTTGGTAGCCGATCCTTGGGATGGTCGGCAAATCCTTGCCTGCACGGATGTTTGTATCGACCAGGATCTGGCCGCTCCCGGTGATCCGGTATTGGATGGTCGCGCTGCTTTGCCCGGCAGGGATCGCCAGCTCACAGGTGACGGTCACGTCCTTGCCGTCCTGCGCGGCGGTGACCTTGGTGGCAGTGGCTTTGGCTCCGGCATATTGCCAGACTCTCGCCTTCTGATCGAGTTGCGCTCCCTCGTCATTGTTCGTGGGCGGCCTCCAGAAGTTGAGTTGCAAGGGAGTGACGAGCCATTCCTGTCCCTTGGTTTTCAGAGACGTTAGAATCCCACGGGATTTGCCAATGACAGCAGTGAGGTCTTTGGCATTCACCGTGACGGTATCGGCGTTTTCGGTGAAACTTGCGGGCGTTTCGGAAACGGTCGGAGCAGGCGGGGTGCGTTTGCCCCATGGCAGTGGAATTTCGTCCCAAGCGATCGGCATTCCGACGGGGTGCCACGCGGTGGCTTCCGTGAGATCGTAGCGGACCCGGAGGAAATATTCGCTAGTCGCAACCGGCGCGTGACCGGTCGCGACTTCGACCACCGCCTTCTGTTGCGCGGCGATTTCAGGAAGGTTGAGTTTCCCTTCGGCAACGGCAACTCCGTCCTGCATCAGCTTCCACGAGCCGGAGATCGGTCCGATGTTGCGGAAAAAATATTCGTTCCGGACCTCGATTTTAACGTTCGGGTTGGTGACATCGATGCCCGTCGTGTGGATATTTTGATAGACCTTTTTCACTTCCTCAAACTGCGGCGAGGGCGTGAGCGTGGCCGACATGATGCCATTGCAGCAGAACGAACGATCCGTCGGGCGGTCGTTGTAATCGCCACCATAGGCAAGAAATTCCTGGGTCTTCGGCTTCTCAGCATCCTTCGCGAAATCCAGCGAGAGTTCCGCATGGTCGGCCTTTCCGGAGAGTTCGGCGGCGCTCAGTGCCCGTGAATAAACAGCGGCGTGACGGACGGAGCCATCAAAACGACGGGCGGTTTCCTCGGTATCAATGCCGACGGCGAGTTCATAAGAATTCGATGAAACCGATCCACTGCAGGCTTTGGTCGCAGCTTGTTTGCCATCGATGAAGACCGCCAACATCTTGCCGTCATAAGTCCCTGCATAAGTGTGGAACTTCGAAGCGGCGTCAGCCGGTAATTTGGCGGCAACGTTGAGCCACTGCCCTGCCGAATAGATGAAGAACTCCAGACTATCGCCGCTTTCCGTGATCTTGAGTGAGTAGGATGTATCGCCTTTTCCGATCAACGGTTGGCCACCCTTGCTGGCGCCAACTTTGTTGAGCCGGGCTTCGGCGACGAGCGACAAAGCGCCCGATAGATTCAGTTTGTCCGATGCCTCGATCACCGCGCTGCCGCTATATAATCCTTCATCGGTGGCGAGCGAGCCGAGCAATCTAACCTTGTGAGCATTGCCCGAACGATCTTCAACCGCACCGATGTTGTGCTTCATCGCTTGAATGCCCTGATCTCTCCAGTCCCAGATGAATCCGCCCTGAAGGAGGCGTTCCTTGCGGAAAAGGTTCCAGTAGTCGCTCAGATTTCCCGTGGAATTCCCCATCGCATGACTGTATTCGCACTCGATCAACGGGCGCTGGGTTTCCAAAGGATATTGTTCCTCAATGCGGCAATATTTCTCGCAGGCTTCGATGCTGTCATACATCGGCGAGTAGAGATCGGCGTGGGCAGCGTGGCCGGCTTGTTCATAGTGGACCGGACGCGATGGATCACGATGGTGAAGCCATGCCGAGCATTTGACGAAATTCTCGCCATCGCCGGCTTCATTTCCCATCGACCACATGATGATGCTCGGGTGGTTCTTGTCGCGCTCCACCAGGTTTTGGATCCGGTCAAGGTGAGCAGCGAACCATGATGGATCTTTCGCGAGTGACTGCTCTTTGAAACCCATACCGTGGGATTCGATGTTCGCCTCGGCGACAACATAGAGGCCGAGTTCGTCACACATTTCCACCAACACCGGATCGTTCGGATAGTGCGAGGTACGGACGGCATTGATATTGCCGCGCTTCATTTGCAGCAAATCATCGCGGATGTCCTGGGTGGTGACGTAGTGGCCGGTGACCGGGTTGTGATCGTGGCGGTTGACGCCTTTGATCAGGATGGGCTGGCCGTTCACGAGAAGCTGGCCGTTCTTGATTTCAGAACGGCGGAAACCAGTTTTACCCGCATAGTGGGCGATTTCCTTGCCGGCGGAATTCGTTAGCGTGATTTGATAAGCATAGAGATTGGGAACTTCGGCGGACCACAACTTCACATTGGGAATGTGACCGAGAGAGACGCTTTGCTCGGAAGTCTGATTGGCGGGGATCTTAATCACAACCGGAGGAACCATGATCTTCTGACCATCGGATGAGCTGAGAATCAGCGATGCGGTCGCGGACGTTTCGGCTGCGCTGTGGTTGGCGATTTTGGCACTGAAGTTCAGCGTGCCCGTCTTATAATCGTCGGCGAGTCCGGCCTTGATCCAGAAATCGCTGAGGTCGATCGCATCCGATGAGTAGAGATAAACATCACGGAAAATACCAGAAAGGCGGAACATGTCCTGGTCTTCGAGGTAGGAACCGTCCGAGTATTGATAGACTTCGGCAGCCAGCACATTTTCCCCATCCTTGAGATAGGGCGTGATGTCAAACTCCGCCGGAGTCCGTGAGTCCTGCGAATATCCAACTTTTTTCCCGTTGATCCAAAGGTAAAAGGCGGAATCCACGCCACCGAAGACGATGGCCGTGCGGCGGCCTTTCCAGGCTTCCGGCACGGTGAATTTGTGGCGATACGAGCCGACTTGGTTACGATTCTCGATCGGAAAATTGGAATAATGCTGCGGCGGCTCGCCCATCACCGTTGGCGGATTTTTGGCAAACGGATAGGTGAAATTTGTATAGTGCGGGTGGCCATATCCCTGCATCTGCCAATTCGACGGCACCGGAATTTCCTTCCAGGAGGAATCATCGAAGGCCGAAGCTTCGAAGCCCGCAGGCTTTCCGGACGGGTTCCCGGTATGGTGGAACTTCCAATTTCCGTTGAGCATCTGGCACCATGGGGATTCCAAGCGGGCTTTGGAGGATGCGTCTTCCTTGGTCGGAAATGGCATGGATGTTGCGTGGGGGGCTTCCTTGTTGATTCGGAAAACGGCCTGGTTTTCCCAGTCCGGTTGTTGGGCAAGGGCCGATGAAACAAGGGCGAGCGCTAGCAGTTGGGTTTTCATGTGGTGTTACTTGAGATTGACGGAGGCGCGGCGCAGGCGGTCCATGATGGCGACGCCAAGTCCGGCTTCACTCACAGGCTCGGCGATGATCGCGTCGAGCCCCGCTTCGTCCAGCAGGCGCATGACGAAAAACAGGCGGATCGCCGCTTCCGCCAGCTTGCCGCTGCCAGGGCTGAGCGATTCGATGACCTCCCAGTCGTACATCGTGACGTAAGGGCTGTCGTCCTCGCCGGTGTAGCTGAGCAGTCCGTATTTCTTTCCTTCCTCGGGGATGAAATCGGCCGGGTTCTCCAACAGAATCAACGGAGTGAGCGGCGCGTAGTGACTTTCCAATTGACCCGGTGCCTGCGGGGCATCGCTCTTGATTTCGCGAACTTTTTCCACCCTGCCGTAATCCTGAAGCTGCTCCTTGGTGATCGGCCCCGCGCGGTGGAGGCGGAAAATCGGCTTCTTGCCCTCCCGAGGTTCGATGGAGATGATCGTGCTCTCCACGCCTTCCGCGCAGGCTCCGGCATCAACGATCAGCGGAATGCGACCCTCCAATTCTTTCATCACGGCAGACGCTGAAGTCGGAGAAATCCGGCCGAAACGATTCGCGCTGGGTGCGGCGATCGGATGCCCGAGTTCCTTGTTCACCGCCCGGAAAACCGGATGAGCGCTCTGACGCACCGCCACCGTTGGCAGCCCGCTGGTGACGAGATCCGGCACGTCGGGATGCTTCGGTAAAATGATCGTGAGCGGCCCGGGCCAGAATGCGGCGGTCAGCTTGTTCACCGTTTCCTCGATTTCCGGCGGCACGATGGCCACATTTTTCAAGTCCCCGCGCGAGGCGATGTGGACGATCAGCGGGTCGAAGGAGGGACGTTCCTTGGCGGCAAACACTTTGGCAACTGCCTCAGGATTAAAGGCATCTGCGGCGAGGCCGTAAACGGTTTCGGTGGGAAGGGCGACGATTTCACCAGCTCGCAGCAAGGCACAGGCCTCGCTCACGGCTTCTTTCATTTCGTCATCGGCTACTTGGAGAATGCGGGTCTCGGACACACGGAGTTTGTGCCAGAGCCCGGCGCGCTTGGCGAAGCCTGAATTTCAAATTCCCAGCCAAGCCCGCCAACCGCCGTGACGGGTGATTTCCTCCGCGCCTTCCGTGGCCCTCGGTTCCGCGATGAATCCGGGGACCTCTTCACCGTTTTCGAGCAGGACTTTTCCGATTCCCAGTGGTGCCGGGATTTTCGAAACGAAATCGCCGAAAGCCGCAGGAGCCAGTTCCCAGACCTCTACCTCGATGCTCGCGCCAGCCGCATCATCGCGCACCAGGGCGGGCCTCGGTGGAATCGAGCCGCTCGCGGGAATGGCGAACATTCGGTAAACCGGAGCGGTCCGCGTCCTTTCGCGAAGAACCGCCCCGCGATCCGCCAATTGCCAATGCAACGCGAGTCCTTCCAAATGCGCACCGCAGACAAGCAGCGGGATTTTCTCGGGAGCGCACAATTTCATCTCGAAATTTTCCCCACAAAATCTCGCGGCCATTTCCAGCAAAGCCACATCACATCCCGCCGGAGCTGCCAGCGTGACCCCCCAGGGCGCACGGCCCGATCTCCCCCGCCCCGCAGGCATTGCAACGGCGGATAAATCGAGCAGGTTCATGAAATTCGTATAACGTCCGAGAGTCGCGTTCGTCACATAAGGCTCCGCTAGATTTTCCGCTACGGTGTAAAGGCACGGCGTTGTGGGAAGTAACAGCACATCGACTCCCTCCCAAACTCCTTCCGCCGTTCGGGCGAACTCCCGCAGCTTGTATTGCGCCTTGAATGTGGAAACTGCATCCCAGTTTTTCGAAGCCTCCAGAATGGTGCGCGTCACCGGGAAAACTGCATCCGGATTCTTTTCCACGAAATCTCCAACAGCCGCCCAGCGCTCCGCTACCCACGGACCTTCGTATAACAATTTCGCAGCTTCGGTGAAGGGAGATAGATCGACCTCCACCGGTGCGCCTCCGATTGCCTCCATCCTCCTGATCGCCTCCGCAAACAGCTCCGGAGTGTCGGGATCTCCTGCGAAATCCAAACTCCGCGGCACACCAAATCGGAACGATTTCCCGAATGGCACGGCTTCCGCCACCTCGCGGGAAAATGGATCTGCCACATCGAAGACGCTCACCACCTCCGCCACCAACGCCGCATCAGCGGCATCATTCGCGAAGACCGAAACGCAGTCCAGCGAACGGCAGGCAGGCACAACTCCACGGCTGCTCAACAGTCCGCGTGTCGGCTTCCAACCGATCAATTCCTGGAACGCCGCAGGCACTCTCCCGGAGCCTGCCGTATCCGTTCCTAACGAAAACGCGCAAAGTCCAGCTGCCATGGCCGAAGCACTTCCGGCACTTGAACCACCGGGTAGAAACTCCGCATCAATCGCATTTCTCGGAACTCCATACGGCGAGCGGGTCCCAACAAGGCCGGTGGCGAATTGGTCGAGGTTCCCTTTCGCAATCGGGATGGCCCCGGCTTCGCGCAGCAGCCTGACAACTTCAGCGTCGCTCTCAGGCACGTAGGAAAACTCAGGGCACGCCGCTGTCGTCGGCCAGCCCGCGACATCGATGTTATCTTTCACCACAAAGGGAATTCCCCAAAGCGGAAGCTCCTTTGGCATGCCTTCCACGGCTGCCGCCAACCCCATCAGAACGTTCTTCTCTGGCAGATGGATGAAAATTGCAGGATCATTCCAATCAATGATTTTTTGCCAGATCTCTTCAATCACGGTCGAGGGAGTGACGCCTGCCGCGTATCGTTGCTTGAGTTCGGTAATCTTCATCGGTCAGTTGATTTGGACTTTCACGATCACCAACGCCTGTCCGGCCTTGACGCTGGTTCCTTCCGCCACAAGCACCTCGATGATCTCCAGATGTTCATCGACTTCTAATGGAACTTCCATTTTCATGGCCTCCAGAATCAGCGCAGTTCCGCCCGACTTCAGAACGGCACCTGCGATGGTTTCAATTTTCCAAACGCTCCCCGTCACCGGACTGTCCAACGTCGTGCAGCCTTCTGGGATCACCACCGCGTCATCGGGAATCACCTCCTCCGCCGGCGCGTCCATCGAAAGCCCGGCTTCCTCCCAGCGCTTTCTCTCCGCTTCGAAGGCGGCGCGTTGCTTGGTTTGAAACGCATCGATTTCTGCAGCGTGCTCTCCCAGGAATTTCTCGTAATCCGAAAACCGGAAAATCTTCTCCTCAATCTCCAGCTTGTGCCTTCCGCGCGGAACTTCCTCGCGCAAACGCAGCAGCTCGTCAGCGCTCACCGGATAGAAACGGAGTTGATCGAAAAAACGCAGCAGCCATGGATTCTGGAAATCCTCGGTCTTCCGCCAGCGGTTCCAAACGGGAATCGTCCGCCCGGTGAACTGATAGCCTCCGGGACCTTCCATGCCGTAGATGCAGAGATACGCACCACCGATGCCGACCGCATTTTCCGGCGTCCATGTCCGGGCTGGGTTGTATTTCGTCGTCACCATCCGATGACGCGGATCGAGCGGAGTCGCGACGGGCGCACCGAGATAGACATCACCGAGACCCATCACGAGATACGAAGCCTCGAAGAAGATTTGATAGACATCGGCAATCGAGCTCAGCCCGTTGATCCTCCGGATGAATTCCAGATTGCTCGGGCACCATGGAGCATCGGGACGCACGCTCTGCATGTAGCGCCGGATCGCTTCCTGCGTGCTCGGATCATCCCAACTGAGCGGCAGATGGACCACGCGTGTCGGCACTTCGATCTGATCGAGCGGTGGCAGGGAAATGATTCCATCACGGATTTCACGCCACAAATCGTCGCGTGAAATCTGTGAGGGATCGAAATGCACCTGGAGCGAGCGGATGCCCGGAGTCAGATCGATGATGCCCGCAATTTCCCGTTCCTTCAGCCATTCGTGGACGACGTGGACCTTGAATCGCAGCTTGAGATCCAGATGATGCGGGCCGAATTCGATCAGGAAATAACGATCTCCAGCACGACGCACAACGATCGAATCATCGCCCTCGCCAAAGGAATCGATGAAACAGGAGCCGCGTCCGGTCTCAATGGGATCGGAGAGTGCTGAAACGTTTCCTGCGAGCAAATCGGCGACTTCCAATTGTCTTGCAGCAGCCCACGTTTCATCAACGGGAACAAACTTGATACGGTCGCCGGGCCGAAGTTGTCCCAATTTCCAAAGTTCCGCATCCACGACGACGACCGGGCAAACAAAGCCGCCAAGACTCGGTCCATCAGGTCCGAGGATCACGGGCATGTCTCCCGTAAAATCCACCGCACCGATGGCGTAGGCGTTGTCGTGAAGGTTGGACGGATGCAGTCCCGCTTCGCCGCCGTCGGTACGCGCCCACTTCGGCTTCGGCCCGATGAGACGGACTCCGGTTCTAGCGGAATTGTAATGAACCTCCCAGCTCGTGGCGAAGAACGTATCAATGTCCTCATCCAGAAAGAAATCCGGCGAACCATGCGGCCCGTATAGGACTGCGATACGCCATTCGTGGGATAAGTGGAAGGTACGTCTCGCCCCTTCAAGCGGAGACGCGGCATCTCCACTCCTTATTCCCAAAACATCACCCGGTAGCAGAGCCCGCCCGAACGGACCGCCGAATCTCCCTAACGTAAACGTCGAGCAACTCCCTAAATACTCCGGTGATTCGATCCCACCCGCCACCGCGAAATACGCACGGGCCCCGGCTCCCTCGAATCGGCCGATTTTCAAAACATCACCTGCTTCGATATTGATGGCCTCATTCATCCTTACGGGTTCGCCGTTTTTCAGCATCAAAGCCGATGCCCCCACCACAGCGATGGTCGTCGCCACATTGAACCGCAGCGTCGGCCCGGTCATCGTGATTTCCAATCCCGGTGCGCCCTCCGCATTTCCGACCAGACGATTCGCCAGCCGGAGTGACAACGAATCAAATGGTCCGCACGGCGGCACGCCGACCTCCCAATACCCGACACGGCCCGGCCAATCCTGCACGGTCGTCATCGTTCCGGCAGCCATCACATCGATCGTGTTAGGAGTGTAGGAGAAATCCGCGATGTCGCGCATCGCCACGCCACCGTTGAGATACGGCGTCCATCGTACAATCCCGCGCAGATAGCGGAGATTCGTCTCGATGCCGGAAATCTTCGTTTCATCGAGCGCTCTTTCGAGCTTGGCGACAGCGGCAGCGCGATCTTCCGCATGCACCATCACCTTGGCTAACAGAGGGTCATAAAACGGGCTGACTTCTGTGCCGGGAACGATCCATCCATCGCAGCGCGTCCATTCGGGGAAACTCGCTTCGGTGAGCAATCCGCTGCTGGGGCGGAAATTGTGATTCGGGTCTTCCGCATAAACACGGGCTTGGATGGCGCAGCCGATCGATTCTGGTGCGGTGATCGGCATTTCCCAATCCTCGTCGACTGCGAGGCGAACCATCCATTCCACCAGATCGATGCCGGTAACGAGTTCGGTCACGCCGTGTTCCACCTGCAGCCGCGTGTTCACTTCGAGGAAAAAGAAATCATCGCGATCCGCGTCATAAATGAATTCCACCGTCCCGGCGGAGCGGTAGTTCACACTCTCGCCAAGTTTCACCGCAGCTTCATGCAATGCAGCCCGGGTCTTGTCAGGGAGGTCCGGTGCGGGTGTTTCCTCGAAGACCTTTTGGTTGCGGCGTTGGACCGAGCAATCGCGTTCACCGAGAGCTAACACCCGCCCTTTTCCATCGCCGAAAATCTGCACTTCCACGTGACGACCGCGTTGGATGAAACGCTCGATGAACACACTGCCCGATCCAAAACTCCGCTCGCTTAATCGAACGACGCTCTCGAATTCGCGCAGCAGTTCCGCTTCATCACGACAAACCTTCATGCCGATTCCGCCGCCGCCCGCCGTACTCTTGAGCATCACCGGATAGCCAATTTCTTTCGCAGCAGTGATCGCCGCGTCCGCATTTTCCAGTAGTCCCGTCCCTGGAACCAGTGGCACACCCGCATCTCCGGCGAGGCGACGGGCTTCGTGTTTCAATCCGAAAGCGATGATTTGTTCCGGAGTCGGCCCCATCCATTTCACGTCAGCCTCCTCGCACATCCGGGCGAAGTCGGTATTTTCGCTGAGTAGTCCGTATCCGGGAAAAACCGCATTCGCACCGGATTCGCGGGCAATGGCTAACAAAGATTCCTTGAGCAGATAACTTTCCGAAACCGGGCCGGGCCCGAGACGATGCGCTTCATCCGCCAGATCGACGTGAGGCGCGCCATGGTCAGGATCGGAATAAACGGCGACGCTCTTGTAGCCGAGCCTTTTGAAAGTACGGATGGCACGGGCTGCGATTTCGCCCCTGTTAGCGATGAGGATTTTCATTGGATAAATGGACCGCGAAATTTATTTCGCCAGTGTGGCTTCGGAGGATTCCCCGCTCCAGATCAGCACCTCCACCGGCGTGGGATTCCAGCCGTTGCAGGGATTATTGAGTTGAGGACAATTGGAAATCAAACAGACGACATCTATTTCCGCCCGCATTTCCACATAACGGCCGGGAGCGGAAATCCCATCGGCGAATGTGAGCCCGCCATCAGGTGACACCGGGACGTTCATGAAAAAATTGATGTTGCACGTGATGTCCCGCTTGGTGAGTTCTACGTTCCATTCCTGGGCACCACGGATGAAACTGTCGCGGCAGGCGTGCATGCATTCCTTGTCGTGGGCATAGCGCATGGTGTTCGATTCTCGGGAACAGGCCCCGCCTAACGTGTCATGGCGGCCGCAGGTGTCTGCAGTGATTTCGAGCATCGCATTGCCTTCAGTGCTCATCAGCTTGGTTCCTGTCGTCAGATAAAGTGCGGCCTGTTCCTGAATCGTCCGGTCGGCGCTGTAGCGTTCCGTAGGATCGGCGGCGTTGAAGAAGAGCGTATCAGCGGCTTGGTTGCCTTCTAGGTCGAGAATGCGAAGCGTCTGGCCTTTTTTGATTTCGCGAACCCACCAATCCCCCGCTGGAATGACTTCGCGGAAAACGGCGGTCTCAGGTTGGAGCGAGCTTTCAGTCATGGCAGTTAGAATCGGAGCGAGTGATAGATTTCGTTGTTCTCCCAAGCGCGGAGATTCTCGGGACGGATGATTAGCGATGGATCATCGGAAGCGGGAGATTCACCGGAGAAAACCTCCATCTTCACATGTCGGTGACGATAGACCGGATCCGGATCGAGCGGGTGCTGACAGGTGTTGAGCACGACGAGCGTGTCGATTTCAAAACGGAGTTCGACGCTGTCCCCGGCTTTCGAATTTTCAGGAACGAAGGAAAGTTTACCCCCTTCATCCGAGACGACTTTGCTGAAAAAGTTGACATTTGGAACGAGGTCCTTTTTTCCGAGGCCCCACTTGGCGAGTTCGATCAGGAAGCAATCACGGCCATTGCGGTTCCAATCGTTGCGCGCGGTCTGATAGTTGTTTTCCCCATATTTCGCAAGGACTCTGGCGGCATCGGAATGACCACAAACGGTGTCGTGCCAGTCGACGCTATCCTTAGTGATGGACGCCAACAAACGCCCCATGTCCGAGTGGAGGCAGTAGGGGGCACGCAGATAGAAGATGTGCTGGCCCTTGAGCGTGTCCGGCATGTTGTAACGTTCGTGCCGTTCCAATGCATTGTAGAGCAGCATGCCAACGTTCGCGCCGCCATCGAGATCGGTGAGGCGAAGACGCTTCCCACGCGAGATGACTCCGGACCACATGCCGGCACCGTGGAGTGTTTTTTCGAAAATGAGGGACATCGTGGAAAATGAAATGACTACGGGTTGTTCGTTTTTCTGGCAGCGTGAAGCTGGGGAAGAAGGTGGGGTGTCAGGCTGAGGTGGGTACTTTTCACGCCCTTGCAAGTGACGAGTTCATTGGCGATCTCCCGAAGTGTTTTCGCAGGACCTTGCATTAGCAGAACCTCGAGAACGTGCTCGTCCTCCAGCAGGATGTGTTGCGATGAAATGACCTCGGTGATGTGTTCGCGGCAGATTTTTGATAGATCCCGGAGTAGCGAGCTTTTCGATTCGTCGTAAATCAAGGTGAGCGTGCCGGCCATGATCTGACTGCCGATTTTTCCGAGATGCTCGGCCGCTTGTTGGTGGATCATTTCTGAAATCGCCTGCGAGCGGCTGTCGAATCCACGCTCCGTGATAATGCGATCCAGCGATTGGAAAGTGTCCTCGCACATCGAGATCGTCACCCGCCGCAAGCCTTCGCTGTTGTCGTCCTTTGCCATGCGGCGGAAGGTAGCACGCGGCATTCCGCGTATGAAGAAAAAAGCAATAGTTCATACTTTATTTCGGGATTCGAAAACCCAAGTGATTGATTCAGAGAACGTCAGGATCGGCCACTGCCATCTTGAGCACCGGAAAATTCTCAATTTCCGGAGTGTCGGGAGGATGGATCAGGTGCTCGATGTGGCGGCGCGTGGCGAGAAAAAGCGGGTCGGCCACCTGATCAAACGAGCGTGGCCGGGACACGGGGACCTCGACGATTTCGCGGACGCGGCCGGGGTTCGCATCGAGCACGAGAATTCGATCCGCTAGATACACCGCCTCATCCAGATCGTGGGTGATGAAGACGATGGTGATGTCCACGTTTTTCCAAATCTCCAACAGGTAGGCCTGCATGTTCGAACGCGTCTGGGCGTCGAGCGCGCCGAACGGTTCGTCCATGAAAAGCACACGGGGCTGGTTCGCCAGCGCACGGGCGATGGCAACGCGCTGCTTCATTCCGCCGGAAAGCTGGTGTGGATAGGAGTTCTCGAATCTACTCAGACCGACGAGTTCGATCCATTCACGCGCTTCCGATTGAGCGAAAGTTGTGGCTCTCCCGGCGACGCGGGGGCCAAACATGACGTTCTCTTTTACCGTCAGCCACGGGAAGAGCGTGTAACCCTGGAACACCATGCCGCGATCCGGGCCGGGGCCGGACACCTTGTCGCCATAAACCAACAATTCGCCTTGAGTGCTTGTTTCGAGACCGGCGAGAATTCTAACGAGTGTTGATTTTCCGCATCCGGAAGGACCGATCACACACATCAGCTCGCGTTTGTGGACATCGAAACTCACGTTCTGGAGCGCGGTGACCGAGCCCTTCGGTGTCTCGAAACATTTCGTGAGGCCTCGCACGCTGAGGGCGATCGGACGCTCTTTCAGGCGGGCAAAACGGGAGGCCACCGCTTCGCTCTGCCGCTGGTATTCGGGGACTTCGAGGGAGTTCATGGCAGATCGGAAGGGGTGCTGAGGCGGCGGGTGAAGCTGAACACCGTGCGAACCGGCCAGGTGACCGCATCCGCGACTGCACGGGAAACCGGTCCTGAGTTGCCGGCCCATGGGAAGAAGAGTCCGTGGAGCATCGCGAGAATTTGGTCGGTCACAAAACCGGTGATGCCGATGAGGATGATAATCGGAAAGACACGGTCGAAGTTGCGGAATGTTCCCTGCGTATCGATGAATGCGGTTAGACCGCTTTTCACCCCGATGAGTTCCGCGATGACGAGCCACGTCCATGCCCAGCCGAGGAGGATGCGGAGGTCGTTGTAGAGATTCGGGAGAATGCCGGGCAGAACGACCCGGGTGATCATCTGCCTGGGCTTCGCACCGAGTGTTTGCGCCGCTTCGAGCAAGGCGGGATCCAACAATCGGGTAGTTTTTGAAACGACAAGAATCATTTGAAACACCGTCCCGACGAACACCAGCGCGACCTTTGGCGCATCGTGAGCGGAGAGCACCGCGACCAGCAGCGTGCTGAATGTCGGAGCGGGCATGTAGCGGAAGAAATCCACGAAAGGCTCCAGGATTTTCGAGAAGAAATCATAGACTCCACAAAGAATTCCGAGCGGAACTCCGATGAGGCAGGACCACAAGAACCCTAGAAAAATGATGCGCAGCGAGTAGCCGTAGCGCTCCAGCATGGTGGGATTCTCCCCGACCCGGGGCGCGCGGAAGTCATACCAACCGGCGGTGATCACCTCGTGCGGTGCTGGCAGATAGATCGGGTTCGACGGGATACCTTGGGGAACGAGCTTCAGGAGGAGCTGGTCAGGCAATTTCGCATATTCAAAGGTGGGCGAGTTGGCGGAAAGCGTGTTCCAGTTGGTTTTGACAATGGCGATGTTTTCTTCTGATAGAGCCGGTTTGCTGGCGATTTTCCTGCCGCTGGCGAGATCGCCCCAAAGCAGATAGAGCGCGGCATCGTCCTGCTCCCGGCCGCGCGGCAGCCAACCGTGATCGATGGCGACGGGCGCAAGCTGGCGAAGTAGCAGCCGATTGGCGCGCTTTGCTCCGGCAACCGAAGTTCCGGAGGCCCGGGCGGCAAGCGTCTCCTTGTTATCCTCGCGGACGGCACTCATATATTTCGGAAAGAAATCGCGGCTCAAGCGATTTCCCGCAGTGAAGGTGGCGCTCATCCGATCCGTGTTGGCGGCGAGTGTCAGCTTCACATCGGGATGCCAGAAGAAGGGCGCGTAGGAAACGAAGCACCAGAGCGCGAGCGGCAGGACGAATGAAAATCCTGCGAGAAATGCGCGCCGCGAACGCGGCAGCTCCCTGCGGACAACAAACCAACCTTTCAGAAATTCAGGACCAGGCATTTGGGTTTTTGAAAATGGGAGCTGCACGATGCGGCTAAACATCAGTCGGTCTTGGCCGGCTTCAGTGCTTTGGTTAGCGAGGAATCCAGATATTTGTCCGGGTCCTGGCTGTCCTTATAGACACCGAATTTCAGATTGAAGGTGTTCACATTTTTCGTGGAACCATAAACAGAGGCAAGGCCATCAGCTTTTTCCCAACGCTTGAGAGCCTCATCCAAACTGAGAATGTAGGTGCCTTTGAGAAATGGTTCGTATTCCTCAGGCTTCAAATTGACCCGACCGGCGAGGATCCTTAGCGAGTCATCCAGATTTTCATCATTCTTGATATAGTCGGCGATTCTATACCAGACCTTCACCACCTTGGCCCAGTCGTCCTTGCGTTTTTCAAGGCTCTCGGAGGAAACGTAGAGGAGATCATAAATAATTCCCGGCGCATCGGCAGAGGTATAGATGGGCTTGGATCCGGGCAGGGCCTTGAGGGCTTGGCCGGAATTCGGCTGCCAGGCGCCGATGGCATCGACGGCCTTGGATGCCAGCACTTGCGGCGTCTCCCCGGTCTTCGTGTTGATGATCGAAACATCGTCGAGCTTCATTCCGTTTTTTTCCAAGCCGGTGAGCAACAGCAGATGCTCCACGAATCCTTCCTCGATGCCGACCTTTTTGCCCTTCAAATCCTTGATGGAGAAAATGCCCGGCGCGGCGACGATCATGTCATTGCCGTTCGAATAGTCATTGATTAGAATCCCGACGGAGGGCTTTCCGGTTGCGCCTGTGACGAGTGCGTCGCCATTGGTCATGCACACCGCGTCGACCTTTCCGGCAACGTAGGCGTCCATCGATGGCACGTAGTCGAACCACTGGAACTCGACATCCACGCCCGCTTCCTTGAACCATCCTTTTTGCACGCCGATCTCCCAAGCGACCCAGCCGGGCCAGTCCGAGTAAGCGATTTTGAGAGGTTCCGCATTCGCAAAACCGCACAGTGCGAGAAATGCAAACGCTGAGTGACTGATTCGGGGAAGTAGTTTCATGGCAGTTCCGGATATTGTTTAGCGCATCCTCCAGTATGAAGTTTGTGGAGTTTGTTCATACCGAATCCAGCACGGCCCATACCAACTTGATTTCGCCGAAAGAAAGAAACTGAGCAAATCCTGCTCGCGCTTGAGGCGGTTGGCGGACGGGCATCCTGGGCCATTTCGCCAAAATGGCTTGCGGGCAGCTTTTACGGTTTATCCCTCCGCAGCTTTCGACCTAGGATGCCGTATGAACGAGTCGCAAACCCCACCGAAGAACATTGTTCTCATCGGATTCATGGGTAGTGGAAAATCCACGGTCGGGCGAGAGCTCCACCAACGGTTAGGCTATCCCCTTGTGGACATGGATCACGTGATCGAGCACCGGGCAGGAAAATCGATCACCGCGATTTTCGGCGAGGATGGCGAGGAGGCATTCCGCGATATGGAGACGCGGTTGCTGGAGGAAATGAACGATCCGGATGCCCCGCGACGCATCATTTCAACGGGCGGCGGCGTCGTGGGTCGGGAAGAAAACCGGGAATTGCTCAGGCATCTCGGCTATGTCGTCTGGCTGCATGCACCGGTCGGTGTGATTTTGGAAAGGACCGGCAGAAGTCGCGATCGCCCGCTGTTACATACCGATGATCCGGCCGCACGGATTGAGGCGCTGATGGAAATACGCAGGCCGCTCTATCAGGAATCCGCGCATCTGAAGGTGGAGACTGCCGGTTTGGACTGCGGCGAACTCGCCACTGGAATCTTGGAAAGCGCGCGCTATTTTTTCACCGGACACTTTTGAGCGAAATGGTGGAGCAGGTGAAAGCATGGGCAGCCGAACTCGGCTTCGATGATTGCCGCATCGCGCTTGCCAAGGAGGCGAGCCATGCGGCGTTGTTCCGTGATTGGATCACGGAGGGGAAACACGGTGAAATGGGCTGGCTCGAACGCACACCGGAGCGCCGCTGCGATCCGCGGGAGGTTCTCGCCGGATGCAAATCGATCATCTGCCTCGCGCTGAACTATTATCCGGGCCGCAGTCCGTTTCCCGAGGGACATGACGGCGGCTATCGGATCGCCCGCTACGCGTGGAACGAGGACTATCATGATTTGATCGAGAAACGGCTCCGCGAGTTCGATACCAGATTACAAACGCTCGGTGGCACGCAACGCTTCTACGTGGACACCGGTCCCGTGCTCGAACGCGACTTCGCGAGCGACGCCGGCCTCGGGTGGAATGGGAAATCCACCGTGCAAATCCACAAGGGAATGGGCGCGTGGTTTTTTCTAGCGGAACTATTGACCACGCTGGACCTGACGGCGGACGCACCCTTTGGCGATCATTGCGGAAAATGCACACGCTGCATCACGGCCTGCCCGACTCAGGCAATCACCGCGCCGAGGAGGGTGGACGCGCGGCGATGCGTTTCCTATCTGACGATCGAGCACAAGGGAGCGATTCCCGAAGAGTTCCGAATCGCCATTGGTGACCGAATTTATGGCTGCGATGATTGCCTGGACGCCTGCCCGTGGAATCGATTCGCCGTCGAGTCACGCGAGCTGACCTTCCATGCGCGCTCCGCCGTTTTCGAAAAACGTCTGAGGGATTTCCTCGAACTCGATGACGATGGATTCCGCACGCTGTTCGCAAAATCTCCGATCAAACGCATCAAGCGCCCGAGATTCCTCCGCAACGTCTGCGTGGCATTGGGAAACACCGGCACGCTGGAAGATCTGCCCGCCCTGCAACGCGCCGCAGCCGATCCCGACCCGCTCATTGCGGAGCACGCGGCTTGGGCGATCACCCGCCTGCTAGAGCGGATGACTCCGTGATTTCAGCTTACAGCACGATCTTCTTAAACTTCGGCACGAGCAAATGCATGATCACCCAAGCGGTGATATAGGCGGAGCCGCAGACCACAAACAGAATGCTGTAGCCCACCTCCACCTTGCCCAGTTCGGTGAAGTGCTTGAGCAGAAGACCTGCCGCGCGGGCGATCAGGATGCCTCCCACCGCGCCGGCCATGCCGCCAATACCGGTGACCGAGGCGACCGCTTTTTTCGGAAACATGTCTGAAACCGTCGTAAATATGTTCGCCGACCAAGCCTGATGACCCGAACAGGCGATGGCGATCGTCGCAACCGCAAACCAGGTGTTGATCGCTCCGAGACGCGAAGCGAACAGCACCGTCAACGGGAACAAGGCGAAAACGAACATCGCCAGCTTGCGAGCTTTGTTAGGATCCATGCCGCCGTTGATGAATCTCTTCGGCAGCCACCCGCCGAAAATCGAACCGGCAGTGGACACGGTATAAACGACAGCGACAGCGAAAGGCCAACTGATCACGCCCGGAATATCAGCCTTGTCACCCGCATAGCCTGGATTGGCAGCCAGGAAGGCCTGGACCTTGCGGGCATTTTCCCCCTCAAGGAACGCGGGCAACCAGAAGAGGAAGAACCACCAGATGGGATCCGTCATGAACTTGCCAACGAAAAAGGCCCACGTCTGGCGAAACGTGAGGAGCTTGAACCACGAGACTTTTTCCTTCGCCACATCGGCCCTTTCAGCCTCCTGCTCGTCCAGATCGCTATGAATGAAATTATATTCCGCCTGCGAGAGTTGCCCATTCTCCAGTTTTGCAGCCGGAGTGTCATAAATGGCATACCAGAAGGCGAGCCAGGTGAGGCCCACCGCGCCAGTGAGGATGAATGCCCATTCCCAGCCCCAGTGGGCGGCGATCCATGGCACGCAAAGCGGGGCGACAATCGCACCAATATTCGCGCCTGAATTATACAGCCCCGTCGCCAGCGCGCGTTCCTTCTTCGGGAACCATTCCGCGATGGTTTTGTTAGCAGCAGGAAAATTTCCTGATTCCGTGACTCCGAGAGCAGCTCGCCAAAAACCGAAACTCCACGTATGATGGCCGAATGCATGGCCGATCGCCGCAGCACTCCAGCCAATGAGGGAATAGGCGTAGCCCCTTTTTGTACCCACCTTGTCGATGATCTTGCCTGCCGCCAACATGCCCAGCGCATAGGCGATTTGGAAACAGATCACCACCGTGGAGTAGTTCAGCTCCTGATCCGCCTTGATCTCGCCGAAAACGCCACTCGCCGAGAGGACGGGCTTGAGCAGCCCGAGCACGTTTCGATCCAGATAATTGATAGTGGTGGCAGCGAAGACCAGGCCACAAATCGTCCACCGATGGCGGCCGATGGTTTCATTCACAGAAGAGATGGACATAAACTAAGGGTTTGATTGCAGCGGGGAAACACAGGTTTCCTCACCCGCAGTCAGAATTGGTGGATCAATTACAGCTGGCAAGGCTCAAAACTTCCACCGGTTATTGCCTCTCCATTCGGGGTAATTCCAATCGCCATCATCCGGAGCCTTCGTGCCTTGGAATCCGACGCGGCCCTATCCCTGCAAGGCACGCAATGCCCCGCGCACCAGCGCTTCCGTCGGTGCGGCGGCGTCTGTGTCGAGCACCTTACGAACCGCCTTGCGTGCGTCCACCTGCTTGTAGCCGAGTGCGATCAAGGCAAGCTCCGCATCCGCCGCCGAGGCGCTCACCTGGCCAGCAGCCGCGTCCTGCCACGTTTCCGTCACGCCCACCTTGTCCTTCAGCTCCAGCACGATCCGCTCGGCGGTTTTTTTCCCCACGCCTTTCAGTTTCGAGAGTCCTGCCACGTCGCCCGCAACCACACATTGCTTGAAACGGCTCACGTCCATTCCACTCAATACCGACACGGCCATCGTCGGGCCCACCCCGCTCACCCGGTCGATCAGCAGCAGGAAAACATCGCGTTCCTCCTCACTCGCAAATCCGAACAATTTCTGCCCCAGTTGGCTGAAATGCAGATGCGTCCGCAAATCCACCTCCAGCCCCTCCGCCGCATGTAGCCTATCAAAAGTCGAGAGCGGGATGAAAACTTCATAACCCACCCCATGCACATCCACCACCAAACGGTTCGGATACGCCTCGATCACTTTGCCCCGCAGTCTCGCTATCATGCGTGGAGCTTGGACAAGCCGCCCGCCCCGTCAATGCCAGTCTCCCTCGGACCGCGGATCTTCAGTCCGCGTCTTTCAACAGAACTTTGGAAAGCACCATACTTCGGTAGTTCGTCGACGATGCGGTTGATCATGGGATTGTCGCCATGCCATATGTCTCGTCACTCGCGGCGCTCTTTTACTTTGGCGAGAATGTCCCTCAATTCCTCTGCGAGGATTTTATCTGCAATTTGGAAATGGCCATCCTGCCATCTGAAGGTTTCAAGGCGTGCCAAACGAGTGATCCCGGAATATTCTCCCGCTCTTTCGCCTTCTGATATTCTATCACGGGCGGTCTCGCGGAACTCTGCAGTGACGGAAATTCCATCGATGAAGTGGATCGTCCATTCGATGAGCGAAGCGGAATGACCGGCGAATGCCCGGATGCTCAGGAGCTTCGATTGGTCGGACACGATTTCAATGTTCGCTCCGTCACAAGCGGGTTCCCAATCGATGTTGGAAATCACCGGAGCGGCGTGGGATCCGATGGCTGTAAGTAAAATAAGAAACAGCGGCTTCATGGCCGGAGATTACCACTCCGACGGATTCGGACAATCTTCTACTGGGGCGATTCCGGCAGGACCCCCATTTAACAGATCCCCGCCAGGACGGATTCCAAAAAAACGTGTAGAATTCCCTCAACGCCCGGCGATCCATGCCATCGTCTTGGAAGCGAGCTTGTCGAAAGCGATGACCGACTGGGCGAGGTGCTCTTCTTTCGTATCCTCGATCTTGTTGTGGCTGATGCCGTGGAGGCTTTGCACGAACATCATCACGGTGGGGATCCCTGCGGCGGCAGCTTCCGCAGCGTCGTGCAGCGGACCGGATGGAAGGCGGTGGGAAATTCCGCAGGTTTCGAGAATCGATTCGTCGCAAAGGGCAATGAGTTCGTCGTCGAAAGGACGCGGGGCGATTTGCCAGATGCGCTCCCACGTGACGGTGACGTTGCCTTCTTTCGCGAAGCGCTCGCTGGCCTCACGCGCTTCTGCTAGCATTTTCGCAAGTGCATCAGCGTCCAGGTGGCGTTGGTCCAGCGTGATGCGGCATTCCTCGACAACGCTGGTGACGATACCCGGTTTCGTCGTGCACGAGCCGACCGTGCAGACACCCTGTCCGCTGCGTTCGGCGATATGATAGATTTCAGAACTCATTTTCGCCGCAGCAAGAAACGCATCGCGGCGGCGGTTCATCGGCGTGCTGCCGGAATGCGCGGCTTGTCCATGAAAGGTGATCGCGTGGCGTTCGACGCCAAAAGTCCCGAGCACGGCACCGAGGGAGAGATCCATATCGAGCAGCACCGGGCCTTGCTCGATGTGAAGCTCAATGTAGGCGGCTGCGTCCTTCAGCTCTTTGTGGCTGGCTTTGACGTTTTCGAAATCAATCCCATGCGCGGCGATGGCATCAGGCAGCGAAATACCATCCTTGTCCTTGAGTCCTCGCGCTTCGTCCATATCGAGATTTCCAGAACAGGCGGAAGAGCCGAACAGACTTTTTCCGAATCGCGCGCCCTCCTCATCCGCCCAATCGACGACACGCACGGTGACCGGCGGTTTCCCATGATACTCGGCATGAATGCGGCGCAGGATTTCCAATCCGGCCCATACATTCAGACAACCATCGAGCCAGCCGCCGTTAGGAACGGAATCGATGTGGCCGCCGATGATCAGGGTTCGCTCGGATTCGCCGTGAAGTGTGGTCCATAAATTTCCCGCTTCGTCGGTATGAATGTCCACCGGTAGATCGGTGAGAAGGCTTTTATAATAAGCCCGTGCCTTGGCCCAGGTGTCGGTGAAAGCCACCCGCTGTGCTCCATTTTCATCACCCGTCAGAGCGCGCAATTGCTTGAGTTCGTCGATGGTCCGCTGCGGGTTCAGGCTCGTGCTCATGGTTCGATTTAAATGGAAATGGCTCGGGAAACAAGCCGCTACCTCCATCTCCCGCTGCCAGCAGGACGAATGCCGACGCACCATCGCGGAAAGATTGGCCCTCAACATGCTGAATCTCAATTCGAACTTCGAATTGCCATTCCGGCCCCCATCAGATTAGATTGTTTATGCACGATCTCCATATCCACCTCGGCGGAGCCGTTCCGTCTTCGGTCCTCTGGGAAATTCTCTGCGACAACGGCTTGCGGACTGAATACGTCGATTTCACCAGTTTCCACGATTCTCTTACCGCGCGGCCCAACGAGGTGAAATCGCTGGACGACTTTCTCGGCCGCTATTTTCAAGTGACCGAGGAAATCCAGTCCTCACCGTCCGCCGCCAGCGTTTCCGCCTATCAGGTCGTCGCCAAGGCCTACCGACGCGCCCAAGTGAAAGCACTCGAACTCCGTTTCAATCCGCAAAAACGCATGCGACACGGCCTCCACACGATGGACGCCATCATCCTCGCCGTGATGCAGGGACTCGAACGGGCGTCGCTCCACTACGGCGTCGCCACCGGTATTATTCTATCACTCGGCCGCGACCTCTCACTGGCGGCCAATTGGCAGATCATCGATGCCGCGATCAAATGGCGCAGCCGGGGCTCGCTCAACGGCGCAAATGGCGTGGTCGGCATCGACATGGCCGGGCCGGAATCGCGCTCACTCGAACTCAGCAAACCGTGGATGAGCGAAGTTTCCGCCATGATGGAAAAGGCTCGCGAAGCCGGATTGAAAATCACCTATCACGTCGGTGAAAGCGAAGGCACCGGACCCGAAGGCATGTTGAAAGTAATTGAAGCCATCCGCCCCGACCGCATCGGTCACGGCATCGAGCTGCGCCGCGCCGAGGGAAAAATGAAGAACAAGCTCATCAAACTTCTCCGCGAGAAAAACATCTGCCTCGAACTCTGCCCGACGGTCAACATCGTCACTCGCGTCATCCCGGACTACGCCTGCATGGCTGATTTTGTCAGACTCCTCGCCGCAAACGAGATCCCCTATTGTATCAACACCGACAACCCCTACCTCATCCACACCAACCTCAAACAGGAATACGAAATCATCAGCGACGAATTGGGAGATGATTCGAAACCCCTCATGGACCTGAGCATGCGCCACGCCTCGGAGCACCAGTTCATCAGCGAATGAGCCATGCCAATCCGGCATACTGAGGGAAACAACTGCGTATTTTCCAAACGCCCGGGAATCGTGCATTCTGTCGGCATGAAACCAAACCAACCGACTCTCCACGGACTGCATCACGTCACCGCGATCACCGCCCAGGCCCAGACCAATCTCGATTTCTATACAAAAACGCTCGGCATGAGGTTGGTGAAAAAAACAGTCAATCAGGATGATGTTTCCGCCTATCACCTTTTCTATGCCGACGCCCTTGGCAGCGCCGGCACCGACCTGACATTCTTCGACTGGGCGCAAATCCGCCCCGCACGCATCGGTGCGGGGACCGTGAGCGAAGCCGGATTGCGCATACTTGGAGGCGAAGCATCGCTGGAGCAATGGATGAAATGGTTCGATCAACGGAAGGTCAGCCACGGGTCTATCGAAATTGTTTCAGGAAAACCGTCGCTTGCATTCCAAGATGGCGAGGGACAGCACCTGCGACTCATCGCTGAAACCTCACCTTCCACTACGGTTGTCCATCCATGGCATGGTAGCCCGGTGCCAATGGATGCCGCGATTGTCGGACTCGGCTCGGTGACGCTCACCGTGGCCGATGCGGATCAAACCGCACGGTTTCTTACCGAGGTTTTGGGATTCACTAACAATCCAAGCGACACCTCACTTTTTGAAACCGGACCCGGCGGCGTGGGCGCGCAGCTTCGCCTGCTAGGTTCCGCCCAACGGGGGCAGGAAGGTGCGGGCGGAGTTCACCACGTCGCATGGCGGGCTCGCGACGAGCAGGAATTGCTCACCTGGCAGCGGCATTTGGAAAACAATGGCTGCGCGACGTCCGGCGAGGTCGAACGCCACTATTTCAAATCGCTCTACTTCCGCATCCCCGGCGGCATCCTGTTTGAAATCGCCACCGACGGCCCCGGCTTCGCGGCCGATGGCGAAGATCCCGAGCATCTTGGAGAAAAACTCGCGCTGCCTCCATTCCTCGAACCGCACCGCGCGAAAATCGAGGCAGGCATCAAACCGCTCCGTTACGAACCCTCCACCCCAGCCAAATCATGAACGATTTCATCCACCGCTTCGTCCCCGCTCCAGGCGGAAACATCGCCACCGCCCCCACCCTTCTGCTTCTGCACGGAACGGGCGGCGATGAAAACGACCTCATCGAACTCGGCAAATCCCTCGCGCCCGGAGCGAACCTGCTCAGCCCGCGAGGCAGGATTTCGGAAAACGGCATGCCCCGTTTCTTCCGCCGCCTTGCCGAGGGGGTCTTCGATGAGGCCGACCTCATCCACCGCACACACGAACTGGCGGATTTCATCACCGCGGCGACGAAGCATTATGGTTTCTCGCAGAACACCATCACGGCTGTGGGCTACTCGAATGGCGCGAACATCGCCGCGAGCATTCTGTTACTTCGCCCCGGAGTGCTCCGTCGTGCCGTGCTGCTCCGTGCGATGGTCCCGCTCATTCCTGACCAATCTCCCGATCTTTCGGGCACGAAAATCTTCCTCGCCAGCGGTCTGAGCGATCCGATCCTGCCTATCGGAAACGCCCGCAAACTCGCCTCGATGTTCCGGGAAGCAGGTGCTGATCTGACATTTCACGAACTCAATGCGGGCCACCAACTGACGTCCGCCGAACTCGATGCCGCAGGAGTGTGGTTGGATAACATTGGAAAAAACCCGTGACTGTTGGAAAATTACTCGCCGCTGCAACAAGCTCCGGCGAGCTGCCAGCAGTTTTCGCAAATGGGTTCGTCACCCGCTAGCACGGTGGCGGGTCCGCCACAGCGGTCGCAAGTAGCATCTTTATCAAGTTCGTCAGGTGTCATGGCGCGGACATTCGAGCACGCCGTCGAAAAAAATCCAGTGATTCAACTGACGTTGTAGCGGCGTATCTATGACAGTCGCTAACCGAAAGTCACTTCAGGGAAAATAGACCACACAGTTCCCGTGCGGAATCTTTGTTTTCGAGGCTGTCCTGCAGCAACGCAAGAGCCGCACAGAGACTGTGCAGACCACTTTCAAGACTGCCGCTACAAAAAAGCCGCCCCGGTGTCCCGGGACGGCTTTGGAATCATTCGTTAGAACGAGGAACGCTTACTTCTTCTTGGCAGCACGCTTTTCTTCGATCGCTGCTTGGGCAGCGGCGAGACGGGCGACCGGCACGCGGTAAGGCGAGCAGGAGACGTAGGCGAGGCCGAGGTTGTGGCAATAGACCACGGACGCCGGGTCACCACCGTGCTCGCCGCAGATGCCGAGCTTGATGTCCGGACGGGTCTTGCGGCCCTTGGCAACGGCGATTTCCATCAGTTGGCCAACACCCGTGGTGTCGAGCGTGGCGAACGGGTTCTTCGCGAACACGTCGTTTTCGACGTATGGAAGAAGGAACGCACCCATGTCGTCACGGCTGATGCCGAGAGCGGTCTGAGTGAGGTCGTTCGTGCCGAAGCTGAAAAACTCGGCGCCTTGTGCGATCTCATCGGCGGTGAGGGCACCGCGTGGGACTTCGATCATGGTGCCGACCTGATATTCAAAGGTCACCTTCTTCTCAGCCATCACCTGCTTGGCGACGTTGTGAACGATTTCCGCTTGGAGATCGAACTCACGCTTGAATCCGACAAGCGGGATCATGACCTCAGGCTTCACCTTGATCTTCTTCTTCGCCACGTCAGCGGCGGCTTCGAAGATGGCGCGTGCCTGCATCTCGGTGATTTCCGGATAGGCAACTCCGAGACGGCAACCGCGGTGGCCGAGCATCGGGTTGAACTCGTGGAGATCGGAGACGCGTTGGATGATGGTTTCCACCTTCACGCCGAGCTTTTTGGCAAGGTCGAGTTGTTGCTCCTTGGTGTGAGGAAGGAACTCGTGGAGTGGTGGGTCGAGCAGACGGATCGTCGCAGGCAGGCCTTTCAGCGTGGTGAAAATGCCGGTGAAATCGGCGCGCTGATAGGGCAGAAGTTTCGCAAGCGCTTCCTGACGGGCTTCGAGCGTGGTAGCGAGAATCATCTCGCGCATCGCGTCGATGCGGTCGCCTTCGAAAAACATGTGCTCGGTGCGGGTAAGTCCAATACCGGTGGCACCGAAGGCCATCGCGATGCGGGTCTGCTCCGGCGTGTCGGCGTTGGTGCGGACGGCCATGCGGGTCGCGTCTTCACACCATTTCATGAGCTGGATGAAGCCCTTGAATTTTTCGGTCTTCTGAGCTGCTTTGTCACCGCTGACGATGCCGGCGATGATTTCTGATGGAGCGGTTTTCAGTTCGCCGCCATAAACGGTGCCGCTGGTGCCATCGATGCTCATGTATTCACCTTCCTTGAAGGTTTGGCCGGAAGCTTTGACGGTCAGTTTGTCATAATCGATTTCAAGAGCTGCGGCACCGCAGACGCAAACTTTACCCATCTGGCGGGCAACGAGTGCGGCGTGCGAGGAAACACCGCCCTTTGCGGTCAGGATTCCTTCCGCAGCGATCATGCCGCGAAGGTCTTCCGGGCTGGTTTCGTTACGAACGAGCAACACCTTTTCACCACGGGCTTCAGCGAGCACGGCGCGGTCGGCATTGAGATAGACCTTGCCGGATGCGGCACCTGGACCGGCAGGAAGACCGGTCGCGATGACCTTGGCCTTCTTGGCTTCCTCGATGTCGAAAATCGGAGCGAGAAGTTGGTCGAGCTGCTCGGCTGGATTGCGCAACACGGCGGTTTCCCAGTCGATGAGTTTTTCCTTCACCATGTCCATGGAGAACTTCAGGGCGGCGGCAGCAGTGCGCTTGCCGTTGCGGGTTTGAAGCATGAAGAGCTTGCCTTCCTGAACGGTGAACTCGACATCCTGCACGTCCTTGAAATGCTTCTCAAGGATGGTGCGGACTTTCATGAGTTCGGCGAACGGCTTCGGCATCGCAGCCTTGAGCTTGCTAACAGGCTCAGGAGTGCGGACACCAGCGACGACGTCTTCGCCTTGGGCGTTCATGAGGAACTCGCCATAGAACTCGTTAACACCATTGGCTGGGTTACGAGTGAAGGCGACGCCGGAACCAGAGGTCTCACCGGTGTTGCCATAAACCATGGCCTGCACGTTGACGGCAGTGCCCCATGCGGCAGGAATGTTATATTTGCGGCGATAGACGATCGCGCGGTCGTTCATCCAGGAACCAAACACGGCGCCGGCAGCACCGCGAAGCTGGTCCCAAGGATCGCTCGGGAAGCTGTGGCCGGTGCGATTTTTGACGAGTGCCTTGAAGCGCTTGACGAGTTCCTTTTGGTCGTCCGCAGTGAGGTCGGAATCGATGATGTCCTTGCCGTATTTGTCGTGTTTGAAATTTTCGATTTCAACTTCGAAGGGCTCGTGGTCTTCGCCTTCGGTCTTTTGCACGCCGAGAACGACGTCGCCATACATCTGGACAAAGCGGCGATAGCAATCCCACGCGAAGCGCTCGTTCTTGGTGACAGCGGCGAGGGAGAGAACGGTTTGGTCGTTAAGACCGAGGTTGAGGATGGTGTCCATCATGCCCGGCATCGAATCGCGGGCACCGGAACGGACGGCCACGAGAAGCGGCATGCCCTTGGCATCGCCGAACTTACAGCCCATGATTTTTTCCATGTTCTTCACACCAGCTTCCATCTCCGCTTGGAGGGAAACAGGGTAGGTCCGCTTGTTGTCGTAGAAGTAGGTGCAGACTTCGGTGGAGATCGTGAAGCCGGGAGGCACTGGCAGACCAATGCGTGTCATTTCAGCGAGGTTGGCGCCTTTACCGCCGAGAAGGGGTTTCATGCTGCCGTTGCCGTCAGCCTTACCAGCTCCCCAGTTATAAACGTATTTGACCTTCTTGGTGGAGACGGTCTTTTTTGCTGCGGATTTTTTGACCGCTGACTTGGCGGCTTTCGGAGCACTTTTCTTGGCCGCTGGTTTTGCTGCCTTCTTTTTGGTTGCCATCGTTGTGGTGATATCGAGTTTAGAGCATTGACTGCTGGAACACGGGAAATGATTCACCCAGCCCAGCACAAGGCGCGGGAGGCTATGCAGCCGTCATAGCAGTGTCAATGAAGCAGTTGCCGGAAAAAAGGCCCAGCGGCAGGCTTTAAGAAGCCCACCACAACACTCATCGGAACCTAACTGGATACGCTCAACGAAGACCCCGAAGGAGCAATTCCGCGTTCGTCTTCGTGGCCTTCAAATTCTTTAACAAGGTCTCGATAGCATCGCCGATCGGCTGCTGCGCGAGTTGCTTGCGGATGTCCACGACTTTCAAAAATTCGTCCGGATGGTAGAGACGGTCGTCATTTCTAGTGCCGGATTGCGGGATGTGGATTGCCGGGAAAACACGCCGTTCGGCGAGTTCGCGATCGAGCCGGACTTCCATGTTGCCGGTGCCTTTGAACTCCTCAAAAACCACGTCATCCAGGCGACTTTCCGTTTCAACCAACGCCGTCGCCAAAATGGTGAGCGAGCCACCTTCCTCGACATTGCGAGCGGTCCCGAAGAATTTGCGGGACTTTTGCAAAGCCACCGGACTCACACCACCGGAGCCGATCGGGCCACCCTGCATCGCAGAATTGTGTCCACGGGCGAGACGGGTGAGACTATCCAGCAGCAAAATCACATCCTTGCCTTGTTCGACAAGACGCTTGGCGCGCTCCATCACCAGATCCGCGACCTGGGCGTGACGGCGCGGTGATTCGTCAAAGGTGGAGGCAAACACCTGGGAGCCGACGGTCTCCTCGAAATCCGTCACCTCCTCCGGCCGTTCATCGAGCAGGAGAATAATCAGCTCCGCGTCCGGATGATTCAACCGAATCGAGCGTGCAATCTGTTTGAGCAAAATGGTTTTTCCCCCACGCGGAGGGGCAACGATGATCCCACGCTGCCCCTTGCCAAGCGGAGCGATGAGATCAATCACACGGACACCGAGAAAGTCATTTCCCTCCCCTTCCAAATGAATGCGCTCATTGGGAAAAAGCGGTGTCAGTTTGTCAAACTCCGTCGGCACCTTATAATCGGCGACTGGGATGCCTTCGATTTCAAGAACCTCGAAACCGGACAAATATTTGTCTCGCTCCCGGGGAGCACGAACACGGACACGGATCAACTGGCCCACACGCAGCCCATGATCGCGCATGAGATTAGTGCTCAGATGAATGTCGTCCGGACCGGGCCGGAAACTGCGGAAAGGATCACGCAACATCGCAAAGCTGTCTTTGGCCAACTCCAAAACGCCCTCACAAATCAGCCCCGCCCCTTCGAGTCCATAAAAACAGAGCAGCTCATAAATCAACTGGCTCTTCGAAATGCCACCTTGGATGCGCGCAGGCACCGCCTCCGCCATCGCCTGAAGTTCGGCGAGAGACTTGAGACGGAATTGATTGATATCGATGGAAGCCGGGGCGGATGGGATTACCGTCGCAGCGGTTTCCGTTTGGGATTCGGTGGCTTCGGATTCGTGAGGAAGATTCATTTGAAAAGCTTGGGCAAAACGGCGGACTTGGGAACGTAACACGGCGGGCGGACCCTCGTTCCAAAAAACCACGTCCGCGCGGGAGATTTTTTCTTGGACCGGAAGCTGTGCCGCCAGAATGGACTCGATCAATGGATCATCGAATCCGCTGCGCGCCTTCAGCCGCTGGATCTGAGTGGAGCGGGATGATGCAACGACGAGCACTTGTGATTGGCCGAAGTCGAACCCCTTCTCAAAAAAGAGCGGAACATCTGCTACGAATAATTCCGCCCCCCGTGTAGCAGCCCCCTCCAGAGAATCAAGACATTCCTGTCGAACCCGTGGATGAAGGATCGCCTCAAGACGGAGGCGGGCGGACTCATCGGCGAAAACCTGCCCCCGCAGGAAGTGGCGATTGATTTTTCCTTCACTGTCTAAGGCCTGCTCGCCAAATGAATCATGAAGGATTCCTGCAACTTCGGGATCCGATTCGAGCATGCGATGAACTGAAACATCGCAATCAAAGATTACTATCGAGGGCAACCATTCCCGCAACAAACGGCAAACCGTCGATTTTCCGGAAGCGATCCCACCCGTCAATGCCATCACTCGCATGGACTGGAGAATCAGGGGAGAGGATCGAGGAATCAAGCAAAGAAGCCGATCCAACGCCGCCCGCTGAACACAAAACGGGCGAAGGATTGCTCCTTCGCCCGTCAGGGAATAATCTCAAATCATCCGATTATTGGGCCGGTGGCAGATCCAATGGAGGTAGGACTCCTGCACCACCCGTCGGGCTAGCGGGGACACCTGTCGAAACAGGAATCGTAGCAGAATCGGCACCACGAAGCGGACGACCCGTTGCATCGATGATCTGTGCTGTGACAAAGATGATCAGGTTGCTTTTGATCCGGTTTTCAGCCTTGGTCTGGAACAAACGACCAATGACAGGGATATCACCAAGAATAGGCACTTTGTCTTCGACATTTTGCACGTCTTCACGCATCAGACCACCGACAGCGACGGTGTAGCCGTCATAAATGGTGAGCGCGGTATTGACGCGGCGTGCGGAGAACACCGGCATTTCAATGCGGTTTTCAGTGATGACGGAAACCACAGGGTTACCCAGAGCATCGGTGGAAGGCGATTGGATCGGGCTACCGTAGTTGATGAAACCTTCGAATTCGACGATTTCAGGAACAAAACGAAGGTCGATCACGAAGTCGTTTTCACCAATCGTTGGCTCGATTTCAAGGGTCACACCCGTGTTACGGGTATCGAACGCCGTTGGTGTCGCCGGAGTGACCGGGAAACTCGCGCCCTGTGAAGCACCTGTACCGAGAAGCGTGCCGCCGGTGGCACCCACGCTGTTCGGAAGTTCAGGGGGTTCGTATTCGGTTGGGTAGATAAATTCGCGAATGATTTCGATCGTCGCTTTCTGTCCGGAACGAGCAGTCACAGAAGGAGCAGTCATCAGATCAGTGCCCTTTTTCTGGGCAAGACCACGCATGATCAACTGCACCTGACCGTCCGAGAACAGACCGGTGAGAGCCATGATGCCGGGAGCCACGTGAGCCGACTGAGCGGTGCGGTTCGGGTTATTGAGAATCGCATCGATGCTGTTACGGTTGACGGCTTGGTCACCACTGCGAAGTCCGTTGCTCACGCCGTTGGAGGTGTTTTGGCTTGGGTCGGCGGGAATTCCGTCAACCGAGGTGCCATTGACCGGACTGATGAAATCGCCGCCGGTCCGTCCTGCTTGGTTGCCAATAGTACCACCGCTGCCGAAGACCGTGTTGGAAAGGCCGAATGGATTGACGATCCAGTCAAATCCGAGTTCATCGTTATTCTCTTGGGAAATTTCGACAAACTTGGTGGTGATCTTGACCTGCTTTGGCTTGGTGTTGGCGAAGGTTTGAACGAGCTGTTCGACCTTATCCAGTTCTGAAGGCGTGTTAGTCACCAACAGAGCGCCCGAGGCGCTGAGAGTCGCAGAGCTACCCTCAGCAAAAGTGATGCCGGACTGCTTGAGCAATTCGGTGATCGACTTGCGCGGAGCCAGACTCTTGGCACCACCCTCCTTAGCGGGCTCCGCAAATGGATCCGCGGCACCAGCGCCTGCACCACCCGCATCACCACCGGAATCCAATCCAGCAGCAAAGTCAGGCGGCACACGGAAAGTGCGGGTGAAGATGTCTTCGCCACTTTCGGTTTGAGGAACGAGCGTGACCGCAAAGTCATCAACTTTGTAACGCAGCTTGGTCTGATCGCAAATGTATTTAAGGGCCACAGCAAGTGGCACGTTGCGAATCCGCAACTCTTTGACACGAAGGGTTCCTGGATCGCCACCACCGGTAGGAAGAGCTTCTGGGGCACCACCCGCAAGGGCTTCGGCACCTGCTTCTGGAGCAGCTCCCACCGATGCAGCACGTGGACGGCGAATCACGAAGTTGACACCCTTCCTGGCAGGATCAAGCTCGGTGGTGTCGAGTTCGGAAGCGCGCAGGCGGAGGAAATCAATCGCTTCCTCAACAGTGGTGTCTTCGAAATCAATCCGCGGAATAACAATGCGACGGAGTTTCTCTGTGATATAGGCCACACCGATACTCGTAGGATCACTACCAATTTGTTGATCACCCAGTTGCGGTGCGTCGGCAGGAACCGCAAGTTCCCAAGCCTGATCGACCTGCATCAAAAGTTCAGCGCGGGTATGATCGTAGGCTGCACGATAGTAATCCGTCTTGGCACCAGCGATCTTCTCCAAACCACGGCGGGCAGCGGAGTTGTAAGGGTCAACGCGAAGGACGTTTTCGTATTCGTGTTTGGCGGCATCATATTTGCCAAGGTTGAAATTGCCTTCAGCCGTATAGAGGCCACGACGCACCTTATCAATATTCTGCGTGTGTTCGTAGGTGAGGGCCGGGTTAGTCCGAATCGGATCATCAAGGAAACCAATCTCGCGCTTTGCTTCTGGATTTTCTGGATCTACAGCGAGCACACCTTCGAGAAGGGTGCGGGCTTCGGAATATTTGCCAACCTTCCGGTGCTGCATCGCAAGAGCGATGCTCGCATCGCTATAATGAGCCGTGTAGCTCTGACGGCGATCAGACACCATCGGCGCAGCAGGAAGACGATCCAATGCCTGTTTGTACTTATCAACGGCTTGTTGATAGTCTCCTTTGGCGTAAGCAGCACGGCCTTCGTTAAGGAGTGCGTCACCCTCGGTGACAGCATTCTGGCGACGAATCATTTCGCGCTCGGCAAGGCCGCTGAGGCCGGAGCCGCCTTCGCCGGCATTCGCAACCGAAACGATGAGAGGAGTGGATGATGCCACTGCCATCAACGCGAGGGCGGTGCGACTGGATCGATAGATTGGCGTTTTTTGCATAGTGAGCTGAGGTTTTCTGGCGATGTTTTCGAGTTTTGGAAAGCGATTTTTTACAAGAGATCAGGGCTCCGTTTTTGGCAGGCTGCCTTTGCTGAGGGTCGCGGTCTTTTTGGCACCGGATGGGTCGGTATATTCGACATCAATGGATTCCGGTGTGACCTTCGTCACCTTGTAATCCTTTTTGTCAGATCCGGGTGGAAGTGCGAAGGTTGTGTTTTCCTCAACCTTGAATTCCTTGCCATTGAAGCCAAGTGCTTCCAAGGACAGAATCGCGGTTCTGTCGTAGTGACGGAATTCATTCTTCCTTTCTTCGGATATCGGTGAAGGCAATTCGTAGATCGTCCCCTTCTTATTCGGACGCTGATCCTCGACTCGAACAATCGTCACTTCAGTTTCAATGTTGATTCTCTTGTTAAGCTCCTTGCGAACTTCCGCACCCAAAAGCTTGAAGCGGTTGATCGGCGCTTTCTCAAAAAATAGTGCGTTCGGAGGCACCCCCTCAGGACCGGTCTTGACTACCAGTCCCTTGGTATCCTCGTAGGTGAACGGAAAACTCCCTTCGGAGCCATATCCCGGACGAAGAACCCATGTGAGGGTTTCGTCCTTCACGTACATCAGCTTCGCGATGAGAGAAGGAAACGACTTTGCGTTGTTCGGGTCAGTTTTTGCCAGAAACTCGTCCAAATTGGAGAAGCCATCCTGATCGGGATCCCGATTCGGTGAATCCCCGTAGCCGGGATCCAGACGATTTTCAATCCACCAGATATTCGTAATCGGAGGATGCACTTGAGGAGAAGTAGGATCCAACAGGTCAATCGGCTTTTCCGGATCCGCACTTGAGACAAACAGAGGGATGCCCGTGAAGAGATCAACCGGGCGACCGCTGACATCAGCTTTCTTCCAAGTAAGGTCTCGTTTGAGAGAAGCCATCGCCTTGGGGATGAGATCGGCACCGGCAACGGCGGTATTATTGTTGCCCTTACCCGTGAGGACAACCCCGAAATCTGTCTCTACCCCTCCGAACTTGGACCAGCCCATATAGGCTAGACCTAAGGCAATCGCAACGGCTCCGCCAAGAGCGGCTTTTTCGTAATTCTTTGAAAACCAGGACATGGTTGGAAAATGGGCTTTGTCGGGGTTAAGGAAGTTTCTTCACTGGAAGAAATTGGAGGATATCAAGTCGAACGAATACTTGAACTTCCTCGTTGCCAAGGACTTGCGCTAGAATCCGAGAGGAATTCGCAGATGCAGTGCTTTGAGTCGATTTGGATTCCGCAGGTTTTTCTCCACCAGCAGGTTTCGTGTCGTCGCCCGGCAGGACAAATCCACCACCGAAATCGGAGGCTCCTGCGGCTGGTTTTGCCGTTGCTGCTTTTTCGAATTGGGCATCCGCTGTCTTTGGCGGATCCTTCTTCGCATTTGCAATACGGACCGAACGGATCACTACAAACTGATTTTCGGGCTTAACGATCGAAGAAAGGAACTCACGGGCGCTTTTCTCAGATCCCGTAAATGTGATCTCCAAAGGAAGCGGACGGGCCACCGCACCAGCCGGGGCAGAATAGGCTTCGCCCCCGGGTGATTCCTCCTGCAACGCAGGACGATAGAGATTCTTCAATGCGCTAGGGCTAGCCTTGGCCAATTCAAGAAGGACCTTCTTGATGGAGCTCAACTGATAGTCCAACATTCCGGTTGAACTCGGAGGGGCCAAATTGCTCCGATATCCCTCGAATCCTGCAAAAAAAGCGTCGGGCACCGTAGTTCCCGCGTCCTCGAAGGCCTTGCGGATTTCCCGATCGGCAGTCTTCAAATCACTCGTGAAGTCCTGTGGAGAGATGTTCTTGATATCCTTGGGACGAAAATTCTCGAAGGCAGCTTGAATCGAATCGACTGATTTCCGGTATTCATCAATCGCCTTGCGCTTGCCGTCCCGGTTCTCCGCTTTGGGATACAACGCCAGCTTTTCGAATCCCGACGCTTCGGTGGAAGTTTCATCATACTTCGCCTTGGCATCATCGTAGCGCTTGGTCCCTGCGGAACCCACGAAGAAGAGGATGGCAACACCAACCAGAGTGCCTCCGCCGAGGGCTACAACAAATTTATTATCCTTAATCCAACTCATAACTCAGATGGCAAATTTTTGATGATCTTACTTGACCACGATCTCGTGCGACAAGGGGAGGGTGATTTCAAAGGATGAGGCCAATTCACCACTTTTGATGGTGCTGGCGATACTTCCCAGGATTTGTTGATCGCTTAGAACGACATCCGCGCCCTTCGAGTCCTTTACGGTGAAACGGAAGCTTGAGGATTTTTCACGGAGATTTTTCAAAAGTTCCGAAACGATGTTCTGACTCTTGGGGTTTTCACGCCAGAAACCCTTGATCCTAACGGCATTGGCGGTCACGGCACCTGCGGCAACAGGCTGGGCGCCTTTTTTGACAGGCGCAGCCTGCTCAACCTTGAGGTCGGCGAGAGCTGAGGTGCCGTAAGCGGTGGTTGCGAATTCGTTCTTGATCACTGTTTTGCCGCTCTTGGCTTTAGGATCAGGCTTGCCTGTGGCATCCCTGCCATTCAGAAGCGGATCATACTCGCTAACCGGTTCGAAGTCGGTCAACCAAACGGCATCGCTGGCAAAAGCCCCGCGGACATCCGCGAGAACATCCATCCAAGCCGTATGCGCCGCCTCAGCATTGGTGAAGCCGCTAGCAATTTGGCGAAGTCCCTCTTCGTTTTTCAAGAGAGCATCGATGTCCTTCTTGAAAGGTCCCAGAGTGTTTCGCTGGTCTTCCATTTTCTTCGTCTCTTCCTCGGCTTTCGAGGCAGCGATGTTTTGGAAGGCTGCCCAAGCTGCCATGCCCACCAACAATGCGGCTGCGGCGGCGATGAAAAATGGCTTACGACGGTCTGCGGCGCGGGATTGCTCGACCACCATCGGGACCAGATCAATGTTGATGGTGGATTTCCCAACACCACGAAGACCAAGACCGACGAGTTCGCCCATCAGATGACCTTCGCGTTGGACGACAGAGGCATCAACGCCCTTGCCCATGGTCACATTGCGAACCGGATTGAAATACTCGACCGGCAAATTGAGCTTCTCTTGGAAGAATTCGAGAGTGTAAGGGAGGTTCGCCCCACCACCGGCGAGAAGCACACGACGTGGAGCGCTGCCGCCATGTTGGCTGCGGTAGTAATTGGTTGTGCGGGCAATTTCAGCAGGAAGGCGGGTCAGAGCATTGCGAATGACCATCGCAAGCGCGGCGACGGATTCATCCATCTGCTCGGTGTGGCCGCCACCCAGGGCTACCAAACCATTTGCGACTTTCTGATGTTCGGCTTCGAGGAAGGGAATGCCGTATTCCTTCGCGATGGCAGCGGTGATGGCGGCACCACCGATCGCGATGCTGCGGGTGAAGAAACGACGCCCTTCGATGTAGAGAAGATTGCTGGTCTTGGCTCCGATATCGATCAACAGAATCGGCTCTTCCGGGTTTCCGTAAGTCGAGCGGAAGGAGTTGTAGATCGCCATGGGGGCGACATCCACTTCCGCAGTGCCGAGGCCGCTGTCGTTGACCGCGCCATTGATCTCATCCAGAGCGTCCGCCTTGATCGCGACGATAACAACTTCCTTGTCGTCAGCGCCTTCGATGAGTTCGTAATCCCAAACAACTTCCGCAAGCGGGAAAGGAACATGTTGCTGAGCTTCGAAGGTTACAAGCTGTTCGATGTTATCTTCCTGAAGCGGCGGAAGCTTTACGAAACGCGTGAAAACCGACTGGCCGGAGATTGCATAACGGGCTTTCGTCTTGCCGACCTTGAGTCTTTGGGCGAGGTCCGCAATGGCAACCCGGGTCTGGGAAATTTTGGAGGCCTCCATCGAGGGATCCGCGACGATGGTTTCCGAGTCATACGCCTTGAGGACCAGGCTGCCATTTTTCGAAGTTTCGAAAACGGCCATGCCGATACGCTGGGAACCGATGTTGAGTGCGACGGTGGTCTGATTGTCAGCCATGATGCGAATAGATAAAAGAAAAAGAGACTAATCCTGTGGAAAAACGGTGAACGTTACGGTTAGCGGCGTTCGACGCCAACTTCCGCATAACGATCCCACCACATGTTTGCGAACGGCGTTTCCGCTTTGGTAAGCAATGGCACCGATTCGCTGCGAGAAATCTTGTCCGACGCAGCATTCCACCAACCCGGCTTGCCCTTGTTGGTTTCCTCCGCCTTTTTCTCGCCATTCACCAGAACCTCGTATCCAACAAATTCCACGGCTTGCTTGCCCCCTTTGTCCGAGCCGGTAAGACGCTTGATCGATCCTGGCGACAAATAGACCGAGAAGAAAATCTGGTCATCCTCGAGCGGGACATTCACATGCTCGACTTCCTTGGTGAGTAACAAAAACGTGCCGGGTTTGTCCGGATTTTTCACCGCGATATACCATTTAACGGTCACTTTCTCGCAAGTCTTCGATGGAGGCTCTGGAGCAAGGGAGATTTTCATCTTCGCCTCGATTTCCAGCCAGTCCCTAGGCTTGAAGCTTTTTTGTTTGCCGCCTGAAAACTCAGGGGATGGAAGATCGTCGAAGGATGGCTTTTCACCGGCCACTTTTGCAGCTTGGCCGAAGGCACTTCCCATTGAGAATGCGGCGATGATTGCGGAGGCTGCGAGAGTGACGGAGATACGTGGGAAAAGGTTCATACGGTCTGGGTTTAGGAAGAAGCTAGAGAATTGAGTTTCGGGTTGACCAGAGAAAATGACAATTTCCGGTGAAAATTTCATTTAAAGTAAATACACTTGAGACTTGCTATCGGCACAAGCAATTGACTAGCCGCCCTTTGTTCCGCATTACTTTCCCATGGCCCATACGCAAATCCAACTTGATCAAAGTCACCCGAAAGTCGTCGGAAGCTTCGGAAGCTCAGCGGATTTGCGCGAATCAAGCGCTCTCACCACTTGGGAATGCTGCGATATTGCGGAAATCCGGCTCGATATCCTGATGTCTGAAAACGCCGAAATTGATGCGACCCGATGGCAGCATCTGTCGGTGATTCCCCTGCTTTTCACCGCACGCCGGATCGAAGAAGGCGGTGCCTGTCCGCTCGACGCCGGGCAACGGATGGATCTTCTGCGGCTCGCTCTCGATCAGGCGGCGCTCGTCGATATCGAGGTGGCGAGTATCGGTGAGATGGGCGATCTGTTAAACGAGCTGGCGGCCCGCGAAATTCCGTGGATCGGCTCGTTCCATGATTTCGACCAACTCCCGGACACCAGCATGTTAGATAAAGCGGCACAGCGGGCGAAAGAAGCCGGTGCCGCGATGTTCAAAACGGCCGCAATGCTTTCCCAACCCGCCGATCTGGCGCGTCTGGCGGAGTTCCAGCTTGCCGATCACGGCATCCCGGTTTCCACCATGGGCATGGGGCCGCTGGCGGCGGTCTCGCGTCTGCTCTGTGCGCAGTGCGGCAGCCTGCTCAACTACGGTTACATTGGAAATTCCCCGACTGCTCCGGGCCAATGGGACAGCCGTCTGCTGAAACAGGGAATCTCCCGGCTAGCATCCATCAAAGGCTAACCGATGATCTCGACAGGCGCGTCCGGCAGCGCCTTGAGGAAGGCCTGGCCGTAGCGTTTCGTTAGGATACGGTTGTCCAAAATGCAGACGAGCCCTTTGTCACGCTCCGTCCGGATCAGGCGGCCAACACCCTGGCGCATCTTGAGAATCGCCTCTGGCACCGAGTAGTCCATGAACGGATTTCCACCTGCTGCTTGAATGGCTTCGAGGCGTGATGCAACCAGCGGATGGTCCGGCACGGCAAAGGGCAGACGGGTGACAATCACGTTGGAAAGCGCCTCTCCCGGGACATCCACGCCGGTCCAGAAACTATCCGTTCCGAACAAGACACTGTGTACATCCTTGCGGAATTCCTCGATCATCCGGTGGCGAGGAAGCCCGTCTCCTTGCAGGAAAACCCGCCAGCCCTGGGTGCGGAAAAAGTGTTCCAAACGCTGGGCACAATCACGCATTGTCCGGTAGCTGGTGAAGAGCACGAATGCGCGCCCGTCACTTTCTAACACAGACCGGCGGATTCCTTCGGCCAGTAATTCGTCGTAACGCGGGGTTCCGGGATCAGGCACTGATTTGTAAATCCGGATGCGCATCTGGCGTTGATAGTCGAAGGGACTGCCGATGCACAGGGCGCGCGCTTTTTCAGCTCCCACACGACTGCGGAAGTAGCCCAGTTTCGGATCGCCGACCCCGAGCGTGGCACTGGTGAGGACGAGGCTTTTCTTGCCGGAAAACAGCAGCGGACGGAGCCGGTCGGCAACGTTCACCGGAGCGGCGTGGATGCTGTATTGCGCCTCATCCCGACCGCTGCGCTCCACCCAATAAACGCTGCCTTCCGATGCCTGATCGAGGAAAACGCCCACCGAGCCATGGGCCTCGCGCAATCGGCGGGAGGCGTCCTGAAGCTCCGCGCGGGTCGTCTCGGATTCGACGTCAGCGGCCAGCGCATCGATTTCCTCCCAGAGAACTCTCAGTGGTGCGGCGAGCGTGTTAGTAACTAACTCCGGTTCGCGAACGCGGAATTCTTTGGAAAAATCCCCGAACTTCGCAACATTTCCCAAATCATGGAAAAATCGATCCGCCGCCATTAATGCCGTTTCCACAGCGTTCATCGCCGAGGCTTTTCGGAAGGATTTCAATAGACCCTTGCGCGTCCGGGGATGATAAAGCCGTTGGAGATCAAAGCGCAGACCGGATTGCGAGACTCGCAGGCCGAGTTGGATCGCCGCGACCTGTTCGATCGTGTGAGCTTCGTCCAGCACCGCGAAGTCGTTCGGAAATAGGAACCCGCCCGTCTTCTTCACGTCTTCCTCGTCAGGCTCGCCCTCGGTATTGAGAAGGGCGAAAAACAACGTGTGATTCACGACAATCAGGCGGGCGTCCGCCGCGGCTTTTCTCGCTTCTTGGAAAAAACAATCGCCTTTCGGTCCACAATGGCGGGCGGTGCAAAGGTGCGCCTCGCTGCAAACCTGGAGCCAGACTTTCATCTGGGGTTGGAAATCGAGATCACTGAGCGTCCCGTCGCGGGTTTTTTCCGCCCATTGGCGGATCGCTTCGAGTTCGTCCACTTCCGTTCCAGTGAAAAGATCCGCAGCCTGTTCCCGCGCACGACGCAACCGCAAGGGGCAAAGATAATTCTGCCTGCCTTTCAAGAGCACCGCCGGCAATTCATGATCGAGAATTTTCCTGACGATCGGGATATCCTTGCGAACGAGTTGCTCCTGCAGGTTGATCGTGTGAGTGGAAATGATGCCTTTCCGGCCGGTTTCGATCGCAAACCGTGCGGCAGGAAGAAGATAGGCAAGCGATTTTCCCACACCGGTCCCCGCCTCGGCGACGAGCGGCGAGGCGCTGATCAATGCGTCCGCCACCGCCACGGCCAGTTCCTGCTGTTGCGGCCGGTATTCAAAATCACGGGATTTCGCCAAAATCCCTTTGGGGGAAAATGCCGCCCGCACCGCATCACTGAATCCGGGCATCGGTTGGCCTTCCGCTATTGAAATCATCTCGCAGCCATCGCATCCGGCATTTGCCCCGCTGCCAAGCCGCAACTTCAGTGTTCCTCCATAACGCACTCGACACCCCCGCCCCGCCGCCGCCATTCTCCGCCCTCCGCGGCCCACCCCATGCATTATTTCCGCAGCCATTACATGAGATTTCTTGTGCCTCTCGTTCTTGCCGCGATGGGTGTCGGACTTTATGCTTTCTTGCTACCTGCCGAGACGCTGGCAGTAAAACAACAGCTGCTGGGTTTCCCAGATTCTGATCTCCCGACGCATCTCGCCCGGCCCCTCGTCCTGACCGGCCTGTGTTTCCTGCCCGCTCTGGCCAGTTTGATGTATTGTTTCGGCTGCACGTTGGACCGCTACATCGCCCGGCAGTTCGCCGGGATTTTCGGGATCTGCCTTGTAGCGCTTTTCATGATCTGGCTGCTGATGGATCTGAGTGACAAGATCAGCGATTTCCAGAAAACGCCAAACCCGTTCCAAACGATTCTCAGTTTTTACAGCACCCGCCTGCCAGCCGTTTTGCTGCTGCTCCTGCCTTACAGTCTGCTGCTTTCCCTGCTGTATTCGTTGGGAAAACTTTCGGGAAGCCGGGAAATCATCGCCATGATCCAAGCCGGGCGCGGGGTTTTAAGGATCACCCTGCCGCTGATCATCGCCGGATTCTTCTTCAGCCTGCTGAGCATGGGACTAAATTACCACTGGGCCCCGGTTGCCGAGGACACGGCGGATGACATCCTCGCGGAAGCCAGTCGCAAACAGAAAGACCCGGAAACCGAGGTTGCCAGCACTGTGGAGGGCAGCCTCGCGGAAGCCAGTGGCAAACAGGCGACCGAGGCCAGCAACGTGCTCTACCGAAACTCGAAAAACCGCCGCCTGTGGATGATCGGCGCTTTTCCCCATGACTATCAGAAGGGCGAGCCTCTGCTCAACGTGGAAATCACGACCACCCGCCCGGACGAAACGCTTGAAACCCGCCTCACCGCGAAGCGCGCCCTGTGGGACCGCCAAACCCGCACATGGACTTTCGAGGAACCGGTCATCGGACATTTCGAACCGGGCCAGCCCACGACATTTGAAACACCGCACAAATCGGTGAAAATCAATTCATGGCCGGAAACTCCCTGGCAGCTCATCAAGCCGGGCCTGAGCGCCGCCTATTTGGGAATTCCCGATCTGACGAGTTGGCTGAATTCGAACGCGAGAAATGCCGAAACCACCGATGCTTCACCCTATCTCACCCAATGGCACTATCGCTGGGCCCTTCCATTCACCTGTCTGGTGACGGTCCTGCTCGCCACGCCACTGGCCATTCACTTCTCGCGACGGGGTGCCGGTGGCGGAATTTTCATCGCGGTCGTGCTTTCCGCGCTGATGCTTCTTTGCACCAACATCTCGCTGGCACTCGGCGAATCGGGCACGCTTCGTCCCGCCCATGCGGCTTGGCTGCCTAATATCGCCTTCACGCTGTTGGGTCTCTATCTCTTTCACCGCCGGATTTCAGGTCGTCCGATTTACCTTGTCCTCCGTCGCCTTCTTCCTGGAAACGACTAACCACTCATCCCACCCCTATGGCATTAGCTGAATCCTGGCATGTTCGTTCACGCAGCCGTGAGTGCGCCGCCACCCAACGGGCTTTCGTCGATGGCGAGCCGATCATCACCGCACTTTTTCCCGACCCCGAATCCAGCGGCTATATCCGCCGCGATTACTGCGTGGACGGTTGGAAAGAGCGGATGGAAGCGGGAGAAAAGCCCTTCTCATTTTGGAAAACCCGGTTCTCCGCGCCGGGCGGAAATGAAAGCGCCGCCCCGGTCGAGAAACTCAGCGCTGAGGAAATTCTCCAGCGCCTCGTGGAAGAGGACGAAGATCACACCGAGAACGCCCGCTTCATTCTGGCCGTCATGTTGGAACGCCAGAAACTGCTGCGCGAGACCGACAGCCAACACACGCCAAGCGGCATTCTCCGCGTTTACGAACATCGTAAAACCGGCGAAGTGTTCATCGTGAAGGATCCAAACATCCCTCTCAGCGAAATCGAGTCAGTGCAGAACGAGGTTTTCATCCTGTTGGAAAACAACGGTCGCACGCCGACTCCTGAAGAAGTCATCCCCGATGTGCCGACAGAAGCTTCCCCTTCGCCCGATGCACCAGCACCCGAGCCGGCGGCCGAATCCGAGGCCGCCGAATCTACGGTTGCCGATGCTCACGAAGAGTTGGCTCCCGACGAATCCGACGCTGGTGAAGAGGAGTGAAACTCAGCGCAATCCGGTGGCGATATCCTTTGCCAACCGCGCCAGCAAACGGGATTCCGCAGCGACCATCGGACCGTAGCCGCTGGTTTCCAAAGGTTCGCGATCCACGAAGGTTCTCGACGCCTTGAGACGCCTGTCTGGAAACGAGTAAACGCGCCATCCGGCTTCGATCACCGCGTAGCCATCTTCGCCGCTGTGGAGCTGCCGGATGTCGAGTGTGACCTGATAGTTGATTTCATCATCATGTTGCCACGGGTAAACCCTGACGTTTCCGGACTTCATCTGGCGGCCCAGATTCGCAGCCATGACACGGGAGATGCCTTGGGAAAGGTCGCCGGCCCAGCGGTGGCTCTCCGCGACGCCGAGTTGGTTCGAGGTTTGTTGGACGACGAGATTGGGACGATCGATGTATTCCGCAAGTGCCACCGGACCAACACCGATGCCGACTCCCCCGCCTGATGGCGATGGTCCTTCAGGGCTGAGAACGTAGTAGCTTTTGTCGGGCAGCGAACAGCCGATCGCCAAAAGCGAGGTCAGAAGAATGAGAAATCGGTTCATCGGAATGGGAAAATGTTAGCGTTTGCCGGAAGGAGCTTTGGGGATGGGATTGCCGGAAGAATCACGTCCAAAAAGCAGGGAATTGGGCTTTTCATCCACAGTCGTGGCGACCGAGTTCAACGTCCGGAGCGCCGAACGAAGTTCTTCGAGAGTGCGCAGCAGATCGCCTTGGATCGCGCCGTCAGGCCCCACGCTGGAGACGGATTTGTCGAGTTGCACCAAAGCTCCCCGCAAATCGGCAGGAAGTTTTTTGAACTCCGGATTATCCAGCGTTTTTCTCGCAGCAGCGGCGGTTTCCTTGATTTCAGCGAGTACCGGACCCGCTTCAGCAATGGTCGACGTCGCTTGATCCGCAACGGCAGAGTATTTTTGCACCATCGCTTCGAGCGGAAGGGACTGGATGCGATCCAACATGGCGGTGACTTTCGCCTGAAGCTCTACCAATCCTGACGACACGGTCGGCAAGGTAGTGAGATCACCCACTTTGGCCAGCTCTGCGGGGGCTGCGTCCTTGTAATAGTCGAGGTCTACGAACAGTGCTCCAGTGAGCAGACTGCCGGGTTTCAAGGATGCCCGAAGGCCTTGTTTCACGAGCAATTTCAGGAAATCGGAATCAGGAGTGAGGATTTTTTCCGCGCTCTCACGCCGCAGCAGTGAGGGATCGATCTCGATCACCACTGGAATTCGTGAGTCTGCCGGATCCTTCATGTAATTGAGGGAAATATCCGCCACGCGGCCGATGACGATGCCACGGAATTCAACCGGGGCGGATCGGGAGAGGCCACGAACGGTTTGATCGAACAGCAGCAGAAATTTCATCGTCGGATTGAATGCCGAACCCGTCGCAGCATCCTCGTCTGAAAACAGCGTGTAAGTCATGCCGTCCATTGCGGGTTTTCCGGGTATCAGACCTTCGGGGACTCCGAAAGTCGCCCCACCAGCAACCATGGCTTGTAGCGATGGTGTGCGCACTTTGAAGCCATCCGCACCCGCGCTGATATCGATGCCGCTGGTGTTCCAAAAGCGCGTGTTTTCCTTCACCAGCATGCTGTATTCCTCGCGGATGAATGCATCATAGGTGACGGTTTTTCCATCGGCATCGAGCTTCCGACTCTCGATCCGCCCGACTTCCAGCCCGCGGTAATAGATGGGTGAACCGGCTGCGAGCGAACCCGCCTCCTCAGCAGTCAGGGTCAGACGGCGTCCCGGAATATTGCGGTTGGTGGCAGGCGGAGTTTCCAGACCTTTGAAATCATTGACCTCTTTGCCAGTCTCCGGGCCGGGATCGAGCTCGATGTAGGCTCCCGTCAGCAACGTCCCCAGACCGGAAATATCCGTCGTGGAGACGCGTGGCCGGACCACCCAGAAATGGGTTCCACTTCGAAGAAGGCGGGATGAATCAGGATCAAGCTCAAGGGAAACGACGACGGAATTCATGTCATCCGTCAATTTCACCGTTTTCACGATGCCCACTTTCACCGAACGACAACGCACGTCGGTTTTTCCTGCGGCAATGCCATCCGCCGTTTCGAAGCCGACCCGTGCCACTGGTCCCTTGGATTTGAAATTGTCATAAAGCATCCAACCGCCGATCAGGAGGGCGATGATCGGGACCACCCAAACGATGTTCCAGCGTTGTGCCGCACGGTATTCGGGTTCTGCCGCAGATGGTGGAGATGTCGGTTCGCTCAAGGATCTGATTTTTTAGGAGGTGAAGAAGGATCGAGCCCGAGGCTTTCGAGGCGGTCCCAGAGAAGGCGCGGATCGAAGCTCATTGCTGCGAACATCGTAAGCACGACCACCCCGGCAAATGCAAGCGCTCCCGGGCCGGGCGTAATGGTCATGTAGTTCCCCAACTGCACCAGCGCCACCAAAATTCCCACGACAAAGATATCGATCATCGACCAGCGCCCCAGCAACTCAGTAAACCAATAGACCCGACCGAGCATCGCAGGCGACGGATGCAGTTTCCCTTTCGCCGCCAGACAGAGCCAGCTCAGCGCCACGATTTTCAACAAAGGAATCATGATGGACGCCGTGAAAATCACCAAAGCGATGGGATAAGCGCCGGACCTCCAAAAGCGGATCATACCTGCGGTGATCGTCGTGGCATCGACATCGCCCAACTCGGTCACCGTCATCACGGGCAATATATTCGCCGGGACGTAAAGTGCCGCCGCCGCAAACATCAGGGCCAGCGTCCTGTTGACGCTGTTTTGTTTCCGAACGTGCAGGTGTGAGCCGCAGCGGGGACAATTTCCCACAGTGACTGGAGAAACCTTACCGCAAGTGTGACAGCCCGCCAGGCCCTGATGAATCGCTCTCGGCAATGGATCACTCATAATTTCGCCACCTCCAGCCGATCCCATAATTCATCGCGGTCGATCGATGCGATCGCTGCCGCCATGCAAAGCATCAGGGCTCCAAAGGCCCAGAATCCCATGCCGAAATGCACCTCCGCCACCTTGGCCAGCTTGAGAAGACTGACCAGCACCCCCAATAAAAACACCTCCACCATATTCCACGGTTCCGTCTTATTCAGCCACTTGGCCACGCGAAAAGCTCCCGGAGCAATTCGCCCGAACATCAGTGGCCCGCAAACGTAAATCAGGCCGGATGCCATCCCGATCGGAGCGACAATCGTAAACAGTGCGAGAGCGACTCCTAAAATCGGACTGCCCTCCCGAATCAACGCCGCAGCAGCAGATGTCAGGTTCAAATTTCCATGGAAGCCACCGTCCGCATCCATGATCAGAAAGGGGAAAAAATGGACGACTCCCATCAGGATCAGGGAAGTCATCGAAAACGCCGTTGCCCGCACCAGGGACGCCGGACGATTTTGATAGAGCACCGCACCGCAGCGCTTGCAACGCGCCGCTGTCCCCTCGGGTATCGGAAACGCCTCATGCACCGTATCGCAGAAATGGCACACCGAAAAATGCGGTCCACCCGGCGGTTTTGGCCATGGATGCAAGGACCGCCTGGTTCTGGAAAAAGATTTGATCATTTTATCGGAAAGCCACCACCCGTTGCCCGAGCTCTCCCAAGCCCTCCACACCACATTCCACAAAATCCCCGGCTTGCAAGTAGCGCGGCGGGTCCATTCCCATGGCCACACCGCTCGGCGTTCCCGTCGCCACGACGTCGCCAGGCAACAGGGTCATGAAACGGCTGACGTAGCTTACCAGTTGCCTCACGGAAAACAGCATGTCTCCCGTCCAGCTGTTCTGGCGGATTTCCCCGTTCACCTTGCTCCAAAGACGGAGTTTCTGCGGATCATCGAGCTCATCCGCTGTCAGCAGCCACGGTCCCATCGGCGCGAAACTATCCGCGCTTTTTCCCTTCGTCCATTGCCCACCCATGTCCTTTTGAAACGCACGTTCCGAGAAATCGCAAAACGTCGAGTAGCCCGCCACGTAGTCCAGCGATTCCACCTCGTCCACATACGAGGCTGTGCGTCCGATCACCAGAGCCAGTTCCACCTCGTAATCCAGCTTCGTGGAACCACGGGGGATGATCACATCATCAAACGGCCCGCTCCAGGCGGTCGTCGCCTTCATGAAAATCGCAGGCTCGCTCGGCAACCCCTCGTCCAGTTCGATCGCATGCTCTAGGTAATTTTTCCCGATACATACGATCTTCGATGGCCGGTTCACCGGTGGGCCGAGACGCACCAGAGGATCGACTTCCACCCCTCCCGGGCATCCTGCCGACACCCATTCTGCCAGAGCATCCAATCCCCCCACCCCGAAAAAACCTTCGTCGTAGTCCCTGAATTCGCCACTCGCATCAATCCGGCGGCCGTCAGGTAAAAGAACTCCTGGCTGTTCGCACCCCTCAACACCGAACCGAATCAACTTCATGGATGGATGTTACCAGAAAAACAGGATTTGAAAAATCCGAAAAACCCCGACTCACCATGAGATCCGGGCAAAAAAAAGAAGCGGCCCGACCGATCATCCCCCCTAGGAAAAACCCATTAACCCGGGAGGCATCTCAGTCGGACCGCCTTGTCTTGCGACGGGCAAAATTTAACACCCAAAGGATGACGCCGCAAGCTTTTAATTCCAAAAAGTGCGATTTTTTTCGGGCGAGGTTCGTAGCCCATTGTGAGCGGATCTCAAGGCGATCTCACCTGCACAAAATAAAAGCGGCCCGACTGATCATCCACTAGGAAAACCCATTAACCTAGGGGCATCTCAGTCGGACCGCCTGTTGTGTCGCGACAAATGGAATAAAGCACCAAGCGTGCCAATATTCTTCGATGAAATTCTATTTCGCGATCTCCTTGCCCTCCACTGCGTTCAAAAGAATCCTCAGGGCTCCACCGGATATCCAGATTTCGTAAATGAGGCAACCCAGCGAAATCGCCATCAGCACCAACGCGGTCAGAAAGGCGCTGATCGCCAGGTCTCTATAACTTCCGATCACGGAAAGCATCGCAACCACGCAGAGAAACAAACTGATCGCTCCGAACAATTGCATCGTCCGGATCAATGTCAGACGCCTTCTCAGATTGTCGATTTGCGCCCGGATGGTTGCGTCCCCACTTCCCAGCCAATCGCTATGAAGATCGCGGATGAGCGCCGAGAGATGAAGGAAACGATTCGTGTAAGAGAGGAAAAGCAGACTGATCGCCGGAAACAACAGCGCAGGCGTGGAGACTTCGAGCGTCATGCCCGAACCTATCCAGGAATGCTCAGGCAATGAAGTCCGAAACCCACCGAGGCCTGGAAAAATGGAAAAATCCGACAAATCCCGTGAATAATTCCAGCTTGGGACCAGTTTCATGGGGGCCGAGGTGTCAAAATCACTTGAAATACCCCACTTCCGGCTTAATCGTTTCACAACCATCGAAATTCAATGAAAACAACATTTCTAGCCCTTGTCAGTGCAGTTGCAGCCCTCTCCCTTTCGAATTGCGGAGCGCCTCCAGGACCAAACACGCAACGCGGCGCGGCCACCGGCGCTCTCGGCGGAGCACTGCTGGGCGGCATCGTCGGTGCCCAGTCCGGACGCACACTTGAAGGTGCGGCAATCGGCGCAGCCGGTGGTGCCGCAGTCGGTGGTGCCTACGGCAATGCCCGTGACCAAGAACATTACAATCGTTACTAAATCCATCTTGTCTGCTTCAAAGGGGTGTCCAGTTTCTGGACGCCCCTTTTTTTTGGGATGATTTTTCGGGTTTCGGCCTCTCACCACCAGATCACCACGTCCACCATGCATCGTATCGCTGTTCTTTTACTTTCCCTGATCGCCTGCCTGTCGACCGCCAACGCGCAATTTGGAGGCTTTGGCGGAGGCACCTCATCGGGGGCCACTCTCGTTTCCGAAGAAAAGACCATCGCGCCGGGCAGGAGCTTCACCGTTGCGTTGCAGCTTTCCCATCCCGAGGAATGGCACAGCTACTATCAAAATTCTGGTGGCGTCGAACTTCCGCTATCCATCGAGTGGAAATTCCCGGAAGGATTTTCGGCAGGGCCGATCCAGTGGCCGGTTCCTGAGGTGAAGGACGGCTATTTCGGAAAAAGTTTTGTCTATCAGGGCAGTCCGGTTTTTCTCGTCGATCTCACCGCGCCCGCTTCGTTGAAAATCGGTGAAACCGTCACGCTCACGGCCGATGCCAAATGGCAGATTTGCAAGGACAGTTGTATCAATGAAAAGCGAACGCTCTCTCTATCACTCGGCGTTGCGGCGTTGGCTGAAAAAAATCCAGCCACTGCGGAGATTTTCAAGAAAGCCCGCTCTAGCCAACCCGTCAAAGCCCCGTCTTGGCATTTCTCCGCCACCTCCGGCAACGGTGAAGTCCAACTTCGCGTGGAACCCAATGGCGCATTCGAAGGCGTTCCCACCGATTTTATTCCAAACCAGACGTTTCTCCAACCCGTCAGCGCCGGCGGAACAATCACCCGTGATGGCAACGCCTGGCTGATCCATCTCAAGCGCGCCACCAAAGACACTTTCGACAAACCGATACCCCAAGGAAAATCCTTCTCGGGAATTCTCATCGCTCCCACTGCGATTGAAATTCCCGATACCGCGATCGCCAGCGCTCCCGCCCAATCGCTGCCGTTTTCCAAATACCTGCCGATCCTTGGCGGGATGCTGCTCGGTGGACTGATCCTCAATCTGATGCCGTGCGTCTTTCCGGTGATCGGGCTCAAAATCATGGGCTTCGTACAACAGGCTGGCTCGGACCGGAAAAAAATCGCGCTCCACGGGATTTCCTTCACCGCCGGTGTGCTCGTATCCTTCGGCGTCGTCAGTGGGATTCTTTTCGCCATCCGGGCCTCAGGCGGCGGTTGGGGCTACCAGCTCCAAAACCCGTGGGTGGTCCTCACGCTGATGCTGCTAATGTTCGTCCTCGCGCTCAACATGTTCGGGGTGTTCGAAATGGGGACTTCAGCCACATCCGTCGGCGGTTCGCTGCAGTCAAAACAAGGGCTCTCCGGCTCGTTCTTTTCGGGCGTTCTCGCAACGATCGTCGCGACACCTTGTTCGGGACCATTTCTTGGCGTTGCCATCGGAGCCGCCATCGCACTGCCGGCATTCCAGTTCTTCGCCGCCTTCGCAGCAATGGCCATCGGACTCTCGCTCCCCTATCTCGTTCTATCGATTTTCCCGAAGCTGATCAATTTTCTCCCCCGCCCCGGCGCATGGATGGAAAGTTTCAAACAAGCGATGTCGTTTTTCCTCTTTGCCACCGCAGGCTATCTGCTTTGGGTCTATGCAGGCCAGATCGGCTTGGAAAACCTGCTGGGCCCGATCTTCGGATTGAGCGGCATCGCCATCGCCGCGTGGATTTATGGCCGCTGGAATCTCCCCCATCGTCCGCGTTCCACACGATGGTCCGCACTCGCCCTAACCATCCTATTCGCCGCAGGTGGATTCCTTCTCGCAAAGCCACCGGAGAAATCCGGGCTGGTGTGGGAAAAATGGTCGCAGCAGGCGGTCGATGAAGCTCTTGAAAAAGGGAAACCCGTCTTTGTGGATTTCACCGCCCAATGGTGCGGAACCTGTCAGGTCAACAAACACACTGCTTACACGGCGGAAGTCATCGCCCTGATGAAGCAGAAAGGCATCGTCACACTCAGAGGCGACAAAACGAATGCCGATCCGGACATCGAAGCAAAAATCCAGGAGCTTCATCGCGCCGCCATTCCGGTGAATGTGTTATACGTCCCCGGCAAGGAACCGATCGTCACTCCCGAACTGCTTTCCGCCAGCTATTTGAAAGAGCTCTTCAGCAAGGAAATCCCCTCACCTGTGCCTGACAAATGATCACGCGAAGCTCTTCAAACGTTTCCTCACTGAGTCCAGCGCGCTCTGGCTCACCGCGAGTTTGAAATCCTTGCGGCTGCGCGGATGGAAATAGCGGAAAGCTTCCGTCGCTCCATTTTTCACCGCGACGGACACCCACGCCGTTCCCACCGGTTTCTCGTTGGTTCCACCACTTGGCCCCGCGATCCCGGTCACGGAAACGGCGATGCAAGCCCCACTCTTACGCAGCGCGCCTTCCGCCATCTGACGGGCCACGGTTTCGCTAACGGCACCGTGGGTGTTGATGTCCTCAGCCGAAACTCCAAGCATCTCCGTTTTCGCTTCATTCGCGTAGGTCACGAAACCGTGGGTGAAGACGGCGCTCGATCCCGGCACATTCGTGATGCGGTTCGAAATCAGACCGCCGGTGCAGCTTTCCGCAGTGGCAAATTTCATGCCCCGCTCTTTCAACAGTCGCACGATGGTCTTTTCCAACGACGCGCCATCATCGCTGATCAGGAACGACTCAAATTTTTCCAGCGCGATCTTCCGTCCTTCCGCCAAAGCGACCGGATCACCGATCAAACGCAGATCCACCTCGCCGATGTGGGCGCAGTAGCCGTATTCCAAACCGGGAACCGCTGCCAAACGCCCGTCGATTTCATCGTGAAAATCACTCTCGCCGACGCCGGTGAATTTCAATTCCAGCGCCTGATTGCAGGTCTCCAATCCAGCAAGAGCCCGAAGACGCGGCACCACTTCGTTGTGAAACATCGGATACAACTCACGTGGCGGACCCGGCAGAAGAAACACAGCACAATCCGAGCGCCCGTTCAAACGGGGCGGAACGTAAACGCCGGGAGCCGTGCCGTTGGAATTCGCCAGAACATCCGCTCCCACAGGCGACAGTGCCTGCTTGCGGTTCGCATCCGCCATCGGGCGGTTCCGCATCGCGAAAAATCCCTCGATGGAACGCAGCGCCGCCTCATCCGTGATCAACTCAAGCCCCATCACTTCAGCGGTAATTTCGCGGGTCAGATCATCGCTGGTAGGCCCGAGGCCGCCCGTCACAATCACGGCATCGGCACGCATGACAGCCTCCTCAAGCGCATCACGGATCGCATCCCCATCAGGAACCGTCGTCTGCCGAGTGATTCTCAAACCGAGTTTGAACAACTCCCTGCCAAACCACGCGCCATGGGTATTGAGTGTGTTTCCCAGCAAAAGCTCGGTGCCTGTGTTGATGATTTCGATGCGCATTGGCGCACCATCAAATGTCAGGAGCATCCGTTCAAGGTCCGATATTTCCCAGTATCGATCTCCCCACTGCCGGGAATTAAGGGACACATTGAGGGGCTTGGGTCCAGGGGCTGGCGAGGAAGCCTCTTTTCTAGTCCCCTGCCCCTGGCCCCAAAGTGTCATATTGTTGGGTGGATGTGGTATCAGGTTCAATCGGCACCCGCCCACATACTGCAAAGAAAAAGCGCCGCCCCGCATGGCGGAGTGGCGCTGATGTGACTTAAAAGGTTCGGTTCATTCGGGGTCCTGTTTTTCAGGAGCTTCGGACTCTTTTTCCGGAGCTGCGGGCTCTGCGGCCTTCTTTTTCACCTTCTCAAGGCGTTGCTTGTAACCATCCAGTTCCGCTGCCGCCTTGCTATCGGGCGCGTAGGCTTTCGCCTCATCGATCGCCTTGATGGCCTCGTCGAATTTCTTCTGTTCGGCGAAGATCATTCCGCGGGTTGCCATCATCTGCTGGGTGTCATCTTTTTCGAAGCCGCCTTCCTTGAGGGCCTTGTCCACCAATGCGAGGGCGCCGTCCAAATCCTGTTTCTGGGCAAAGCCGCTCAGCTCTTCCTGGAATTTCGCAAGCCGGGCCTTTGCCGCCTCCGCTTTGGCAAATCCCGTTTCATCCTTCGGATCGGCTTTCTTGATCTGCTCGGCGACGTCCCCGTAGAAATTCGTAACCACCTGGCTCTCCAGATCCATGGCCTTGAGCGCGGCCACAAGAGCCTTCGCCTTTTCGACACCCTTGGCATCTGCTGCGGATTTGAACGCCTCATCGCGCAGGGCTTTCTTGCCGCGAAGTTCGTCGAGATTTTTCACGTAGGCCTCGGGTCCGCCAGCTTCGTAGCCAGTGGCTGCATACGGTTTCCCGTCGGCATCGCAGAGCAGGATCGTGGGATAACCTTGGATCGCATACTTTTCGCCCATCTCCTTGTTTTGTTTGATGGTCGCTTCGGAAAGCTTGGATTTGTCCTTGGGAAAATCGATTTCGACCAAGACGAACTTGTCCTTCACCCCGGCTTTGAAAGGCTCCTTGCTGAATACTTCTTCATTCAGCTTGATGCACCATCCACACCAGTCGGAACCGGTGAAATCGACGAGCAGATCCTTTTTGGATTCGGCCGCTTCCTTTTTCGCGGCGGCGAAATCCGACGACCAGCCCTCGCCACCAGCAAAGGCGGCACCCGAGCAATAGAGAGCGACGAGTGCCGCACAGGTTTTCAAATTAAGTTTCATGTTCATGGCTTCAGTTCCAAAGTTGCCCGAAAAGTCGGTGGCGTCGAGGGGAATTCGTCACCGCATCAGGCATAGCCGAGCCAGGGACCGAGCCATTTCTCAGCGTCCTGGAGCGTCATGCCCTTGCGGCGTGCGTAGTCCTCGACCTGATCTTTCTGCAGCTCGGAAATGGCGAAGTAGTGGCTTTCCGGATGGGAGAAATACAATCCGCAAACGGCGGCACCGGGGTGCATCGCACAGCTTTCCGTGAGCGTGACACCGGTGGCATCGGAGGCGGAGAGCAAATCGAACAGGATCGGTTTCTCCGTATGATCGGGCTGCGCGGGGTAGCCGGGAGCCGGACGGATGCCCTGATAGTTTTCGTGAATGAGTTGGTCGTGGGTCAGCTCGTCTTCGGTTTCATATCCCCACTCGACGCGGGCCTTGTGGTGGAGGAACTCTGCAAATGCCTCTGCAAAACGGTCGGCGATCGCCTTGACCATGATCGAGCCGTAGGGGTCGATCTGCTTGTCGAGTTCATCCGCGAATTCATGGGCGCCGTGGATGCCGACCACAAAGCCGCCGACATAGTCCGCCGACTTTCCGGGCGCCACCCAGTCTGACAGAGCGACATTGGGTTTGCCCGAGTCCTTCTTGATCTGCTGGCGGAGGCTGTGAAAACGGGTGCGCTCGGTTGTCCGGGATTCATCGGTCCAGACGATGACGTCGTCGCCATCCGAGTTTGCAGGGAAAAACCCGTAGATGCCTTCCGCGCGGAAGCGGTTCTCGGCGATGATGCGGTCCACCCAGCCGAGCGCATCCTGATACAGTTTCGCAGCTTCGGCGGCTCCTTCCACGTTTTTCGTTTTGAGGGTATCCGTCTTGCGATCCCACACGCCGCGCAATTCCCATGCGTGGAAAAACGGCGTCCAGTCGATGAACTTGGCAAGCTCGCGCAACGAGGGATTGGTGATCGTCCGGGTGCCGGTGAATGACGGAACGGGCGGCATGTAATTCTGCCAATCCAGTTTCGGTCCGGCGGCGCGGGCGTCCGCGAGGCTCAGCGTTTCCTTTTTCGGGCCACCGAGGAAATTGTCGCGGAGCTTTTGTTGCTTCTCACGGTTCTCGGTGGCAAAAGCATCGCGCTGGTCTTTTGAAAGAAGCGAAGTGGTGACCGGAACGGAACGCGAGGCATCCAACACGTGAACGACCGCCCCCGAATAATGCTGCGCGATCTTGATCGCCGTGTGTGCGGCGGATGTGGTGGCTCCGCCGATGAGGAGCGGAACCTTGAATCCAAGCCGCTCCATTTCCTTCGCGACGTGGACCATTTCGTCCAGTGATGGCGTGATCAAACCGGATAGACCGATGACGTCGGCCCCGAGTTCCTGAGCCTTTGCCAGAATCTTATCGCAGGAAACCATCACCCCCATATCGGTGACTTCGAAGCCATTGCAGGACAGCACGACGCCAACGATGTTTTTACCGATGTCGTGCACATCGCCCTTCACCGTCGCGATCAGGAAACGACCTGCCGACCGGGCCCGCTCCGCGAGTTTCAATGCTTCATCATCGGTGAGGGCAGGATTCTCCGCCATCAGTGCCGCGATATCGCCGGCGAGATATTCCGCCTTGTCGGCCTCCATGTAAGGGAAAAGCCATGCCACCGCCTTCTTCATCACCCGGGCGGATTTCACGACCTGGGGCAGGAACATTTTTCCTGCGCCGAAGAGATCGCCGACAACCCCCATGCCATCCATCAAAGGGCCTTCGATAACCTTGAGCGGACGCACATATTTCAAACGCGCTTCTTCAGTGTCCTCGTCGATGAACTTGTCGATCCCACGCAGCAGTGCGTGTTCGAGACGTTTTTCCACCGGCTCATCGCGCCAGGCGAGGTCTTCCTCGATCTTCTTGCCGCCCTGGCCCTTGTAGCTTTCTGCCAGATCCAGCAAGCGCTCGGTGGAGTCCGGACGACGGTTGAGAAGCACATCCTCGACGCATTCGAGAAGGTCCTTTGGAATCTCATCGTAAACTTCGAGCATCCCGGCGTTCACGATTCCCATGTCCATGCCCGCATTGCCGGCATGATAGAGGAACGCGGAGTGCATCGCCTCGCGGACCTTGTTGTTGCCACGGAAGGAGAAGGAAATGTTGGAAACGCCGCCGGAGACTTTCGCGCCGGGAAGGTTCTCCTTGATCCAGCGGGTGGCGTTGATGAAATCGATGGCGTAGTTGTTATGTTCCTCGATTCCGGTCGCGACCGTCAGAATATTCGGGTCAAAAATGATGTCGTCCTGATTGAATCCAACCTCATCGACGAGAATCCGGTAGGCGCGCTCGCAGATCCGGATTTTCTCCTCGTAGCTGGCGGCCTGGCCATTTTCGTCGAAGGCCATCACCACAACGGCCGCGCCATAACGCATGATGTGGCGTGCCTGTTTCTTGAAATTTTCCTCGCCCTCCTTGAGCGAGATCGAGTTCACAATGCCTTTTCCCTGAAGATATTTCAGGCCTTCCTCGAGGATTTCCCACTTCGAGGAGTCCACCATGATCGGGACTTTCGCAACATCCGGCTCGCCTTGAAGCAGGCTCAGAAAGCGCGCCATCATTGCCTTGCCGTCGATCAGGCCGTCATCGAAGCAGATATCAATCACGTTCGCGCCGTTGCCGACCTGCTGGCGCGCCACTTCCACGGCGGCCTCCAGATCACCCGCCCTGACAAGCTTGGCAAATTGCGGAGAGCCGGCGACGTTCGCGCGCTCTCCGATCATCAGGAAGCGCTTGTCGGAAGTGTGGTTATAAGCCTCGGTGCCGGAAAGGCGAAGGGCGTGGGGAATGGTTTTCATGGAAAATAAAAGAAGGTTACCGCAAAGGCGCGAAGATCGCAGAGGAACGCAAAGTTATGATGGAAAATTCCGGACGAGACGTTTGATGCCGTCCTTGAGAAGCACGGTGTGGAAGTTGATGAGAAGTCCAATATTCTTTTTGGACATTCTTAGGTAAGTAATAAGCTGGGCCGAATGGATGGGCAGAAGCGACTCCACGGTCTTGAGTTCGATCACCAAACAATTCTCCACCAACAGATCGATTCGATAGGCTTCGGGAACAACGAGATCCTTATATTTGATCGGAAGCGTTACCTGCCGCTCTGTGGCAAATCCCCGCAGGTTCAATTCGTGTTGCAAACTCAATTCATAAGTCGTTTCCAGCAGCCCAGGTCCAAGGTCGCAGTGGACTTCAATGGCAGCGCCAATCACTTCATTCGAGAGCCTGTTCAAATAATCCTTCATTCTTCCTTTGCGTTCCTCTGCGATCTTCGCGCCTTTGCGGTAAATCTTATCGAATCACCGGGACTTCCCGTGGTGCGAAATTAGCGACGGCTTTCGCGATTGCGGCGACGTGCTCCGGGGTGTTTCCACAGCAGCCACCTGCCAGATTGAGGAGCCCGGCTTTCGCGAAGTCCGCCATGTAATCATACATGTGTTGCGGCTCGAGATCGAAACCGGTGGGTGCCAGTGGGTTTGGCAAACCGGCGTTCGGATAGCAGGAAATACAGGTGGCGGCACACGCGGACAACTCTTCAAGATGCGGGCGCATCAGGTCCGGTCCGAGCGAGCAATTCAAGCCGATGGCGAGCGGCTTCACATGGGCGAAGGCATTCCAAAGCGCTTCAACTTTCTGGGCGGAAATCATCGTTTCGCCACCGAGCCCTACCGCAGCAGAGATGATCACCGGCAACCGGTATTTATTTTCCGAAAAGATTTCCTCAATCGCGACACAGGCGGCCTTTGCATTGAGGGAATCGAAAATGGTCTCAACCATCAGAATATCGCAACCGCCCTCGATCAACGCGAGAACCTGATGGCGATAGGCCGCCAGAACCTGATCGAAAGTCACCACCCGGAAGCCGGAATCATTCGCATCCGGAGAGTTGCTGAGGGAAACAGTTAGCGGCCCGATGGCACCGGCGACGTAGCGCTTGCGTCCGGTGTCGCTGCCGATGTTGTCCGCCCACTTGCGGCACAAGCGGGAGGATTCCACGTTCATTTCCCATGCGAGATCGTTGAGGAATTTGTCTTCGAGGATCTTTTGGAAAAACTCAGGATCCTTGCGTCCGCCTTTTTCCCGGGGGTCTTCCACAAAGAACTCACTCTGTGCGATGCCGGTCGCGGAAAACGTGTTCGTTTCGCAAATATCCGAGCCCGCCTCATAGAACCGCTTGTGGATGTCTCCGATGATTTCCGGCCGCGTGATCGAGAGGATATCGCCGTTGTTCAGCAAATCCTTCTCATTTTCAGCATAACGGGTGCCGCGGGCGTCAGCCTCGTTGAGACCATAAGTCCGGATCGTGGTTCCCATCGCCCCATCGAGGACGAAAATTCGCTCGGAAAGGGCGCGTTGGATTTCAGCAGTAGCGTCGGCCTGTGGCATGCCCGGAAGGTAGGCAGGGATCACTCCTTTTCAAGAATCAAATCGTCGTATCCAGATATGATGATGGGATGTTGGGCCAGCACGATCAATTCAAGACCGGGTTTGTCGGAGTCAGTTGGAATTCGAGCTGATCCGCTGCCCGCTGCACTTTCACTTTCACGGATTGGCCGGGAACGAGGTAGAAAAACGCATTCGCAGCCTCCGCGTAGTCGGTGATTTGCCTTGATCCGATACTGAGAATCACGTCGCCCGGCAGAATTCCGGCCGAGGAAGCGGGAGAACCCGGCAAGACCCGGACGACTTGCGGCGATTGAGCCTCAGCCCGCAATGAAAGACCCAGCCAGCCACGGACCAACCGCCCGCCGCCGCCGCAAATGTCACGTTGCACGCGCCGCACCGCTTCGGCGGGAATCGCATAGCCTGTGTTTCCGCTTCCCGCATCCTGAAAAACAATCGCTCCCACGCGTCCCGAAAAATCCACCAATGGCGTTCCCGGCGGTGGCACGGCGGCACCAAATGTCACGCGAAGCAATGCGAGCGGTAAAATTTTACCACCCACCTGATTCACCCAGCCATTCGTGCGGCATTTGATCGAGCCAGCGGGGGCCAGGGCAACCAGTGACGCGTTGGAAATTTCTCCAGCATCGTTGAGCCAATCGAATGATTTTTTTGAAATGCCATCCGCAACTTGAATGAACTGAAGGCGCGAAACGGGATCGTGCCCGACGACTTTTGCAGCAACCGTGCGATTTCCGAGTTGGACCGTCGGGTTCTCTGGATCCGCACCAGCCGTGACCACAGCGACGAGCAACGACTCCCCCACCACCGGAACGGCAACCGATTCAGCCGCCTTACCATTCGCAGCAGCGGCGAAATTTACCAGCCAATGGGGCGAAACAGCCACGGGCTCAGCCACACTGGCGGATACAAAAAACCCAAGCCAGATTCCCAAAGTTCGGGCCGTCCATCGCCAGCGCGGGTATTCCAGATCCACCATTTCGGGCTTCCCAGAATTAGAACACCTGTTCGCCAGCATTTCCTTGAGTCAAAGGACTCAGGTCCAATTTGTCGAGCTGCTCGACCGCTGGGGCTGGGGCCGGAACCACTTGGTAATTCACCGGAGCCATAGGGGTATTTTCCACACCCGCCTTAGGAGGCGTCAGAAAAAATGCCACCGTCACTGTCGCGTAAGCAAGCCCTGCGCCGTAAGCCCATTTGGAAGGTCCAGAATCCGAGAACCAACCGGAAACACGCCCTGCAAAACTCATCAGAGCGGACCTTTTCACCGCCCGCTCACGCTGGGTTTGGTGAAATTCGCACAGAAAATCCTGCCAATAACCGTCCTCAGGACGCTCGTGACGCTTGAGGGCAAGCAGATTTCCAATTTGTTCGACCGATGGTTTCACTACGACTGATAATTAGGAATTATTAAAAATAAACCCCATTCGCAAGCCAATTTTTCAAAATCTTTCTTCCCAATTCTCCTGGAGGGCCGACTGAAGTTGAAGGTGCGCATAATGGAGTCGTGAACGAATAGTGCCTTCCGAAGTGTTGAGAATCTTGGCGATTTCCCCATGGGACATGCCTTGGATATCAAACATCGTAACAACCATTCTATGGGGGTCAGACAACTTCATCATCGCTTCGTTCAATTTTATTTGAAGTTCGTTCAGGTTGGCCTGCCTCTCAGGATTCGCCTCGTGCGTGGTATCAATGAGTGCGGGATCCTGCTGGACGGACGAATCCAAATCATTCAGGCTCAAACTCGTGCGACGCTTGCGCTTCTTAAGGAAATTGAGCGTCAGGTTGACCGCTATCTGGTAGATCCAGGTGTAGAATGTGGAACTTCCGCGAAACCTACCAAGTGACTGATAGGCCCGTGCGAAAATTTCCTGGAGCAGATCATGAGTGTCCTCCTTGTGGGAAGTCATGTTATAGACGAGGCCGTAAAGCTTATCGCCATACTTGAGGATCAGGGCATCAAATGCACGCGTATCGCCTTGTTGTGCGCGCGTGATGAGGTCCTGGTCAGGGTCGGGGGGACCGCCGACGTAGAAGTTGGCGAGCCGGTCGTTGGTGACGGCCGAGAAATTGGTGGCGTTCCCGCCGATGCGGACGTAGCCGAGGGCGCCGGTGAGTCCGGTGATCGAATCGGGGAGCGAGGCGACGATGGTGCCCGCATTGAAGCTGGCGGCCGCCGGGGCGAACTGGGTGTTGCCGTCGATCTCGTTGGCCTGGAACAGATT
>JBDSZP010000227.1:0-15473 GCA_039925065.1 Luteolibacter sp.
AAACAAAGATTCCGCACAGAGGACTGTGCGGACCACTCCTCGCAGACCACCCCTACACCCGAATCAACGGCGGCTCGTCGGATTCCAGTGAATCCAGCAACTCGCGGATGCTGTCCTTTTGCCCAGGCAGCACCAGCTCCGGGCGGACATCCGCCAACGGTTGCAGCACGAACCGGCGTTCTCCGATGCGGGGATGCGGCAGGACGAGCGCTTCCGTATCAATCATCGCATCGCCGAAATAAAGCAGATCCACATCAATGATCCTCGGAGCATTTCGCTCATGGACGGCGATTCTCCCGAGCTTCTTCTCGATCGCCTGGGTTAGTTCCAACAGCGCGAACGGGTCGCCGTCGTAATCGATTTCAACCACCGAGTTATAGAAAAACGGCGAGCCGGGCGGGCACAGCAGCGGCTCGGTTTGATAGGTGGCGGCTTGTAAAAACAGCTCTCCGGGCGTGGCAATTTCCTGCAGACACTCACGCGCTGCCGCCAGATTGGCGAGGCGGTTTCCGAGATTCGAACCAAGGGCAATGCCGACGCGAGGCATGGTCAGTCCTGAAGATTTTCCAATTGATCGATGCCGTAGTTTTTCACGACCCGCTCGTTGGCCGCTGCCACTTTCGCGGAGGGAATCACGATCGGGCGCTCGGCTCCGAACAGCTCGATGACGAAAAACTCCGGCGCGTCCTTCGGATAGAGAAGCTCATGCGCCTGCGCGAGATCGTGGACCTCGACGCCGTTGATCTTGTCCACCGCGAAGCCAGTGAAGTCGCCGAGTTGGCTGGTGATCGGATCGCTTTCCACTCGCGTCAGGACGACGATGTCCTTGTGTTTTTCAAACAATCCTTTCGGCACATAGTCGGTATAAAGACGGCGCAACGTGATGTCCTCAAACTTGGCGTGGGCAAAAAGATTGGTGTCGAGCGGTTGGAAAACGAGCCCGGCGAAAACCTGATAGCGCGGGGATTTCTCATACTGCACCGCATACATCCGCGACCAGAGCAGCGGTTTTAAAACGACATCCACATTGTTCACCGCACCGGCGCGCAGGAATCTGACCGCCACCTTGTCTCCGGCGAATTTGCGCTCGACGATTTCATTGAGGTTCAGGTTTTCACCACCGATGTTGACCATGCCGGCGCTGTCCACGGGCTGGCCGTCGAGTGACATGAGGATGTCGCCGGGTTTCATGATGCCGTCGCTGGAACTGGTGGGGACGACGTTGGTGATGAGCACGCCCTTGCCGTCGCTGGGCAGGCCGAATGCCTTGCGCATCGCCGGATTGTAGAGAGGGAAGTCGGTGATGCCGAGGTCCGCGTATTGATCATAATGGCCGTCCTCGATGTCCTTGATGAAACGGCGGATCACCGGAGTCGGGATGATATAACCGGTATTGTCCGCCTGGCGCAGGCCTTGGAACGCGACGCCGACGACCTTGCCATCCTGCACGACCGGGCCGCCGGAGTTGCCCGGATTGATGGCGGCATCGATCTGGACGACGAGGTGGGAATCCGCTCGGGTGTGTGAATAAGGTTGAAAATCGATGCGGGAAACGACGCCGCGGGTGACTGAAAGCCGATCGCCACCGACCGGATAGCCGATCACCCGCACTTGAGATTCGAGACTTGGAACCTCGCCGAATTCGAAGGCGGGCAGGGATTCAAGATCGCTGAAATCCTCGATCGAAAGTAGCGCGAGATCGCAGTCATGGGCGACGAAATCCACCTTCGCGGCATATTTTTTCGGGCTCCCGTAAACGGTGATGAGCACGCGGCGGGAGTTGGAAATGACGTGGGCGTTCGTGAGGATCTTGTTTTTCCCAATGATGAATCCAGTGCCGATCCCACCGCCGAAACGGCCGGAACTCCACGGAGTCCCATAATCCGGAGTCTGGCTGGCGACCTCAATGCGGAGCACGGATTTGTAAATATCCGAGGGCAGCTCGGCCAGCGCGGGCAGGGCGAGCACGAATGAGAGGAGTGAGAAAATAAGGCGGCTCATCGGGAATTGCCCGGATATTAGGGGGCCGCCGGATTGCCGCAAACGAAATATCCGCTCAAAACGAGCCGATCACCGCAGCCAATGCCGCCACTGCCTGGTCGGTCGGGTAATCGTGAGCCAGCGGCAGATGAATAAATCCGGCCGGAATTTCGATGGGCTGCTGTCCGAGAAAATGGCGCGCTACGAAGAACACCTGGTTGCAGAGGTAGCGACCAGCGTCGTCCGCGAAACAGACTTCGTGCCCCAGATCCGTCAGCCGCGCGTGGATTTTTTCCAAGGGCAACGTGGAAGCGAGGCTGGCAGGCGCGCCCGGGATGATCGGCTGGGACAACGGTTGGCGTCCAGCGTTGTCCGGGATGGTGAAATCCAGTTCGTTCCACGCTGTCGTTTCGAGACGGATTTTTTTGCTGCCCGCTGCTTCGCCCAGCATGATCAGAGCGGTGGGACGGATCCGTTCCAAGGCATGTTTCAGGCGGGCGGGAGCGACCACTGAATCAACCGGCAGGACGCGCGTCAGGATTTTCGGAAAGGATTTCTTCAGCCCGCGCAGGGCAAGTGACGAGGCGTTTTCCGGCCGACCGTCGAAGGGACCGAATGCCGTGACAAGGATTCTCACGGAGCCGTCCGGATCCGGGCTTTGATCCGAAGGCAGTTCCGAATAGTGTGAATCCGATTTCAATGTGCCGGTAAAAATGCCCGAAAGCCTTCAACAAAACCAGTGCCCATTATGCGGGAATGCAAATCGCTGCGCCAAGGACGCGGCCGGTGGATGCTGGTGTGCGACGCTGCAAATCCCAAAAGTCTGGCTGAAATCACTCCCTCCGGAAATGAGAATGAAATCCTGCTTCTGCCGGGAGTGCATCGAGCGCGGTACGAGCGGGGCTAACGAGTCTGAGCATGTTGTGGAATTTTAGCCGCAAAGAGGCGCAAAAAGGGCGTAAAGCTTCTATTGAAATTCCTTTTTGCGCCCTTTGTGCATTTTTGCGGCTGAAATTCGATAGCTTTCGCTCTTCAAACAACGGCCCTTGAGGACGTGCTTCGTTTTTGATCAGGGCTTGCGGTGGGGAAAATCGGACGCTATTTCCCTACGGCATGGACCATCATGTTTATTTCTGGCTGAAGGAAGAATTCAAAAACGCGGCGGATCGCGCGATTTTCGAGCAGGGCTTAGCCTCGCTTTTTGAAATCGATCTCGTCAAAGGCGGCCGCTGGGCCGTGCCTGCCAATGTCGTCATTCGCCCGGTGATCGATCAATCCTGGGACTACGCACTGACGATGAAATTCGACACCGTCGAGGATCATGACGCCTATCAGGAAGATCCGGACCACCATGTTTTCATCAACACCTTCAAGGAATGGTGGGCTCAGGTGCAGGTGAAGGACCTGGCTTGATCGGTCACGGTCGCCAACTGAGCTGCCGCAGTGTCGCTTTCAACTCCTCAGGCCAATCGAGCGTCTCGATGGTCTGGGGATCCGCCCAATCGGGTGAGATCTTGAGCAGATCCTTGAAATAGACGGTTGCATCGTCGGTGGCTCCGTTTTGCGCGGCGGCGATGGCTAACAGTGCGGTCGCGTTTTCAAGTTTGTCCGGAGGAAATCCGACTCGCTGGCCGGCCTGGAGAAACTGATAGGCCCGTTCCGAGTTTCCGGTGAGCAGCGCGACCCAACCGGCGCGCAGGGCGAAATTCCCGTCATTCGGGTAACGGTGGATGCCCGTCGTCAGAATTTCCATCGCCTGCCGTGGATCGGCGTTTTCAAAGGCGGTGTAGGCGGCTTCCGCGTAATCGCCGGGGATGTGGGTTGCCACCGGATGTTCGGTGATCAGCTCGATCCAACGCGGGTGGGCTTCCTTGTAGTCGCCAAGAGCGGTTAGGGCAAGGGCCTCCGCTCTGAGGCAGGGTTCCGGTGCTGCTCCGAGGTCTCGCGCCTGTTTGGCGAGCAGGAAAGTGGTTTCCTTGTCCTCCTTGAAAGCGGACATCGCGAGGGCGGCTTTCAAGCAGGCATTCGCAAATCGTGCGCGCCCGATGGTGGCATAAGTGACGGGATCCTTAAGCCGATCGGCGACGGCCTTGCGTTGTTCGGGTGTTGAATTTTCCGGCACCTCGACGGCGGTGAGTTCGTCAGTGGCGCATTGGCGGAGTTTTTCGAGAGCGGTGGAGAAGTCCGCCTGCTCCCAGCCCTCCCAATCCTCGCGCTGGCGGATTTCTGCCAGAGTTGGGGAAAATTCAGGCCAAACCGAAAGCGCATCCGCCTTGCGATTCTGCAGCCATGCGATTCGTGATTTGGCGAGCTCCCGTAAGATCGGTGGCAGGTCCGTGGCGGATTTCAGGCAGGCATCGATCCATTCCGGATGAACGGATGCAAGTGCGAGTGAAAGCGCGGCAGCCGCAGCGGGGCCTTTGCCTCCGGCCTTGTCGATGGCTGCCAGAATGTCCGTGTTTTCTCCTGAATCGAAAATCTTTTCCATCCGCAGGGGCGCGTTCCATTCCGAATCCGTAGGTTTCTCCGCCGTGCGACTGATGACTGCGGCGGTGAGTTCCTGATGCCAGGGATGGTTCACCAGATCCTTTGAAAGTGATAGAATATCGGGCCATGACTTGCCCGTGGCATCCGCATGGGCGAGGCGATCCCAAAGGGGAATCAACGCCTCGGCCGCAGCGTGGCGGTGTGGCTTGCCTTTGATTGCGGCGATGACCGGGCTGAAATAGAGCGTCGGAAAAACGGAGCGGATGGAATCGGAATCACATCCTTCGAGCGACTTGAGACGCTCTGCGGAATCCAGGCGGATGAAGGTGCGATCCTTTTCGTTAAAGCGCACACCGGCGAGTGCTTCGGAGAGTTTCAGGAGTGCTGATAGTGATTTGGCGTCCGGTGAAACGGGTTTTTGGGTATCGCTGGCTTTCTCTGGTAGCGGAAGCAGTTGCTGGATGGTCAGCGTGCCGTTTTCCTCACCGGTCATGACCTGATTGCCCGAAAATGCGGCGGCGGTGATGACGGATTCCGCGCGGATGGGCGCGTGCGCACCGATGAGGATTTTCAACTCGTGATCGCCGATGTCCGACATCCGGTCCTTCGACTCGCGCAGCAGACCAATCCAAATGTTGGGTTGGCGGCTCCATGGAAAACGTTCAGCCAGCGTCTGCGGAGTAGATGGAACCTCGGCATTTCCGCCAAAGCCAAGGGTTTTCTCGACCGGTGGAAGGTGCGGTCCCTGATCTTCGAGTGCGAGTGCGGATTGTCCGTTAGCGGTGAATTGAGCCTGAAGCAGCGTAACCGGTTTTTCCGGTGGTGTGGCGCGGATTGGCTCCACGGGAGAAAGCGGCATTTCCAACAGACTGCCGTCGGCATTGAGCACGTGGAGTTCCTGCCGATCCAGGTAGGCCGTCAGTGCGCGGGGTTTTTCCGCAGGAATCGGATCGGAGGAACGGATGATTTCACCGGAAGCCGCGTCCTTGATGTGCCAGACGATCGAATGATCCTGATCCGAAACAAACGACGGGTGGGCGACTAACAATCCATCCGGCGAAAAGACGATCACCGCCGAGGGGGTGAAAAAATCCGGAACCGCGCCGAGATCGCGGATCGGCTTCAGCGTTTGTGCGTTGCAAAGCAGCGTCGCCGGACCTCGCTGGACGATCACCGATTGATGTTTTTCGTCAAAGATCAGGTCGCGGGTCTTGTCCGTGTTGGTGGGGAAGAGGACTTTCTCGATTTGCAGGGTTTCCAGATTCCAGCGCACGGTGGTGTTGGCGTTTCCTGAAAGGCTTACCCACAACGAAGTGGGCGCGGCGAAGGCGATTTGGTCGATGGGGAGGTGGTGATCGAGCGTCAGCGTCGGCCAATTCCAAACCGTTTCCGCCAGAATTTTCTCCGCTGCCGACCGCGCTTCTTCATTCGCCGGATCGATGGTGAGCGCGGAAACGAGCAATGTCAGCGCCTCGTCGGCGGGTTTTCCTTTCGCTGCATCGATGCGGGCGGCGGCGAGTTGGGTGGCGAGGCTGGAATCCACGCTCGTCGTCGGAGGTGCCGGGACGTGCGCGGACGAGGCCGTTTTCCGAGCGGCAGGCGCAGGTTTGCACCCGGAAACGACGGCAGCCAGCGCCAGGGCATAGAGGGAAAATTGACGGACCGGGCTGGGCATGATTCACGGATTCAACGCCGCAGACGCCGATTTGTGTCTGTCATTGGCCGGATCAGAGCCCGCTTTTCTGGATCAAATCGCGGAGTTGGATCTGGAATTCCTTGATGTCCTCAGGCGTCGGACGATAGCCCGGCGTGTCGGGATCGAGACCGGGGCGGCCGGTTTGATCGAGCATCCAGATGCCGGTTTCGCCATCGCTGAAGGTGACTCTGCCGCTGACCATCGCGCCGGGGAGTGTGAGCGAATCCATGGTCGTCGTGACAAATCCAGTGGGCACGAGAGCAGGCTTTTCCTCCTTTTTCGGCTCTACTTTGGGTGTCTCGACCAGCTCGATTCCCAGATCGAGAATGAGAAAACGGGTGTCCATGTAAGTGAGCGTGTGCCCGAAATCGTCCTTCAGGTGGCGTTGGAGGTCGGACATGGTGGCTCCCTCGGCGGCCCATTGTTTGAGAGCGTCTTTTTGTTCCGGGGTGAGTTTGCTAGCGCTGAACATGCGGGAATTTTGGCCGGGTCTCACCAATTGCCAAGCCTCAAGACAACCCCGGCGATTCTTTCCGCGCTTGTCACCATCCCGGCAGGACAGGAAAGTCCCGCGTGCTTCAGACCCTCCGCACCCATTTCGGCTTCGAGTCCTTTCGCGAGGGCCAGGAGCCGGTGATCCGTGCCTTATTGGAAGGGCGATCCTCCCTCGCCATTTTTCCCACCGGCGGCGGGAAATCCCTTTGCTACCAAGTTCCCGCGCTCCTCCTCGACGGCCTCACTCTCGTCGTTTCCCCGCTGATCGCGCTGATGAAAGACCAGGTGGACGCGCTGAACGCCAAGGGAATCGCCGCCGCACGTCTTGATTCCACGCTCGATGCCGAGCAAGTCCTTGACGTTTACGCCCGCCTCGATGCAGGCACGTTGAAGCTTCTCTACATCGCGCCGGAGCGTTTCGCCAACGAAGCCTTCCGCCAGCGGATGAAGCGTCTGCCCATCCAACTCGCCGCCATCGACGAAGCGCATTGCATCTCCGAGTGGGGCCACAATTTTCGCCCGGATTACCTCAAACTCGCGAAACTCTGCCGCACCCTGAAAATTCCGCGCGTCCTCTGCCTCACCGCCACCGCCACACCGAAGGTCGCCCGCGACATCCGCAAGGCCTTCCGCGTCGCCGTGGCCGATCACGTGCAGCTCAGTTTCCATCGGCCGAACCTCGATCTGCGCGTCACGCCCTGCACCGCTGGCGAACGGAAAAATCTCCTGTTGGAAAAACTCAACGCCATCGATGGCCCCGCCGTCGTCTATGTCACGCGTCAGGAAACCGCCGAGGAAGTCGCCACGTTTCTCGCCAAGCAAGGCCTCTCCGCCCGCGCCTATCATGCCGGGCTACCCGCTGAATTCCGCTCCGATGCCCAGGGCGCGTTCATGAAAGGCGAGACCCGCATCATCGTCGCCACCATCGCGTTCGGCATGGGGATCGATAAATCGAACATCCGCGCTGTCTATCATTACAACCTCCCGAAAAGCCTCGAAAACCATACCCAGGAAATCGGTCGTGCCGGGCGCGATGGACAACATGCCATCTGTGAAATGCTCGCCTGCGGTGATGATCTGACCGTGCTGGAAAATTTCATCCACTCCGACAATCCATCCCCACGTGCCCTCGGCAATCTCATCGACCGCGTGCTCCGTCTCGGCGATAAATTCGATGTCTCGCCCTACGAACTCTCCACCGTTTGCGACATCCGCCCCGGCGTGGTTTCCACCCTCATGACCTATCTGGAAATCGATGGAATCATCGAGGCGACCGGAAGTTTCTACGCCACCTATCGAGCCAAGCTGCTGCGACCCCAGGAAAAAATCCTCGCAGGACTTGCCCCCGCCGAGCGGAAATTTATCAAACAGATTCTCGATTCAGGCGAAATGAAACGCTGGTGGCTCTATTTCCATCCGACACTTCTCGCGGAGAAATTCAACTGCTCGCGGGAAAAGATCGTCACCGCCATCAACGGCCTGCAAACCGCCGGTGATATCATCCTCAGCGTCTGGGGCGTCCGCCACGGTTACAAACTCAAGAAAGATCCCGGCGATCTCAAAATCCTCACCGCCTCGCTTGTCGAAAAATTCCATTCCCGCGAGCAGTCCGATCTCGCCCGCCTCAGCCAGGTCCTCGGCATTTCCTCCCAGCGCAACTGCCTAACCGCCTATCTCACCAAGCACTTCGGCGAAAAATTGGAACAACCCTGCGGCCACTGCGATCGTTGCCGCGGCGTCCCGGCGAAGACCATCAAGCGCTCGAAATTCCGCCGCGCCACCGACGAGGAACTCAGCTTGGTGAAAGACCTCGTCGATCAAAAACACGCGGCTCTCGCCACACCACGCCAGCTCGCCCGCTTCCTCTGCGGCATGGCCAGCCCCGCCGCCACACGCGCCCGACTGACAAGACACAACGCCTTCGCGCTTCTAGCAGATATTCCCTTCGCCGAAGTCCTCGTCATCGCGGAAGCTGCCTGATACCCGAGCCAGAGTGGTCCGCACAGTCCCCTGTGCGGTCATGCGTTGCAGCAGGACCATCGTGAAAACAAAGGTTCCGCCCAGAGGACGGTGCGGGCCACTTCCATTTCAACTCAGAAGGGCGACATGCGTGGGTAAGGGGCAAAGAAGGGCGATCTCCGAATCGCCCATGCCAATGGATAGCCGATGAAAAGGCGCTTTCACTCGGCATCATCGACCCTTCATTGGCCACTTTCAGTTACACCCGACAAGAGGTTTCACCGCAAAGCCGCGAAGTTCGCCAAGGAACGCAAAGTCTTCATTCTCTTCATTCGATGTTCGATGTTCGATGTTCGATGTTCGCCCCTCCGCTCACTTCCGCAGACCAATGTAATCGAAGACAGTCGCGTTACTCAGAAACCCACCATAACCGCCCGTGCCGCTGATGTTTTCAATCACAATCGTGTTAGCCCCCGTCTTGAACGCGTCCTTGGGAATATGAATCGACTGCACGTGGTCGAATCCCCGCCAAATCACCGAAGGTGATGCTGCGGCTCTGACCAAGTTGCCATGAAAACCGCCGGCTCGCCCTTCTTGAACGCATAGTAATGCGTGACGATCGGCGAATTCACGGTGATCAGAATGCGATCGTCGCCAATCGCTTTCGCCGTCACCTGAGAGCTGCCGAAACCGGAGTTGATATGCGAGCCCCGCGGGTTTTTCTGAAGCTGAATGCCGTTGACGAGGATGGACTGAAGGTTGCCGTTCGACTTGTTCACCTCGACGACGGTCTTCGGCACGGACTCGCAATCGACGGTGAAGAACTTCCCATCATCCTTCAGGGCAAATTGCGCCCGCGCCACTGCCAGCGATGCCAGTAAACCAAGCGCCATCCATTTCATCGGCAACACCCTGACATGTTCTCCCGGGAAATACAAACCGACCATTCCCCCGAACAGGGTAGCCGTAGAAAAGAAGGGGAAGTTTCAGTTTTCAGGAAAGAGGAGACCATTCCAGCCGTGGTTAAGCCGGATGCAACCTTCGCTATCGCTCGCGGCGAATTCTGAAAACTGAACACTGAACTCTAGCAAACTTCCTCCCCGGAAGCCTGACAGCGAATCTGCCGGATCAAACAGCCCGCCTGCCGACCCCGCCACCCCGGCCCGGGAACTCTCCAGCGCGATTGCGACGACCGGCAGGGAGTCCGTTGATCCCCCGAGATGCCCCGTTCCCTTCTTCTCTTCCCTGAAAACTCGGCACTTCCTCCTCTCATCCCCCACTTCCCCGAAACATTATCCCCACTAACATTCCGATCCCCAAGCACGCCGCAATTCTTCGAATCGGCCGGTCTTCGAGGTATTTCCCCAGGGTGAAGTCGAGTTTACCGCACCAGTGAGCCGGGTCGGTGATCGGTTTGGAACTCCACGAGGTGTGATCTTTCCTCGCCACCGAAAACAGCGGACCGGTCGAAACCTGGCCCACCGAAGAAGGCAAATCCCGGAGGGAGTGCAATACTTGGTCCTGCTTGGAAGGAGAGGAAGATTCCGTGGATGCTTCTGAAAGGGAGGGTGATGGGTTATTTGTCATGAAACCTCTCTCGCAAGAATGATGCCAACCCCACAGTCCGTTTTCGGTCCTCACCATTCACTCTGCCGTAGCGGAGTCGGCCCGTCGCTTTGCGATCAAGGATTGGATCAGCCCGGGAGTTATGAGGGACTTGATTAGAGCGGGAATGATCGCTGGGGCGAGGATGCCAATGATTCCGGGTCCGGCTTTGGATGGGGCCGATGATCCGCGCACGTGCCGCGGAGCGGGAGCTTTCGCTACCTGTCCCCTACGCCAAACTAGCAGCACAGCAACAAGCCCGGCGGCTGCCGCGGCCCCCACAATCACTGGCTTGTGGCGATCCACCACGCGGTGCATCACGCGCCGGGGGCTCAAGTCGTGTCGCAGCCTGTGCGCTTCCGTGCTGATTTCCGCACGGCTCGCAGCGAGGTTCGCGATCGCCTCTGCCTTTAATTCCTCGTTGTTTTTTCCTTGAGCCATGCCCGGTCTTTTTTGAGTTCGTTTAATGTATTGGAAAACCAGAGGGCCTGGCCGAGGCGCATCCGCATGACGAACCACGCGGTGAGTGCGGCGAGAACGTGAGCGCCTCCCGCAATGCCTGCGGCTTTTACCCAGGACCACCCGAAGTAACTGGTCAGCCATCCCACGAGCGCGGTGGCCAGCAGCAGCCAGCCTGCGAAAACAGCCACCACCGCGACGCTTAGCCAGATGCCCAGCCAGATCACGTTCTGAAGCGCTTCCCGTGCCTCGATGCTTGCGAGCACTCCGCGGGCTTCCAGATACTTCAGGAGCGGTGCCGCCAGGCCGCGCGACATCCCGGCGCCAAGCCGGGACGTCGGCGTGGGATGAGGGCTGCCGTCCTGCGTTCCGGCCGGATCCAATCCCTGTTGGGCGCGAGTCTCCGCAGTGACTTTGCGAGCGTTCGCCGCCGGTTCGATCACCCGCCCGCGGTCCTGCGCATACACCTGGGTGAACTCTGCTCCGAAGAACAGGATGCACGAAGCGTAGTAAACCCATAGCAGCAGCAGCACGATCGAGCTCGCCGCGCCATAGGCACTCGCCGTGCTTTCCCGTCCCAGGTACCAACTCAGCCCGGTTTTCCCGATCTCGAACAGCAGCGCCGTCAGAAGGGCTCCCGCCCACACGTCCCGCCAGCCGATCCGCGCATCGGGCAGCACTTTGAAAATCAGAGCGAAAAGCGCCGTCACGATCCCCACGGAAATGACAAAGGCGATGGCCGACCACACCCATGCCGGCAGCGGCAGGATCGCCTCGAGCCGATGATTCAGCCCCGCAATCGCCGTGCTCATCAGCAGCGAAACGAGCAGCAGGAATCCGATCACCAGCACCATCCCGAAGTTCAGCAGCTTGCCGCGCAGCATCCCGATGAGGCCGGCCCGCGACTCCGCCTCCACCTCCCAGATGGTGTTCAATGCATCCTTCAGCTGGCCAAACACCCCCGAGGCCCCCAGCAACAACGTCGCGCATCCCGCCACCGCGGCCAACGTGCTTTGTGCCGGTTTATTCGCGCTTTGCACCATCGACTGAAGCGCATCCGCCGGCGCGGCACCCACATAACTCTTCAACTCGCCATAGAGCTGTCCCGACGCCGCCTCCGTGCCCATCACCAGCCCCGCGATGCCGATGGTGATCACCAGCAACGGTGCGAGCGAAAAAATGGAATAGTAAGCCAGAGCGGCGCTCAGGCGCAGGGCCTTGTCCTCCATCCAGTCGTTCATCGACCTCTTCAGCAAGTCGACCCAGCGGTATTTCATGATCGCTTTAAAATTCACGGATCCCGTCTCCTTCGCAAGATTCGGGCCATCGCCAGCAGTTCTCTCAACCCCGCACCCACAGCTATCGAGATTCCATCACTCATCCAACCCTTCCTCCGAGTGTTGCATTGTGAACCAGTAAAATGCAAAAAGCAGCTGAGGAAGATAGTTGATGGTTGAGCGTTGATAGTTGATGGAAAGAGCCGGATTTCAGCCTTCACTTCGAGGTTCGAGGTTCGAGGTTCGAGGTTCGAGGTTCGAGGTTCGAGGTTCGAGGTTCACGAAAGCCGCAGAGACCGCCAAGGAACGCGAAGCGAGCTCCTTCTTCCTCTTACTGAACACTGAACACTTCCCCGTCTTCTGCTTTGCCTCCGGCCCTTCCAGTCAGTGGCTCCGCCGGATACCAAGTTCGCTACCGCTCACTACGGATTCTGCTCACTGCTCACTGCTCGACTTCCAATCAGCGTGTGGCCGCGCATCGGCCTGTCGAGATACAGCGTCGAGCAGCTCTGCGCATCGAATCCCGTCAGCCACATCGCGCAGACGAAGACCCGGCGGAACGGAACCTGCGGGTTCTTGAACTTGTCCTCCAGATCCTCCTTCACCATCCGCACGCGGTGCGGGACGATGTCGAGGCCCTTTTCCTTCATTTCCGAAATCTCATTCTGCCCCGGTGAGACCACCATCGCCTTGCCCTGATAGCCGCGGTTCAGGGAATGATGGACGATGTGCGTCTGATTCGTGGCACCAATAAAGACAGTTCTCCACCTCTTTGCAGGAAATGGCTCAACGAATTGAGCGTCGCATCACGCCGTTTCGGCATCATCTACGGACCACCGTTGTTTGTTACCGGATTTGGAACGTTGTTCGCGCTACTTTCTTTCGTGGGACTGCGCCGTGTGTCCCGCGAGTGAGCGGTAATCAGTGATCACTGATCACTTATCCCCATCTCCTCCCCTGATCCTAACGCTTATTGCATGATCGAACGTGCATCTTGCGCAGGAAGGAACCTCCGCGGGGCCCGGAGTTCTTGCAACCCCGGGGATCGTGCGTTGGCATTCCGCCTGCAAAAGACATTGGAGCGCTTCCGGATCCCGATCCGCCCGCACCGATACAACCGACCAATCCAATCCACCGACCTCTCATGAAATCCATCATCAAAACCTATTGCCTCGTGACCCTTGGCTGCATGCTCCCTCTCTCCGCGCAGGAAACCAAGACCACGGAGACCACCGAAACCTCGCGCACGGCAAACGGCACGACCCAAAGCACGACAACGACGACGACCACCTTCAATCCTGAAGCCCGCACCAAGGTCGTGACTTACTTCAACACCTACAAAGGCAATCCATACGGCCTGCCTCCCGGCTACGTGCAGAAAATCCACGTCAAGGAGATCCCCGCCGCATGGCGGACCAGCCGTATCACTCCCGGCGTCGTCGTGAGTGAGGCCCAGCGCTCCTATCTGCTCGATGCTCCGGCGGACCTGGTCCGGGTCTTGCCTCCTCCTTCCGCAGGCGTCCGCTATTACATCGCCGGCAGCAATGTCGTCGCTGTGGATTCGTCCTACAAGATCGTCGATTCCATCCAGGTCCCTTCTGTCAAATACACCGAAGACGAGGACAAGGTCACGATCGAATCCAAGGACGGCAAAAAGACCACCAAGACCGAGATCGACAAGGAGGACGGCGAGGTAGAAACCAAAACCGAAAAGGACGATTGATCCGCCTCTCCACCGGCCGGAGGGATTAATTCCCGCCTGCCGGAATGCTTCGAACGGAAAAAGCATCCCTCCCTGCGGAAAAACCAAACAACAACTATGAAAACATACCTGATACCCGCTATCCTGGCCCCGCTGTTTTTCGCCTCCTGCGAGGAAAAACACGTCTCGGTCAATCCGCCCGGTGAGACCAAAGAGACGACCATCATCAAGGACGCTCCCACCACCACTGAGAAAAAGACCGAGACCGAAACGAAAACCGGTCCCGGTGGCACCACCACCGAGAAGAAAGAAACGACGGAGAAGAAGTAACCCGCTCCCATCCCTCTCATTGGAAGCTCAAAATCCGGCCGCGTCACAAAACGCGGCCGGATTCATTTCGTTAGGAAGTGATCCGGGAGCTGTTCTCCAACTCTTCCCTTCGATGTTCGATGTTCGCCCCTCCCCTCACTTCCGCAGACCAATGTAATCGAAGACAATCGCGTTACTCAGAAACCCACCATAACCGCCCGTGCCGCTGATGTTTTCAATCATAATGGTGTTAGCCCCTGTCTTGAGCGCGTCCTTCGGAATATGAATCGACTGCACGTGGTCGAATCCCCGCCAAATCCCGAAGGTGATGCTGCGGCTCTGATAGGTTTCCGGGGCACCGGGCGCGCGGCTGTCCCATTTTCCGTTCACATGGACGACCACGCGCGAACCGGCGTGGGAAACCGTGATGCCGATTTCCAGGTCATGATCCTTCACGTCATCGGCGGCGAGATTGAAGACGATCTTGTTCCCATTGTTCACGTCCTTCCACTGCGCTGCGGGAAAATCGTTCAGGTTGGTGGAGATCGGTTCGCGGACGGTGAAAGTGAGCGGCCCCCAAGGCTCGTGGCGTTTGTCGGACGGATGCATGTCGCCCATCCGGCTGGCATTCCTGAAACCCAGCGGCGTTCCATCAGGCAGACCGAGCCGCCAGAGATAGTCGGGCAGGCCGGGATCGGATAGGTTTCCAGTGACGGTATCGGTGCCGACGTTGATATCCGTCTTGGCGACAGCCAGTTCGTTGCGCATGAGCCGCATCGTGTAGCTGCCGGGCTTCATCGAGGTGGTGGTGAATTGTCCGTTAGCCCCGACCCGCACCCAATATTGCGCGGTGGGATTGGATAGATAAACCGTGTAGGGCGCGTCCCGCATCATTCCGGAGGCGCTGCCGGTGACGCGGCCGCGTTGGGAGACCCAGCCTTTCAAATCCAGCGTGCCCATCCAGCCCATCGCCGGCATGGCGGGTGGGGGACCCGCAGTGAAACACAGCGCGTAGGGACCGTGAAGTTGGTTGGCGCGGAAGGGCTCGGTCTGCGCGTGGCCGGAATACATGTAGAAATACATCTCCTCCGTGTCACCCGCCGTCTGGCTGTTGATGTCGCGGAAAAAAGGCCCGCCGGAACAACTCTCATGCGAACCGATGGCGAAATAAGCGCCGATGTTCGCACCGCGCGAACCGTGGATGAAATCGTCGATGAATTTCACTCCGGAGTAATATTTCGAAGTCGTCCGCCCGTCCGGCTGGATGAAGATGTCCTTCGATTCGATCGCTTTTGCTGACGTGTCGTCACCGGGTCGATCGACGTTGCCCTTGTTGAGGACCTTCGAATCGAGCCGCGCGATGAAACGCATTTCGCCAGGAGGCGGACAAGTGGCGGCCCAAGTTGCCATGAAAACCGCCGGCTCGCCCTTCTTGAACGCATAGTAATGCGTGACGATCGGCGAATTCACGGTGATCAGGATGCGATCGTCGCCAATCGCTTTC
>JBDSZP010000228.1:0-6678 GCA_039925065.1 Luteolibacter sp.
GACGTTCCAATCGTAGCGGATTTCAGCAACCTCTCCAGAGGAAGCCAGAAGCTGGGCGCAATCCTCTTTGTGGGGGCACAAGCTTGGAGAAAAGGCTGGGATCGCAACCTATCCGCCGCAGCCATGGCTCAAGCCGCCTTCGCCATCATGAACGGCCGCCCCATTCCCCAGGATCCGGTCTACAGACAGGATTACCGCTGGGACCCGGTGACCCGCCAGCTTTCAATGCCCGCAGGAAAGAACTTCGACGACATGGGAATCAAGCCCATCACCGTCCCCAAACCCTGAACAACAAAACGAGCCACTCTTTTCAGAGTGGCTCGTGGAAATTTCGTTTGAACGAAACCGCGGGATTTCAGGAATCCGCAGCTTCGGTCGCTTCAGGAGCGGCGGCTTCGACAGCCTCAACTGCGGCTGCGGTATCGACGACAGCCTCATCGGCCACCTTCTTCGCGACCTTCTTGGCAGGAGCCTTTTTTGCAGCGGCTTTCTTGGCAGCAGGAGCCTTTTTCTCGGCGTCTGTTTTCTTAACGGCTGGTCTCTTTGCGATACCGCCGAGTTTCGCCTGTGCTGCTTTGCGCTTCACATAATCGGCGCGGCGACGGCGTTTGATGATCTTTTTCGATTGTTGTCCCATGGTTGGTAGCCACTTGCCTAGGGGCTCAGGCGGGTCGTATCAAGAGGAAATCTCACCGAATGGCCTCAGTTTCCAAAATCCGTAAGAATCTCAGCCGCAAAAAAGCACAAAATGGGCGCGAAAATCCGGCAAATCCATCCGATCTGCGGATTCCTCAACTCGTTCTCCCTATCCAAATCAAAAATCCCCACATTTTCCCTTTTTGCGTCTTCTTGCGCCTGCTTGCGGCTAAAAATCCCCAAAACCCATGAAAGAACTCGTTTCGCATTCGACATTCCTCCCGATCCCGGCAGAGATTCCCGCCCCATGGCAGGCATCATCATCGCACCCCGAGCACGCATTTTTCACGGTCACGAGTGGATTTATGCCACCGAAATCAAGAAATCCTTCGGCAATCCGCAACCCGGAGACGTCATCACCCTCAAGGATTTCCGCGACCGCCCGCTCGGCACCGCCATCTATAATCCGCAATCCCAAATCGTCGCCCGCCGCTTTTCCCGCCGTAAACAGGACCTCGATCTCGACTTCTTCATCCGCCGCATCGGCCAATCCATCGAGCACCGGAAAAACTCCGGGATCGATGAAACACTCGCCCGCCTCGTCTGGTCCGAGTCCGACGGACTCCCCGGCCTGATCGTGGATCGCTACGGCGACCACCTTTCCGTCCAGACCCTCACGCTCGCCATGGACCTGCGGAAGGAAATCATCCGCGACGCGCTCATTTCCCTGCTCAACCCCACCTCCATCGTCCTTCGCAACGATTCGCCCTACCGCAAGGCCGAGGGCATGGAACCCGGGATCGAAATGCTCCACGGCGAGAATCCCGGCGCATTCCAAGTCAGCGCCAATGGCCTCATCTTCGAAGTCGACCTCTACGACGGTCAAAAAACCGGACTCTATCTGGATCAGCTCCAGGCCCACGCCGAAGTCGCCGCGCTCGCCAAGGGCAAGCGGGTGCTGGATTGCTTCACCAACCAGGGAGGCTTCGCCCTCGCTTGCGCCAAAGCCGGTGCGGCCAAAGTCACCGCCGTCGATGTTTCCGCCAGCGCCTGCGAGGCAGCTCGAAAAAACGCCGTGCTCAACAACGTCGAAATCGAAGTTCTCGAACACAACGTTTTCGATTTCCTCAAGCACGCGAAGCCGGAATACGACATGATCATCCTCGATCCACCGAGCTTCACCCGCAACAAGGCCACCCTCATGGATGCCATGCGCGGCTATAAGGAAATCCACCTGCGCTCGCTCAAGCTGCTAGATAAGGGCGGCCTCCTATCCACTTTCTGCTGTTCCTATCACGCCTCCCGCGAGCTCTTCATGGACAACCTCGTAGACGCCTCCGTGGACGCGAAAAAATCCGCCAGATTCGTCATGAACCACTCCCAACGCGCGGACCACCCGATTCTGATTTCCATTCCGGAAACGGGCTATCTGAAGGGCTTTACCGTGGAAGTGATTGCGAGTCGGTGAATATAAATCCCATTCCTCCCATCTTTCCCATTCTTTTGGGAAAAATGGGATTTATGGGAATCATGTTTCCCATGCCTCCCCTATTTCCCATCTCTTCTTCGATAGTCCAGCCGGACACGCGTCATCCGCTCCCTGAGACCACCCTGTTCCACAAACTCCTTCTCCAGCGTCCTTAGCTGCTGGTGCAGCAGGCACAGCGCGATATTCGCGATGACCTCCGGTGGACGTGTCTCCACGAATTCCCGATAAATTTCATACATCTGCGGTGTCTTTCTTCCGAGATCCCGGACAAACCGCGCCTCCTTGGAATCCTTATCCCAGATCAAGTGATCCCGCACCCGGAGGTAATCCCGGTAGTCTGCCAGCAGTTCTTCCAAACTCGCCCGACCCACATTGGTCAGCTTGATTTCCATTTCCTTGGATGTCTGCGCCGCCTTGCTACCCTCCAGGATATTCTGTTTCCCAGAGCGGGCCGATTGGTCATCGGCGGATTGGAATCATCCCGGCTAACGAAATCCAAAGCCTCACACGAAAAAACGCGAAACTAATTTGCCGGTCTTCTTTCGTGAGCCTGTCTTTCGTGATTCCCTCCCCATTCTTCGCATTCGCCAAAGCGCGCCGGTTTTCCTTCCCTTGCATTTCCGCTTTCAGCATCGCAGTTTCCTGCCTCTCCGCTTTTCTCCGACTCATGGATTATTCCTCCCTCATTTCCAAACGCCGCGAACGCTTCTCCGAGCTGGAGGAAGCGGTGGGCGATCCTGACCTTTTCGCCGATCCCAAACGCGCCACCGAGATCCTCCGCGAGCATGGAAAACTCAAGCAAACGCTCGAGCTCTGGGAAAACCTCGAAGCCTCGAAACGCCACCTCGCCGATAACCAGGAGCTCGCGAAATCCGATGACCCCGATTTCTCCGCCATGGCCGCAGAGGAAATCCCGGGCCTTGAAACGGAAATCGCAAGGCTCTCCACCGATCTCCAATACGCGCTGCTTCCCTCCGATCCCAGCGAGGATCGTGATGCGTTGATCGAAATCCGTGCGGGTGCCGGGGGCGACGAGGCCTCGCTTTTCGCCGCCGAGCTGATGCGCATGTATCAACGCTACTCCGACCTCCGGGGTTGGAAGTGCGAGCATCTGGAAAGCAGCCCGTCCGAAGTCGGCGGGTTCAAGGAAGTAATTTTGAAAGTCACCGGGCAGGAAGTTTTCCGTTATTTGAAATACGAATCCGGCGTCCACCGGGTCCAACGCATACCCGCCACCGAAACCCAAGGCCGTGTCCACACATCCACCGTCACCGTCGCGGTTTTACCGGAAGCCGAGGAAGTCGATATCGAGCTGAAACAGGAAGACCTGCGCATCGAGGTCTGCCGCGCGGGTGGTGCCGGGGGCCAGCACGTGAACCGGACCGAGTCCGCAGTGCAGATTTTCCACCTTCCCACCGGGCTCTATGTCCGTTGTGAAGACGGCCGCTCGCAGATCAAAAATAAGGAAATGGCGCTCCAGATCCTGCGCTCCAAGCTCTACGAGCAAAAACTCCGCGAGCAACAGGAAGCTTACTCCAGTCACCGCCGCTCCCTCATCGGCTCCGGTGACAGATCGGAAAAAATCCGCACTTACAATTTCCCGCAGAGCCGTGTGACCGACCACCGCATCGGCTATACCTCCCACAACCTAACCGGAATCATCGCCGGCGATCTCTACGAGTTCACCAACGAACTGCAGAAAACGGAAATGGACGAGCGCCTGGCGGAAGCGGGGCTTTGAGAGCCGTGAAATTTCCGGCTCGAGTAAAATCGGCGGCAAAAGGAACCTCGAAGGTATGTTTTCGCGAATCGTCCGATCCTCCAAACGTTTCAGGCGTTTCCATTCTGACTGGCAGATAAAAAGACCACGGCGCGCGTTTTGGATCAGCTTCGGGATCATGGCGCTGCTTTTTGGAATCAGCGCTCCCGTCATGCCGGAGAATCGTTGGCTTTTTCTTTTCGGTGGTATCGGGTATTCGGCGTTGCTTGCTTTCCTGGGGGTCGGTTTTGCCATCATGCCCAAGTGGCTTCGAGTGCGCACGATGATCGGCTTGTTCGCTATCAACGGACTTGGCATCGTTTTTCTCACTGCTGTCTGTGTGATTGCGAAGTCTGATCCACCGTCGCTTTCGATACTTGATTGGCTGCTGCCTCCGGCGATGTGGATCGGGTATGCGGTCGGCGTTCTGGTTTTCGGCTTGGCCTGCTATGGATGGTATCATCGTTTCCGCCATCCGGCTCCCTACGAGGGAAACGGTGATTCCTGATCAATCAGGCATTACCCGCTTTCCCAATTTCTTGACACCTATTCACAGGGAAAACAGGCTCCATGGCATGACTAATGAATCCTCTTATTTTGTCGGATTGGACATCGGTGGTACCACGGTGAAGGCAGTTCTAGTAAATCACCTGGCCGAGCAGGTCGGGCCACTGACGGAGGTGAGAAGCTTGGTAAAAAACGGCTATGAGGCGACTTTCGGACAGCTTGATCAGGCGATCGACCAGCTTGCCGCCGGAGCGGGAATCGAGCGGAGTGCCATCGCCGGAATCGGACTGGACGTGCCGGCACCGAGCAGCGACGGAGTGATTTGGGGTCGGGCGAATTTGGGCGAGGACTGGGTGGGCACGGATATCCGGGGCAAACTTTCCGCTCGCACGGGCATTCCGGTTTTCATGACGAATGATGGAAACGCCGCCGCTCTCGGTGAATATGCGCTGCGACGCAAACACATTGGCAGCCTGATGCTTGTCGCACCGGGCACGGGTCTGGGCGGTGGTTTGGTGCTGCCGGGTGGTCGCAGTTACGAGGGAGCGAACGGACTCTCGCTGGAAGTCGGCCACATCAGCGTGCCTTTCCGTGAAGACGATGGCGAACTGCCAGTTTGCTCGTGTGGCCTGAAGGGCTGCGCGGAAGCGTGGGTTTCTCTGGTCGCGCTGCGCCGCCGCCTGCGCCTGGAACTTGCAAAGCCGGAGTGGGCGAATCATCCGCTGAATCAGGGTGATACGCCGGTCGAGGAAAAGGCCTTCAGGCTCCGTGAATTTGCGGAAAATGGCGACGAGCTCGCAGTGAGCATTTTCAAACAACAGGGATTCATCCTCGGCTACGCCATTGCCGATCTCGTGCGTGTTTTCGATCCCGGTCTCGTCGTCATCGGCGGCGGTCTGGCGGAAACGTCATTCCGCGATCAATACATGACATGGATCCAGGAAGGATTCGCCGACCGCGCCTGGCCGGTCTATCGCCACAGCCCGCTGGATGCGAGCAAGGTGACTACGGTGTTTGAATGGGCATCGGGTGGCGACGCAGCAGCCGCAATCGGCATGGCCTATACGGCGCAGGAACTTTTCCAATAAGGGGAGGTCGATGGCGAACGGTTGAGTTGATGGGAAGATTTCTCTTTCCGCCTCTCAACCATCAACTCTCAACCCTCGACATTCATCCTCCCGCGCCAGGCGTAGGTGAGGAAACAAGCGGAGAAGATGAACATGAAGAGCGAGAAGAATTGGCCCTTCGTGAGAAAACCGACCAGCGCTGCATCCGGCTCGCGGAATTGCTCGCCGAAGATCCGGAAAATCGGGTAAAGCGCGAAAAACAGGCCGGTCAGCAAACCGTCAGGGGCTTTGGGGAATTTTACCCGCACCGTCCACAGAATCGTGAAAAGGAGAGCCCCTTCCAGAAGACCTTCGTAAATCTGTGACGGATGGCGCGGCTCAAGGAACTCCGCGAGAGCCTTCCGAACTTCCGGATTTTCGCGGGAGGCAGTGATCAGTTGGTCAAGCGAAGTCGCACCCGCAAGTTTCGGGTCCACTTGGGTGCAAGCCTGCCAGGCTGCGTTTTGGACGTCCTGCGGTGCCTCGCCGAGGGAGAGCGGGAATTTCATCGCCCATGAGACACCATTGGCCACGCGGCCATAGAGTTCACCATTCACGAAGTTCGCGGCGCGCCCGAAAAACAACCCCAATGGAGCGACTACGCACAGGCCGTCTCCCATACCGGTCCACGAGACCTTGTATTTCCTCGCATAAAAGTAAGTGAAAATCACCAGCCCAAGAATCCCGCCATGGCTTGCCATCCCGCCTTCCCACACACGAAAAACAATCAGCGGATCCTTGGCCAAGCCCGCCCACCCGACCTTGGGCAGATGATAGAAAAGGATATAACCGAGGCGCCCACCGAGAAAAACCCCGAACAACGCCGCCGCAGCGATGAAATCGGCCGTTTTTTCCGGCTTCAGCACCCACATGCCGCGCTGGGCCAGATAGCGGAGCAGCAGGAATCCGCTCACGAAGCCCATCAAGTAGGCCAAACCATACCACCGCAACGCCAGCCCGCCGTAAATCGGCAGGGCGATGGGATTCAAATCATGCACGTAAATCGCAAACACGCGGGAAAGACACACGATCCCCGCACGTCCGGCAAGCGGCGATCCATCGATGGCGGCCGTTTCCCGAAATTCCAGAGGCGTCCGGTATTTCCTGAGGGACAAGTCCGACCTCCGTTGATTTTTCCCGTCTTGGAGATGGGAATTCCCAAATCCCTATTTTAGAGTTTC
>JBDSZP010000229.1:0-3183 GCA_039925065.1 Luteolibacter sp.
GAACAACGTCTTCGTCTCCGGTGGATGGGCCGGTTTATGGCGGAGCACGAACCTCACCAACTGGGTGCCGGGAGGCGGCGGAACCTGCACCCTCACCATCGGCTCGCGCGGAATTCAAGGTAATGGCATCACCGACATGATCAGTCCTCCTTCCGGAGCACCTCTGGTGACGACAATGCTGGATTTAGGAGGCTTTCGTCATACGGATCTCACCATCTCTCCGACCACCCGTCACCCCGTGATGTGGTTCAACAATTCCAGTATTGATTTCGCCGAGAACGATCCCAACCAGATCGTTCGGGTGGGCAAGGGCCAGGTTGGGAATGGAGATTCCGGGAGTTCCATCGCCATTTCCGGTGACAATGGCATCACTTGGACGGTGCCGAATCAGCCGGCGAACACGCTGTACGGCGGCACTGTCGCCAGCAGTTGTAGTGGGACCGCGAACATGGTCTGGGCACCCGGGTCCGGGGTGGGAGATGTCTCGGTGCCTGTTTCCTATTCGACAGACGGGGGAAATAGCTGGTCTTCATCGACGGGGATACCGGCGGGTGCTCAGGTTCGAGCGGACCGGGTGACACCGGGTAAATTCTATGGATTCCTCTATGGAAACTTCTATGTTTCTACAAATCAGGGAGCGAATTTTTCCGCCACCGCCTCCGGGCTTCCGATCTGGGGAAACATGCGGCCCGTATTTGGAAGAGCAGGTGACATCTGGCTGGCGGGGGAAACCGGGGGCCTCTGGCACTCCACCAATTCCGGGAGCACTTGGACCAAACTATCGAACATTGCGGAGGCTTGGACCGTCGGCTTCGGCAAGGCCGCGCCCGGGCAAAGTTATCCTGCTGTCTATATGGGAGGCCGCATCGGTTCCACTTATGGAATCTACAGATCCGATAACGGAGGAGCCAACTGGACGTTGATGACCGATAGTGCCCACCAATATGGATCGTTGTCCGGCACGCTCACTGCGGATAGGAACATCTACGGCCGTTGCTACTCCACCACGGGATTTGGCGGCGTGATCTATTCGACGATCCCTTCAGACAATCCGAGTGGCTCGCCTTTGCAAACCTTGCTCCTGTTCAACGAAGCCAGCGGCACCACGGCGGCCGACTCCAGCGTGAACGCCCGGCACGGCACGCTCGTCAATGGCCCGACGCGCGTTACCGGCAAAGGTGGCAACGCGGTGGATCTCGACGGCACCGACGATTATGTGAGCCTGCCGACCGGCGTCGTGAGCACTCTAAGTGATTTTACCATTTCCACGTGGGTGAATCTGGATGCGGCCAGCCCGTGGTCGCGGATCTTCGATTTCGGCTCGGGCACCATGAGCAACATGTTCCTGACTCCCGCCAACGGCGTGACCGGCACCGTCCGCTTCGCCATCACCACCTCGGGCGGCGGCGGCGAGCAACAGATCAATGGCACGTCCGCGTTGCCCACAGGTGCCTGGACCCATGTGGCCGTGACCGTGTCCGGCAACCTGGGCATTCTCTACGTCAACGGCGTCGAAGTCGGTCGCAACCCGTCGCTTACGATCACCCCCGCGAGCCTTGGCGGCACCTGGCAAAACTGGATCGGGCGCTCCCAGTATCCGGATCCTTATCTCAACGGACGCGTGGACGACTTCCGCATCTACAGCAATGCCCTCGCGGCAAGCGACGTGCTCGCTTTGTTCAACGGCACCGCCGGCGCACTGGCTTCTCCTTGGGCGAGCCAGGACATCGGCTCTGTCGGCCTCGTTGGGAGCTCGGGCTCGCCCGGCGACGACGATATTTATGTGACCGCCTCCGGCAGCGACATCTGGGGCGGGTCGGACGAATTCCACTACGTCTCCCGCACCTGGACCGGCGACGGCACGCTGACCGCACGCGTCAACGGCCTCGCCGCCACCGATGCCTGGGCCAAGGCGGGCCTCATGTTTCGCGAGAGTTTGGACGCCAATGCCCGCAACGCCTTGATCGCGGTCACTCCGGGCAACGGCATTAGCTTTCAATCCCGCTCCAGCACGGGTGGCACCACCATCTTCAGCAATATCGTCGGCCTCACCGCCCCGTATTGGCTGAAGCTCCAACGCACGGGCGACCTGTTCACTCCCTACCACTCGGAGGATGGCATCACGTGGACTCAGACGGCCGCACCCGTGACTTTGTCTCTGCCTACGACATGCTATGTCGGTTTCGCGGCCACCGCGCACAACAACACCCTGCTCACCGCCGCGCAATTCGATCAAATCTCGCTAATCCCCCCGGCGCCACCCGCCCCGGCTACTCTAACTGCGACCGCAGGCAACGCGCAGGTTGTGTTGAACTGGAGTGCCGCCTCGGGCGCCACGAGCTACAACGTCAAGCGCACGACCGTCAGCGGTGGCTCTTACACGACGATTGCCTCCGGCACCACCTCGACGAGTTACACCGACACAGGGCTGACCAACCGCAGCACTTATTACTACGTCGTTTCCGCCGTGAATACGGCGGGAGAAAGCATCCCGTCGTCCGAGGTGAGCGCCACCCCGTTGTCTTCTTACCAGCGATGGAAACAGTCGAACGGCCTTTCGCTCTCGCTCGCCGACACCGCCACGCCGGACAACGACGGCGTGGCGATCCTGCTCAAATACGCCACTGGCCTGACACCCGGCACACCCGGCGCGACTGCCCCGGCCGTGCTCTCCACGGTCAATAACACGCTCACCCTCCAGTTCACGCGCCTCAGCCCCGCGCCGGTCAACTACGCGGTCGAGGCCTCCACCGGGTTGTCAACCTGGACGACCATTGCCACCCTGCCGATGGCAAGTGATACGTGGACGGGATCCGCGTCGGTCGCCGAAACCGGCACCGGAGCCACCCGTGCGACCACCGTGACGGACACGCAGACCATGGACTCCGGCCCGCGACGTTTCCTTCGCCTGCGCGTGAACGTAAACGAACCCACCCCGTAGGTTTTCAGCCCTTTTGTCTCTCTCCTAAAACCCAAAAAACCCAAAAAAATGACATCAAAAATCGGAAAGTTACGTCTCTACTTATCGCTGTCCTTGTGTCCGCTGATCGCCACGTCTGCCGAATCGGCGACAAACTGGGACAGGGTCCAAACCGGTGGTGGCTGTTATACGCCCACCGTCGTTTTCAGCGAACTCGAACCGGGCTTGGCCTATGCAAGAACTGACGTGGCCGGTGCCTACCG
>JBDSZP010000230.1:0-4251 GCA_039925065.1 Luteolibacter sp.
GTGGTCCGCACAGTCCTCTGTGCGGAATCTTTGTTTGTAGGACGGTCCTGCTCCGACGTAAGCAGCCGCACAGGGGACTGTGCGGACCACTTGGGAAGAACGTACTGAAGTCCTGGACTACTTTTTCCGGAGCTTAGCGCTCCAACAGGATTTCCGTGCCGAGGACGACGAGATCCACGCTGCCCTTGAGCGTTTGATTGATGAAGGGCGTGTTGATGGATTTGGATTTCATGAACTCGGCGGTGAAGGTGGATTCCGCATCGGGATCGAAAAGGATGAGATCGGCGGGTTGCCCGACTTCGATCGACACCGCAGGCAGTCCCATCAGGCGGCGGGGCTCGGCGGAGTAACGTTTCACGATCAGGTCCCAGCCGAATTTCCCGGTGGCGACGAAGTGGTGATAGAGTGAGACCAGCGCGGTGTCCAATCCGGTGATCCCGTTAGGAGCGCTGACGAAGTCCTGTGATTTCTCGAACCGAGTATGCGGTGCGTGGTCGGTGGCGATGAGATCGAACACGCCATCGATGAGGCCTTGCAACAGCCCTTCGTTGTCCCCCTTGGTCCGGAGCGGCGGGTTCATCTTATAGTTGGTGTCGAAGTCGCCGATGTCCTCTTCATTGAAAAGCAGGTGGTGCGGGGAAACCTCGGCGGTGACTTTCACATCACCGCGGCTTTTCCACCAGCGGATCGTTTCCATACCGAGCTTGCTGGAGACGTGTTGGATGTGGATGTGCGCTCCGGCGGCGTGGGCGAGGCGAATATCGCGATCGATGATGATTTCCTCGGCACAGGCAGGCGAGCCCTTGATGCCGAGGCGGTAGCTGGTCACGCCTTCGTTCAGCGCTCTAGGCCCGGCGAGTTCCGGCACCTCGCAATGGCTGGCGAAAAACATTCCGAACTCAGTCGCGTATTGCATCGCACGCAGCAGCACGGAAGGATCGCCGGTGGTGTCGCCATCGTCCGTTAGCATGACCACGCCGAGAGCGCGCATGCCATCGATGCCTGCGAGTTCCTTGCCATGGCGGTCTTTGGTGACGCAGCCGGAGGTGTAGATCGGAATGCGGGCGGTGCGTTTCCCGATGTCCAGAACGTTCGCCACCACCGTCGCGGAATCGATCGCCGGGCTGGTGTTCGGCATCATCACGACACCGGTGATGCCGCCGTTGATCGCGGATTCGGCACCGGTGGCGATGGTTTCCTTACCCTCGAATCCCGGCTCGCGGAAATGGACGTGAGCATCAAACATCGCTGGCATCACAATTCGGCCACGGGCATCGATCACGCGGACATCCGCATCCGCCGTCAGATTCTGGCCGACGTTCTGAATTTTTCCGTCCGAAACCAGCACATCCCCTTCGGTGAGCGACGGCGAATTTTCAGAAGCGATGCGGGCGTTTTTGATGAGGAGCATGGGGAAAATGATGTGTTTCGGGGCTATGGCGTCTCCGGATTTGACCTCACCGGATGCCAGGGCGCAAGCCGGGTTTTTCGCATCCGATTGCAGTCGCGGCATGCCGCCGAGGGGGCAAAACACGAAAGATCGAGAATTAAGTCACTGAAAACAAATGAATTACAATTACCCCCCTTAATGGAGGATTGCAACCCGGCTCTTCTATTGGCATTGCAAGGCCGCTCCACGGAAATTTCACCTCGTGGCAATTTATCGCATCCTACCGATTCATGAAACCGACACTCCTTGTTCTCGCAGCCGGAATGGGCAGCCGATACGGCGGCCTCAAGCAAATGGACCCGATGGGACCGAATGGTGAAACCGTGCTGGACTACTCGGTCTACGACGCGATTCGTGCGGGCTTCGGTCGGGTGGTTTTCATCATTCGTGAGGATTTCGCAGAGGCTTTCAAGGCGGGTGTCGGAGCGCGTTTCGCAGACCGCATCCAGGTGGACTACGCATTTCAAAAGCTCGATGATCTGCCGGATGGATTCGCTGTGCCGGAAGGCCGCACGAAGCCATGGGGCACCGCTCACGCCGTCCGCGCCGCCCGCCATTTGGTGAAGGAATCCTTCGCCGTCATCAACGCGGACGATTTCTACGGCAGCGATGCCTATGTCCGCGCCGCTGAGTTTCTCTCATCGCCGCGTTCGGAAAATGACAAGGCCCACTACGCGATGATCGGCTATCCGCTGGTCAATACTCTCTCAGACCACGGCGATGTGAATCGCGGCATCTGCACACGCAACGAGAGCGGCCTGCTCAGCAGCGTCGAGGAATACGTCAAGATCGAGCGCGAGGCCGACGGCGTCGTCCGTGGCACATCGCTCGATGGCAGCCGCCGCGAAGTTTGCGAGGTTTCCCCTGTCTCCATGAATTTCTGGGCGTTCACCCATTGTTTCTTCGATCACTTGGAATCCGAGTTCACCACGTTCATAAAGAACTTCGGCACCATCGAAAAATCGGAGAACTACATTCCCACGGTCGTCGATGCGCTGATCCGCTCCTGCAAGGCCGACTGCTCGGTTCTCGACACGACCAGCCATTGGTTCGGAGTGACTTATCCGAACGACAAGCAGCACGTGGTGGCATCGATTCTGAAATTGATCGAGTCCGGCGAATATCCCGCCGATCTGACATCCTGCGCGACGGCAACTGCCTAACGTTTTTTGCGGAGATCCAACACGTGATTCCGGATCGCGAGGATCTCCGCGTCTGTCAGCGCTTCATGCCCCGGCATATCCGTTCCGGGTATGCCGAACTTGATGATGCGTGCGATCCTCAAGTCGAGGTTTTCACCCGGCGGAGTCCAGGCGAAGGGGCCGGCGATCAGGTTCGCCGGGGGCCTTCCGAATTCCAGTGACAACGGTCCGTGTCCGCCGCCTCCCGCGCCGTGGCAGGCGGAACAGTGGGTGGCGAAAAGGACCTTGCCGTTGAGACCTTCCGCGCCGCCGACGGGTTGCCAGTGCGAGGCTTTTTCCGCGATGAGCGGCATTTCGTTCACGCCGGACTGGCTGAGATAGCGAACGAGGTCATCGCCTTTTCCACTTTCGAAAAGATGCGCGTAGGATGGCATCGTGCTGCCGGGTGCCAGTGCCTGCGGATCGATGAAATGCACTTTCAGCCACTTCTCCGAGCGGCGTGCTCCGACGTTGGTAAGGTCGGGTCCTTGGCGGCGGTTGCCGATCAATACGGGCTTGCCTTTCAGCACGTCCTCCACCCTCCGCGCGGGTCCCCAATTTTCCTCATCGAGTGTTCCTGGCCGGACGTATTGCGAGTGGCAGTGGATGCAACCTTCCGATAGATAGACCTGCAGACCGCGCTCGGCGGCGGATGTCACCACGGTGTTTTCCGACCTGGAAAAAATGATCGCAATCAAAACCACGACGCCCACCGCCACCGCAGAGCGCCAGCGTTTCAAGTCCGAGAAAACCATCACGCCGATCACCACAGCGCCTGCTCCGACCACGAACACCGGAGGAACCGTGTTCAAGGTCTGTGCCATTCCGATCCCATTCGCCGAGCCAAACCATCCGGCAATCGCGAAAAGCCATGCCGCCCGCCACGCCGCCGGTCGCACTCCATTCACTCCGGAAAACCACCCCGGCCACGCCACCAACGCCGCCGAGTAAAGCGAGACGCCCGCCGGATAAAACCAACCCGCGAAATGACGGGTGCTTTCCTGATTCACCGCCAGTGCCGCCACGGCTAACAACGACCACGCCAGCGCAGGCAAGGTCCGTGCCCCGCCACGCGCCAACCAGAATCCAGCTACGATGGCGACAGATAGATGGACCGCAGCATTTCTCCAAAGCAGATCATCGCCCCACGTGCCGGATTTCAAATCACTCGAATGCTGGATGATGAAAAACGCAGCTGAGTCCATCCACACCAGCACCGTGAACAAGGCCAGCACTCCCCAAATCGGAAAAATTCGCCCGGTTTCTTTCGCCCTCCACTCGGTCGCCGAAGGAACGGCTGCCAGACCCGTGATTGCGAATGCCACACCGATCCACGCCTGTCCGGTCGGAGATTGCGTGAAGATCGCCGGAAAATTGCACAACGCATAACCGAGCCCGGTTCCAAGTCCGATCCACGCCACGCCACACCAGGCCGGGGCCAAAGCAGCGAGCCCCACCGTCGCAACTCCCAGCGCCGCACCTGTCGCCACCGCCACCCCGAGAACTCCTAGCATTGCATTCAAGTACGGAGCCGCTGCCGCACTCATCGCCGCCAATGCGAGGGCGCACCTAACCCATCCGGGATTCACTCCCCGCCATGCGGCGAAAAATCCGCCCGCC
>JBDSZP010000231.1:0-2778 GCA_039925065.1 Luteolibacter sp.
ACGCCGCAAAGAGACCGTCTGAAAAATAGGGGGGTGGAGACGTCTGGTCCACATGCATGGACGAGACGTCCATGCCCCTTACGAGATTTCACCGGGAAAAGTGACCTTCGACCTTCGACCTTCGACCTTCGACCTTCGACCTTCGACCTTCGACATCTACCCGATCTCGCGGGTGGGACTGCGCAACCCGGCCTTTTCGAGGAGTTCTGCGGCTTCCCTCTTCTCCTGTTGGAGGCGTTCGCGGACTTGGGCGTGGTCGGCTGCGGCATCGATTTGCCGGGATTCGCAGCGTTGGAGATGGACTTGGAAAACCTCTTCCTCCGTGCCTTTCACCCTCAAGGTATCCACGTTCGGGCGATCGATCGGTAGCAGTGGCTTGTGGGTGGTGCAGAGCATTTTCCCCACCGCGAGCCAGGTGACGAAGATAAACTCGCCGCTGCCGGGCGTGGTTTTCAGCTCAAGCCAGGAGTGGTGGAAACAGGAGTAAATGGGCGAGATCCGGAGAGGCCAGAATCGCCGTTTCCAGCATCAGATCGCCGGCGGGGGAGGGGAGCCGCTCGACGTCGATGACCGTCCAATCCGGGTGAGCCGCACGCCAGGATTGGATGCGCTCCTGCAATTTTTCATGAGCTTCGTCCTCACGGATTTGGTGCGCTTCGGTGAAATCGTAACTCTCGCGTTCCAGCCGTTTCGAGGGGAGGAATTTGACGAGCGCGATGAGGAGAATCGTCAACGGATTTTTCTTCGTGCCTAACAAGCATGGCAGCGGGTATTTGTGATAGTAGGTGGTGAAAACCCGGCGTCTGCGGAAAGGGGAAATTTTGGCCAACTCCGCAGCCTCGATCCGGCGTAATTTCACCATCGCTTCCGGATGCACGTTCCTGATGCGCAGCCATCCTCCCGGCGCCGATTCGCTGCGGGTTTTCGGGCGATCCAGAAATGCCCAGATGGATTGGATGATCAGCAGTCCGAGACCGGCAAACAGAGATTTGGAAACTAACGAATCGTCACCGTCAGATAGAACTGCTCCGACCCCGATCACCGCAACCCCCAAGAACAGGAGCCCGAACCGCAATTTCCGCCGGAGTCTGCGTTTGCGCTCCCTGGCAGCTTCGCGAAATTCCCAAATCACGATCGCGCCACTTCCATTTCCCGTTCGAATGAACCACCTCAACATCGTTGAGCTCGCGACCGATGCCGGGAGCAGCCACATTCCTTCGATATGCAGGAATTTCCTTCCCATCGCGTAAATCCCGATGAACACCATGATCCTGACAAACTGTCCCGCTCCGGCTGCCTGATAGTTTCTTGGGACGGCTGTCATCGCTCCCTCGGACACTCCGGTTTCCAGATCCACCTTCGGCAACATCGCGCCATTTCTGGCCATCACGCGTTCACCATAACATTGCCAAAAAGCTCCTGATGGCGACCCAGTCTCAGTCGTGGTGGGCGGGGCGTATGGGTTGGTGTCATTCATTCGTCCGGGATTGAACGCTGTACGGCGGCGGGCCGCAAGTCTCTGGCGAATGACACGTTAGAAGAAATTGGTAAAAATCAGTTGCAGGATTTTCGCTGGGGGGGTTAATTGATCATTGGACGGAATGTCTTGTACACTGATATGGGAAACGATATTTTGAATGACACGGCATTTCCGCGGCGGATTGCATTTCTCGGTGGCTACGAGCCCCGACAGTGCGGAATCGCGACTTTCACCCAGGATGTGTGTGAGGCGGTGAGTGCTGCGGCACCTTCCGCCCAATGCTTCGCCGGTGCTCTGAATGACCGCGCCGAGGGCTATCGATATCCGCCTCGGGTGAGGTTCGAAATTCAGGAAAAAGACCTCGATTCCTACCGTCGTGCAGCCGATTTTCTCAACTTCAACAACGTCGAGGTGCTCTGTGTGCAACATGAGTTCGGCATCTACGGCGGGCCGGCCGGCAGCCATTTGCTGGCCTTGCTCAAGGAGGTGCGGATGTCGGTGGTGACCACGCTGCACACGGTGCTGCGCGATCCGAATCCCGCCCAGCGCAAGGTCATGGAAGAGCTGGTGCAGCGCAGCGATCGGCTGGTCGTGATGGCGCGCAAGGGCGCTGAAATCCTGGAGGAAACCTACCGAGTGCCCGCCTCCAAAGTGGATATCATCCCGCATGGTATCCCTGACACTCCTTTCTCCGATTCCGGATCTTTCAAAGCCCAACTCGGTGTGGAAGGACGCATGGTATTGCTCACCTTCGGTTTGCTGGGGCCGGGGAAGGGCATTGAATACGCGATTGAGGCGCTGCCGGAAATCGTCCGTTCCTATCCGAATGTGGTCTATCTGGTACTCGGGGCGACGCATCCGCATTTGCTGGCGCATGAGGGGGAGCGCTACCGCCTGAGCCTGGAGCGGCTGGCCGAGGAGCGCGGAGTCAGGGATCACGTCATTTTCTATAATCGCTTCGTCACGATTGATGATCTGACGGAATTCATCGGGGCGACCGATATCTATCTGACACCTTATCTCAACGAGGCGCAGATCACCTCCGGAACGCTGGCCTACGTGTTCGGCGCGGGCAAGGCGGTGGTTTCCGCGCCCTACTGGCATGCTCAGGAATTGCTGGCGGACGGGCGCGGCATTCTGGTGCCGTTCCGTAATTCACAGGCGATCGCTCAGGGTGTGTGTGAGTATCTAGGTAACCCGGGACTGCTTGAAAAAACGCGGCATGAAGCCTATCAGATCGGGCGTGGGATGATCTGGCCCGCCGTGGCGAAACGGTATCTCGAATCCTTCCAGCACGC
>JBDSZP010000232.1:0-75028 GCA_039925065.1 Luteolibacter sp.
TGTCCGGAGTTCATGGTTTACCATGCTCTTCGAAGACGGGGAGAGCGCCGGAGGGGCCAAGATGTTTGTCCACGCTTGGGCGGGACAAACAGGCGAAATAAATTTCGCGGTCCGTTATCGGGACAGCACCAAGGGGCAGGAATGGCGGACCGCGAAATTTATTTCGCCTGTCACCCTCGAACACGCACAAAACCAACGGTCCGCAGCTCTTTGGAATTCGGTCCGACCATCGCTTCGAATTTTCCGCATTCGACGATGGGCTGGAAGTCCGGTCCTGGGAAACTCAGGTCCGCATCCGTGAGTTGAAAGGTGACGATGCGTGTTTCTCTAGCTGCGAGCGTGATTCGTTGAAAACCGCGCAGTTCCTTGAGGGGGCGAGTGACGGAAGCGACAAGATCCCGAAGATAAAGTTGCAGGGTTTCGGTGGCGGGATGGTCTGTTCGATTGGTGATTTCAGCGGAAATGGTGATGGATTCTCCCGCTTTCATCTCTGCCGAACTCGCGGTGACCGGGCCATATTCGAAATCCGCATAGGTCAGACCGTGGCCGAACGGATAGAGCGCGTCGTTGCGGACATCCAGGTATTTGGAAGTGTATTTGATGTCATTGTGGAATGGCCGCCCGGTTGGTTTTTCCCGGTAGCTCATCGGCAGTTGGCCGACGCAGCGGGGGAATCCCATCGTCAGTTTTCCCGTGGGTGCATGATCGCCGAAAATGAGATCTGCCAGAGCACGTCCACCCTCCGTCCCGGGTGACCATGCATGGAGGATGGCTGGGAACTGTGAGTCTTCCCAAGTGAGTTCCAACGGGCGTCCGCTCAGGGTGACGAGGATGCAGGGCTTGCCCGTCTCCAACATGGCTTGTGCCAACATCCGCTGGGACTTCGGCAGACGGATGTCGGCGCGGCTGGCGGCTTCACCGTGCATGTGCCCACCCTCGCCGAGAACGAGCACGATGACATCCGCTCGGCTGGCGACGCCGATGGCTTCGGCTAACATTTCATCGGTTCCGCGCGAAATTTCGGAGCCTCTGGCGTGGATGAGGGTCGCTTCACAGCCGATTGCCTCACGAAACCCATTGAGTGGAGAGGCCACCAAATCCGGATCTCCGGCAGCGGTCCAGCATCCGAGCATGTCACTTCTGCTATCGGCTAACGGGCCGATCAGGGCGATGGTGCCGCGTTTCCCGAGCGGGAGAAGATGTCCGTCGTTTTTGAGAAGCACCATCGATTCCCGGGCTGCCTGGCGGGCGAGTTGGCGGTGCTCCGGGGCCATGGCCGTTTGCAGCGCGCGGTCCTCATCGCAACGGGCAAAAGGATCGCGGAAAAGTCCGAGGTCCCATTTCGTTTCGAGGATCCGCATGACCGAGAGATCGATTTGTTTTTCCTCGATCACTCCGGATTTCACGAGATCCGGCAGCTCCATCAGAAACAGCTCGGACACCATGTCCATGTCCACCCCGGCATTGTGCGACTGGATCGCGGCGTCCTCATCATCGGCAGCGGTGCCGTGGTTTTTCATTTCGGAAACGGCCGTGTAGTCGGTGACGATCCAGCCTTGAAAACCCCACTGACCGCGCAAAAGATCGGTGAGCAGCCAGCGGTTGCCGCTGGCGGGAATACCGTCGATTTCGTTGAAGGCGGTCATCACTGTCCGCGCCCCGGCATCGATGGCGGCGCGGTATGGCGGGAAATAGGTTTCCTCCATCGCGCGGCGGCTCATATCGACGGTGTGATAATCCCGTCCGCCCATCGGAGCACCGTAGAGGGCGAAGTGTTTCACGCAAGCCACCACCGAGCCGGGATCCGCCAGGTCGTCTCCCTGATAGCCGCGCACCATTGCGACTGCGATTTTCGATCCCAGCCACGGATCTTCACCCGCGCCTTCCGCCACCCGGCCCCAGCGCGCGTCCCAGGAAATATCGACCATCGGCGAGTAAACCCAGTGCAACCCATCCGCCGCCGCTTCCTCCGCTGCGACCCGGGCGGTTTGTTCGATCAATCCCAGATTCCAGGAACAAGCGAGCGCGAGCGGAATCGGGAAAATCGTGCGGTGGCCGTGAATGACGTCGTAGCCGAAAATCAGCGGAATTTGCTGAGGGCTTTGAAGGGCGATTTCCTGCAATTTCCGGGTCACGGCAGGCGTGTAAACATTCAGGACCGCGCCACAATGGCCGTGAAGGATTTTTGCCTCCAGATCGGTGGAATTCTTGATGCCCGTCGTGGCCATATCACCGACCAGCAAATTCAGCTGCCCCGCCTTGTCTTCCAATGACATCCGGCTGAGAAGGGCGCTGAGGAAAGTCTGTTTTGGTTCGGCTGTGCTGGATGTCACACGCGGAGTTTCAGGCCAATCGGCCCATGAGGAAAGGCGATAGTAAAACCCGTGCAGGGCCGCGTGGTGCGAAGCCTGACTCAAATGTAGGGAAAAGCCTTACAGTCGGCTGAATTGACATAAATGTCTGATAGCTATATGCAACAGGTTGCGGAGAGTGATTTTTCGCAAATGGAATCCGACCGCACCCGTGCCGAACAGGTTTGATTCGTCCCCCCAAAAAAGAACGCATGCACACTTATATACTCAGTTTCCACGGCGTCGGACCCGCCTTGAGGTCGATGGAGGATCGTGAATGCGAATATTGGCTGGAGTCGGATTTCTTCGAGGAAGTGCTCGGTCTGGTGAAAACTCACCCGGACGTGGGCATCACCGTGGACGACGGGAATGCTTCGGATTACACCCATATTCTGCCCTCGTTGTTGCGGCATGGCTTGAAAGCGACGTTTTTCGTGTGTTCCGGGCGTTTGGACCAGCCGTCGTTTCTGAGCCGCAGCCAAGTGCTGGAAATACAGGCCGCCGGAATGACCATCGGCAGTCACGGAGTATCCCACCGTTGCTGGCGGCACCTCCCTGAGGCGGAATTGCGGCATGAACTGCAAACCAGCCGAAATGATATCGAGTCGCTCTGCGGCGTTGCCGTCCGCGAAGCCGCCTGTCCCTTCGGTTCCTATGACCGGAGCGTGCTCGCCGCCCTGCGTCAGGCAGGCTATCAGCGGGTCTACACCAGCGATGGCGGCGTTTCCATTCCTGGGAATTGGCTGAAATCAAGGACCACCGTCACCCGTGAAATGTCACTGGAAAATGTGCGTAAAATGCTGAAAGACGGACCCGGCATTTTGAAACAATGGTCGATCCATACGAAACGGCTTTGCAAAAGCTTGAGATGATCACGAATGGATCAAGCGTGGCGAATATGAGTGTTCAGACGATTCCTGAATCTCCCGCAGTGGATTGGAGTATTCAGGTGGATGGCCAGACGTCCGCCTCCTGGGATGAGCTGGTGGGACATTTTGCGGATGCGAATATCTATCAAACGTGGGCCTACGGTGCGGTTCGGTGGGGTGAAAAAAATCTGAGTCATCTCGTCCTTTTCCGTGATGGAAAACTCGTGGCCGTCGCCCAACTCCGCATCCTCCGTGTGCCGTTTCTGCCGCTTGGCATTGCCTACGTGCGCGGGGCTCCACTTCACAATCTGATTGAGGACACAGCGGATCCGGATGTTGTTGGGAAAATGTTCGAATCCCTGCGCGAAGAGTATTGCGAACGCCGCGGGCTGGTCCTGCAGGTGATTCCCCATGCGTTTCCTGAGTCCGGACGTGGCATCCGAATCCAGCAAGGTGCGGAGCGCGCAGGATTCCGCACGGATCCGGGCCTGCCGCGTTATCGAACGATCCTTGTCGATCTTTCACCCGATGCCGATGCCATGCGGAGCTGCCTTCATCATAAATGGCGCTACCATCTCGGCGGTTCTGAAAAGAACGGGCTGGAAGTGGATGCATCGGAATCCATGGCAGCCTATCGTGAATTCGAACCGATCTATCAAGAGATGGTTGTCCGCAAGGGATTTGACACCTCGATCGATGCGGGTGAGTTCGGGCGCATCCAGCAACAGCTTCCAGGAAACCACAAGATGACGATTTTCACGGTCCGCAAGGATGGCGTTGCGTTGGGCGCACTGGTTTGTGCCTTGATGGGGGACACTGCGATTTTCGTTCTCGGAGCGACGAACGAGCGGGCGAGGGATCTCAAGGCGTCCTACATTCTTCACTGGCAGGCGATGCTTTGGCTCAAATCCAAAGGTGCCCGCTGGTATGACCTGAGCGGCATCGATCCGGCGGCCAATCCGGGCGGTTATCAGTTTAAAAGCGGCTTCGGCGGTAGCGATGTGACTCAGATCGCACCGGTTTACGCGGTCCGAGGTGTCATCGGGGAAACCTTGCTCCGCGGCATTTCATGGCTGCGGCGGGTTCGGACATGACGTGGCTAATTCAGGGATACTAACTAGAAATCCATCAAATCGCGTCAGCCGACGAAGACCGTCGGCGAAGCTCATAGAGACGCGGCTTTGCGGTGAAGAATTCTTTTCCGGCGCTGTTTTAGGAACGCGGGCGACATGAAGTTTCGTGGTCCGTGAAGAGGAAGAACAGACAGGAATGTCTGTGCTACTTCGGTGGGATGAGCAGGCGGACGGGGCCTCGCAGGCCGGAGTCGAGGGCGGGCCAGGCGGAGGCGTCGAAGGGTTTGTAGTCGATGTTCACGAAGTTGATTTCATGGAACTGTTTCCAATTCACCTTGCGGCGGTCGAGATCGGCGACGCGGTTGGCGGCGAGATTGGTGACTTCGATGCGGAGGTCGTTTTTACCGGTTTTGAGGAATCCGGTGAGGTCGATGATGTGCGGGCTGCACCATGAAATGCCTGCGGGCTGTCCATTCACAAAGACGCGCGCGGTTTCGGCGACATGGCCGAGATCGAGGCGGGTCGAGGAATTTTCGGGGCCTGGGAAATCGAAGCTGGTGGTGTAGCTGGCGGTGCCGGAGAAGTTCTTCACATCGGGATCTGGCAGACTTGTCCATGAGCCGAGAGTGGTGACCTCGGCGGATTTGGGCAGGATCGGGCCGCCTTCGATGAACTCAATTTTCCACGGGCCGTTGATGGCGATGGATTGTGGGTTCGGTGGATTGGTGGGCCAGGGTTTGCCCGCGATCTTCCGGTGGGTGAAGGTGCGGATGAGAATGGATTGGCCGGGATCGAGATGCAGCGGGAAGCCGGGCGAAACGATGCCGGTTTTTGAAGTCCATGGATCGAGGAGGAGGGCGCTTTCGAAAGGAACGGCGATGGGGAGGGGGCCATCGAAGGCTTGTTTGCTGCGGTTCGCAATGAAGTAGTGGTAGCCGTCCTTGTGAGTGCGGCGGACAAAGCGTAGGCCGGAATCGGTCATGTGCTCTTGATCGATCCCGCGTTCGGCCAACGTGGGGAGGATGCTGCCGGAGCAGGCGATGATGTTTTCCGTGGTCTTTTCCTGATCGAGCAACGCCTCACGCCGCTCCTTGTGCTGATAGAATCCGGGGACTTCATGCGGCCAGCCGTCCTGCACGATGAGGGTGGCACCTTGGGCGGTGAGTTCGAGAATGCGTTTCAGCGTTTCCGGGCGCAGACGATTGACGCCGGGGAGGACGAGGGCGGAAAAGGCGTTGTCGCCGAGGATGATCTTTCCATCCCGGACCGTGGCCTTGGCGAGCATGCGGTCCGACGCGTAATCGAAAGTGATGCCATGGTTCCACAAGTCCATGGTGGTTTTATAGAAAGTGGTGGGCCAGAGCCATTTGTCCTGATCGTGGACGGTGAAGAGCGCGGGCTTTTCGGTGCCGGTCTGCCAGAGATCGTAAATCGGATAGTAAAGCAGCACATCGGATGATGGATAGCCGTCCTGCAGGATGGATTGGCAGCGCTGGAGGTAGCCGGTGAAGGCCGGGAGATCGTGCCAGAGTCCATCGTTAGGTCCCATGTTTGTGGATGCGTAGAACAACCAGCCGGGCCATGGTACGTCAGCAGGCGAGTAGGGGATTCCGTGGAAAAACACATGGTTCACGCCGCCGAGGAAGACGAAGTCCGCGGCTTGCTTGAGCTTGTCCGGGGTGACTTTGAAATGTTCATCCAGCCAGGTGAAGGTCTCCGAACTGACGAGCGGTGTGCCGTTGGCATGCGCGGCGGAAGCAGGGAAGCGCAGCATCGGGATCTGGCTCTCATCGACATCCTTGAAGATTTCCGTTTCAGGAATCTCGGAAACGGCATAGTGGTCCAACAGATTTCCCGGCGATCCATGAGCCTGGTTTCGGGTGACGCTGCCGTGGGCCTTCGCCCAATCATGCCAGCTCGTGAGGTAGCCGAGATGGAGGTCGCTCAGGGTTTCCTTGTAGTCAGCACGGACGCGATCGACTGTGTCTGAATCGGCCTTGCCGACGAATGCGGCGAGCTGATCACGGAAGTCGTAACCCCGCGATGCTTTGAATTGATCGAAAAATTCCGAGGTCCAGTTCGCGCCGTAGTATTCGAACGAATCGTGGAATTGCGCGCGCGGCGTGGGCGCGTTGAAGCCGTCGAACGCCTTGTCGAATGTCTCCAGATAGCGCGACATGGCCGCCCCGGAAAATGGATCCAGCACATTGCCCTCACCGCCGGGCGCGGCGCGTTTGACCTTCTGGATCGGTGTTGAAACAGATAGGGCGACGATGGTCCATTTTCCAGCACCCGGCATCCATTCGACTTTGCCCTGCTTGATCCCGAGGGGAATGTCCACCGGCGGACCACTTTCCGGGAAGGCGCGGAGGCACAGGAGATTTCCCTCCGGCAGGGTGAGGCTGGCCATTTGACCTCCGTTAGCCTCCCATTGTTGGACTTGAATGGCCTCCGAAGCCATCCCCGGAGTGACCTGCGGACCACCGAACGGCCAGCCGGTGCCGGTCGTCATGTCCACTCCCATTCCGAGACGCTTGGCCTCCGAGGTGGTGTGGCCGAGCATGGCCATCCACTCGGGTGATAGAAATTTCAGGAAACGATCCTCCGCACCGACGGCTCCGTAGATCGGGCAGATTTCGACTCCGCCGAGCCCGGTTTTGGCGAAGTTTTCCAATTCGCTGGTGAGGTTCTTCTTGTCCACCGCGCTGCCGAGCCACCACCAGCGGGTCCATGGCTTGTTAGTCGATGTGACGGCAGGCCAGCCGAGCGGGTCCTTCGGGAAATCCTCCGCCCTGGCGCAGATGCCGAGTCCGCTGAAGAGCACCGCGGCAAGCCAGCGGCTGCGAGTGGAGGGATCGAAGAAAAATGAAGCGGCCATGGAAAAAGATTCCCCGGAATGAGCGGGCGATGCACGGCAATTCCGGCTACCCGGATGGGTTAATGTGGGGCCGCGAATTTTGCGGATCTGAGGATGAACCACGAAGGGCGGGAAGGGGCACGAAGAAGAGCATGAATGAGGAGATTGTCGGTCGGGTGGCTACTTCCCATGAGTTATTGACGGTTGGGGGATTGGCCATGCAGTCTGATATGGATCGGGCGGGTTCCGATCGATTTTTTTAAAAACATGAAACTCAGCGCTCTCTTTTTCGCCATCACTTGCGCACTCGGTCCGGCCCGCGAAACTCCGTTTAGAACCGTGGGCCCGTCGAATGCGAGCTACCCTACGCTGCAGGCTGCCATCGATGCCGTGCCTGCGGATAACAATCAGCAGAGGCTCATCCTCATCCAGCCGGGTGCCTATTTCGGCCACACGGTCCTCAACAAGCCCAACGTCACGCTGCGGGGAGACGGCCCGGGGACCTTGCTGACCTACAATCTCGGACAGGGGGTGCCGGGGACGGACATGCAGCCGGTGGGCTGGGAAGGGGCGGCCGCCCTGCTGATTACTGCGGAAGCCAGTGGGGCGACGGTGGAGGATCTGACGATTGAAAACACTTATGGAAAAGGCATGCAGGCGCAGGCTTGTTCCGTGGTGGCGGACCGAGTGACGTTCCGGCGCTGCCGGATTCTGGGTTGGCAGGACACGCTGAAGATCGATGCGGGGCGGGAGTATTTCGAAAAATGCTATATCACGGGACATACCGATTTCATCTATGGCTCGGCGACGGCGTTTTTCTCGGACTGTGAGATTTTCTGCCGCGAGCCGGGCTACATCACCGCGCCATCGACGCCGCCGGGGAAGATCGGTTTTGTTTTCGAGAAATGCCGAATCACGTTTCCTTACGGCAACCCGGCGGTCTATCTGGGACGTCCGTGGCGCGATTCTCCGTCGGCAACTTTCGTGCGCTGTGAAATGGCGGCGGGCGTCCGGCCGGAAGGTTGGAGCGAGTGGAATATCAAGCCGCCGCTCGTGCGTTTCGCCGAATACGAATGCACCGGACCCGGCGCGGCGATCGGCCGGCGGGTGGCCTGGGCCAAGGCATCCACCGATCCGGCACCGGATGAATTCAAGCGCGGGAACGTGCTGGGAGATTGGAAATTCTGATGCGGCAGCGATCCATGGTGACATAATAACTGATGAAACGCGCCGCATTCAAAATGAAGTTAAAGCCCGGCTTCGAGGCCGAGTATCAGAAACGCCACGATGAGATTTGGCCGGAGTTGTCCAAGCTGTTGTCGGATTGCGGTATTACAGACTATTCCATCTTTCTCGATGAGGAAACGCTGACGTTGTTCGCTGTCCAGAAACTCGCGGACAACCACACCGCCGACCTGCTTCCGTCGAATCCCGTCGTCAAAAAGTGGTGGGCTTACATGGCGGAGATCATGGAGACGAACCCCGACAATTCTCCTGTCTGCACGCCGCTCGCGGAAGTTTTCCACGCTCCATGAAATTCAAATTGATGAAATCCATCTATTGTTTCCTGATCGCCGGAGTTCTGTTGCTTCGCGCGAATGCCAGCGAGAAGATGAACGTGCTGTTCATCATCGCCGATGACCTGCGGACCGAACTGGGTTGCTACGGCAGCCCACTCGCAAAGACTCCGAACCTCGACAAGCTGGCCGGCACCGGTGTGCGCTTCGACCGGGCTTATTGCCAGGTTCCATTATGCAATCCGTCGCGTGCTTCGATGCTGACCGGCAGGCATCCCGCGACGACGGGCGTATTAGGAAACCGCACTTGGTTCGGGGATTTGCATCCGGATTTTGTCAGCCTGCCGAAGCATTTCAAAAACAACGGTTACACTTCGATCCGTGTCGGGAAAATTTTCCACGGTGGAATTGATGACACCGACGCGTGGAGTATCGACGGCCAAACCCGCACGCTGGCCGGTGTGCCGAAAGACGTGGTGAAAGCGGATCCGAAAGGACTGGATGAACCTGAACCCGACTCCGCACGTAAATCCGACCAATGGGTGGTGCTGAAAGGAAATGGCGAGGAGCATGGCGATTACAAGTCCGCCGACCGCGCGATCAAGTATCTCCGCGAACACAAGGATGAGCCGTTTTTCATGGGCTGCGGATTCGTGAAACCTCACAGCCCGCCGGAAGCGCCGCAACGTTTCTACGATCAGCGGGATGTTTCAAAGATCCCGCTGCCTGTGGATTTCGCGCCGCGTCCCACGGTTCCAGAGGGATTTCCCGCAGGATCGATCCGGCCGAAGAATGCCGATCTGTTTATCAATCGTGACGCCTCGCCGGACGAAGCGCGGCAGATGATCCGGGCCTATCAGGCATCGACTTCGTTCATGGATTGGAATGCTGGCAGGGTGCTGGCGGAGCTGGATGCTCTAGGGCTCCGCAAGAACACGATCATCATTTTCTGGGGCGATCACGGGTATCAGTTGGGCGAAAAGGGGAAATGGTCGAAGGCCGGTTCACTCTGGGAACAGGGGACGCGGACGCCGTTTTTCATCTGCGATCCGCGTGAGGAAACCGCCGGGAAGGTGTGCCCGCAGGTTGTGCAAATGGTGGATCTCTATCCAACTCTGGTGGAGCTCTGCGGGTTGAAGAAGCCCGATGGATTGGAAGGGCGTAGCCTCGCTCCGCTGCTGAAAGATCCTGCCCAGCCATGGGATCACCCGGCCTACACGGTGTGGAGCGAGGACGGGAAAAATTTCACCGGCGTGATGGTGCGCACCGAGCAATGGCGCTACGCCGAGTTTTACGGAAAAGGCGCGGGCTCAATGCTGTTAGCTCCCGCCAAAGATCCCAACGAATTGACGAATTTAGCGAAAGATCCGCAATACGCCGGGACCGTCGCCCAACTGAGTGCGCTCGTGAAAGCCTATGCGGCCGGGCACACGCCACCTCCTGTTGAAAAACCCTGATCATGCGTCCGAACCTCATTTGCACTGCCGCGCTGACAGTTTTGCTCCTGTCTCTATCCGTTGATGCCGGGCCGGTCGGTTTCGCATCGATTCCCACCCCCGGCCAACCGGGCACCACCGGCGGCGGAGAGACCGAGCCGATCATCGTCCACACGGCGCAGGAACTCCAACGCGCCTTGGAGAGGTCGGACATAGCGGACAAGAAACTGCGTAATGCAACGCCACGCACGATTCGTCTGGCGGGCGATATCGATCTCGGAGTTCTTGCGAACCAGAAACCCGGCAACGAGCTCAAGCAGGTGGGCGTTGTCTATCCGCTTTCACACACCACGCTCGAAGGGCCTCCGGGCGGAGCGACGATCCGCCATGGCACGATCGAGCTCAAGGGCGCGGAAAATGTCATCATCCGGAATCTGCGTTTCCGTGATCTATGGGAATACGATCCGAGCGGACAATATGACGACATGGGCTGGGACTACATCCGTATCAGCTCGGCCGGGAAGATGGGATCGCGCCACGTTTGGGTCGATCATTGTGATTTCGGGCGGGTCTATGATGGGCAGCTCGATATCGTCCATGGCTCGGATCTGGTCACGATCTCGAACTGCATTTTTCAAGGAGAGGGAGCGGATCGGCACAAAAAGACCATGCTCATCGGTCACTCCTCGTCGGCAGGCGCGAAGGAATCTGACAGAGGACATTTGAATGTGAGCATTCATCATTGCTGGTTCCGGCATTTGGAATCGCGCTGTCCGCGGCTGCGCACAGGCAACGTGCATTTTTTCAACAACCTGGTGGAGGACGTCCACAATGGAACGGTCTCCGTCTCGGGTGGGTCGGCGTTGGTTGAAAACTCGGCCTATCGGGAATGCGGGCTTGTCAGTGCATTTTCCTATGCGGGCGACTCAACGGAAAAGGGACGCGGCGGCTCGATCCGGATCGTTAACAGCCTCGATAACCGCACCAAGCCGGACCCTGAAACGTCTTTCCACAATTTCCCAGCGGATTTCCGTTTCAATCCACCGGCGGGTTTCGAGTGGGCGGATCTTTCCCGGCCGCCTTACGAATACCACCTTGTTCCGACGTCGGAAATCGAGACTGTCGTCAAACGTGACGCCGGTCCTCATTGATTCCCAAATGACTGTAATACGGCTGTAATATTCCGCATTGCGAGATATTCCTGCCAACCTATGGTCAACCCCTAGTTTGGAATCGAGAATTAACCCATATCGAGATGAAAACCCTGTCTGTTCTAGCAATCCTAACTGCCGTGCCTGCGATGAAAACGGTGGCTGCCGAACCCGTGAAATGGACCATCGACGCCGCAGGCAAGGGCCTGGCGGTCAGTCCGACGATGCACGGAATCTTCTTCGAGGACATCAATTACGCGGCCGATGGCGGCCTCTATGCGGAACTCGTGGAGAACCGTTCGTTCGAGCACAAGATCGGCATGTATGCGTGGCGTGAGGAAAAGCGTGGTGGCGCTACAGGTCATCTCACTCTCACCAATGGCGCTCCGATTCATCCGAACAATCCGCGTTTCCTGCATCTGGAAGTCACGAATGCCGGCAAGGGCTACGGGGTTTCCAATCTCGGATATGGCGGAATTCCTCTCTCGCCCGGTGTGGAATACCGTTTCTCGGTCCAAGCCCGTTCTCTGGCAGGTTATTCGGGGGCGCTTTTGGTGAAGCTGGAAGCTCAGGACGGGACGGTTTTAGGTGAAGGGAAAATTGACAAGGTGGGGTCCAAATGGACGCGCCATCAGATCGCCCTGACCAGCAAGGTTTCCAATCCGGCGGCGCGTCTGACGGTATTGGCCGATGCTGCGGGCCAATTGGATATCGACATGGTTTCGCTGTTTCCCAAGGACACGTGGAAAGGTCGGGAGAATGGATTGCGGGCCGATCTGGTGCAGGCACTCGCCGATCTCAAGCCGGGCTTCATGCGTTTCCCGGGCGGCTGTGTTGTGGAAGGAAATGATCTCCCGAACGCCTACCGGTGGAAGGATACCGTGGGTGATATTTCTACCAGAAAACAGAATTGGAACCGCTGGACCAATGGGGACGTCAATAAACCAGACGGGCAATATCACCAAACGTATGGACTGGGATTTTACGAATTTTTCCAACTCTGCGAAGACATCGGCGCCTCGCCCGTGCCGGTCCTGAATTGCGGCATGTCCTGCCAGTTCCAGGCGAAACAACTGGTGCCGCTCGAGCAGATCGATCCCTGGGTGCAGGATGCCTTGGACCTGGTCGAATTCGCCAACGGTCCGGTGACCAGCAAGTGGGGGAAACTTCGTGCGGACATGGGCCATCCCGCGTCATTTCACATGAAGCATCTCGGCGTCGGCAACGAGCAATGGGGTGACCAATATTTCGAAAGATACCCGATTTTCTATCGGGCACTGAAGGCGGCCCATCCGGAGATCACCCTGATCACCACCTCAGGACCGGGTGTGGATGACGGTAATTGGAAGTTTGCCTGGAATAAATTCCACACCGGCACACCGGCGGACATCGTGGATGAGCATTATTATCGCCCGCCCACTTGGTTTCTCGAAAACGCCGGACGTTATGAAAGCTATGACCGCAAGGGGCCAAAGGTGTTTGCCGGAGAATTCGCCGCCCATCGCCAGGACCGGAAGAGCACCTTGGACTCCGCAGTGAGCGAAGCCGCATTCATGACCGGCCTGCTGGCAAATGCGGATGTCGTTTCCATGTCCTGTTTCGCTCCATTGCTGGCTCGCGAGGGTTTCACCCAGTGGGCTCCGGATTTGATCTGGTTCGATCAGACACGTGTGATGAAAACGCCTTCCTATCATGTCCAGGCGATGTTTGGAAACAACCGTCCGGACGTGGTCGTTCCCTCGAAGTTGGAATCCAACTCGGATGAGGAAAAAAATGCCGGGCTTGTCGGCGTCGGCACGTGGATCAGCCAGGCCGAGTATAAGGACATCGTGGTCCGTCAGGGAAACAAAGTGGTTTTCCAACCCGACGTCAGCAATGGCTTGAACAACTGGCAGAATAAGTCCGGCAAATGGTCCGTGCGTGATGGTGCGCTCTATCAAGAGGGCGATCAGCAGCCTGCGATGCTGCTAGCAGGTGATCCGACGTGGACTGATTACACGCTATCGCTCAAGGCCAGGAAAACGAGCGGCAAGGAAGGCTTCCTGATTCTGTTCCGCACGGCTGACGAAAAGAACCGCTGCTGGTGGAACATCGGTGGATGGGGAAATACCGCACACGCCATCGAAATGCCCGGCTATGAATCGCCACGCATTCCTGGGAGTATCGAGACCAACCGTTGGTATGACATCCGTGTCGAAGTCGCAGGAGGCCATATACGCTGCTATCTCGATGGCACGCTCATCCATGACATCACACGGTCGGTTCGCCAAAAGATCTATGCCGTTGCCGGAATCGATCAGGCGGATCATGAACTGATCCTCCAGCTTTCCAATCCGCATGCCACCGCCAGCGAAATTGACGTCGATCTGCAAGGCTGGCCGGCAGGCAAGGAAGCCCATGGTCAAGTGCTGACATCCGCCAGCCCGAACGACCTCAACACTCTCGCCGCCCCACAATCGGTCGCGCCCAGAGAAGTAAAGCTCACCTTGGAGGGTGCTTCGCTGAAATACACCCTTCCTGCCTGGTCCCACACGGTGCTCCGGGTTTCCGGCTCCTCTAAGAATTAATATGAAGAAACAGATTTTCGCCCTACTCGTCGGCCTCACTTCGCTCGCTTCCGCTGAGCCACCATCCCAACTCGCGACCGTCGCCCCGACTCCACCGATGGGCTGGAACAGTTGGGACTGCTTTGCCACCACCGTCACCGAGGCCCAGACCCGAACCCACGCCGATATCATGGCGGACAAACTGGTGCGCTTCGGTTGGAATTACGTCGTCGTGGATATCCAGTGGTATGAGCCCGGTGCGACGGGATATGATTATCGGAAAGGTGCGCCGGTCGAACTGGATGCCAACGGTCGTCTGCTGCCCGCAGTGAATCGTTTCCCATCGAGCGCTAACGGAAAAGGATTCGAACCGCTCGCCGGATATGCCCATAGCAAGGGCCTGAAATTCGGCGTCCACCTGATGCGCGGAATTCCCCGGCAGGCGGTGAAGGCAAATTCCCCGATTCTCGGAACGCCTTACCACGCTGCCGATATCGCCGACGTCAACAGCACTTGCAAATGGAATGGCGACATGTTCGGCGTCGATATGTCCAAGCCCGGCGCGCAGGAATACTATGATTCCGTCTTCGCGCAATTGGCAGCGTGGCAGATCGATTTCGTCAAAGTCGATGACCTCAGCCGTCCCTATCATCTGCCGGAGATCGAAGCGATTCACCGGGCGATTTTGAAAACCGGCCGCCCGATGGTGCTGAGCTTGTCTCCCGGTGAAACGCCGCTCGACCAAGGCGCACACGTCGCCACGCAAGCAAACATGTGGCGAATGAGCGACGATTTCTGGGATAAATGGCCCCTGCTGTTGGAACAATTCGAGCGCTGTCGGAAATGGGCGCCGCTCGCGAAACCCGGTGCCTACCCGGATGCCGACATGCTGCCTCTTGGAATCGTGGAACTCGGCCGCAAGACCCGTTTCACCAAGGACGAACAATACACCCTGATGTCGCTCTGGTGCATCGCCCGCTCGCCGCTGATCATGGGAGGCGATCTCACGAAGCTCGATGATTTCACGCTTTCGCTTCTGACTAACAAGGAAGTGATCGCCGTGGATCAGGCCAGCAGTGGCAACCATCAACTCTTCAATCACGACGGCCTGATCGCCTGGGTTGCGGACGTTCCTAATTCCAAGGACCGCTACCTCGCGCTCTTCAATACCCGCGACCGCGACCCGAAAGGCGGGGAGACGCTGCCTGTTTCGGTTTCTGCCGAAGAGCTCGGCCTGAAGTCGTTTACGAAAGTCCGTGATCTTTGGAAATCAGAGAACAGCTCTGTCAACACCGCCGCCTTCGCTCCCGGGATAGCCTTCCACGGTGCGGGGCTGTATCGGATTGCAGGCGGGGAAAAGTGACGTTTGCGGTCCATAGGGTCTAACCCATATGGATGATGGCGGGGGACGCCGGAATGTGAGAACTTCCGGCGTGCTTCTTCGCTTTCTTTGTATCTTGTTTCTCGGGTCTTCGCTGCTTCCAGCTCAGGAGGCAGGGTTGAAACGCTATTCGATCGCCGATTTCGGCGCGGTTGCGGATGCGAAGGCTCCCAACACGGGGGCGATCCAGAAGGCGATCGATCAGGCGAATTCGGAGGGCGGGGGAGTCGTGGAAATTCCGAAGGGGATATTCCGCAGCGGCTCGATTTTTCTGAAAAAGGGGGTCGGACTTTACCTCAATGAAGGAGCTGTTTTGCTGGGCTCGGACCAGATCGGGGATTACCCGAAACGCGAAACCCGCATCGAAGGACATTTCGTCCAGTGGCGGATGGCGCTGGTAAACGCGCAGGAATTGGATCACGTCCGGATCGGTGGCAAAGGGAGAATCGACGGTAACGGCAGCACGTTCTGGAAACAGTTCTGGCAACGGAGAAAAGAGAATCCGAAGTGCACGAACCTGGAAGTCGAGCGCCCGAGGTTGATGTTCATTGACCGATGCAAGGACGTCCATATCGGCGGGTTGGAATTCAAGGACTCGGGTTTTTGGAATTTACACCTGTATCGTTGTCAGGATGTCCTCATCGAGGGACTGAACATCCACGCACCCACTACGGGCAAACTCCGTGGCCCGAGCACGGATGGCATCGACGTGGATTCCTCACAAAGAGTCACCATCCGGCACTGCGTGATCTCCGTGAACGATGACAACATCGCGCTCAAGGGAAGCAAGGGACCGACCGCAGATCAGGACAAGGACAGCCCGCCAGTGGAGGATATCCTGGTGGAGGACTGCGAATTCGGCGATGGCAACGGCATGATCACCTGCGGCAGCGAGGCGACATTCATTCACAACGTGACGGTGAGGAACTGCCGCATCACCGGAGACGCCACGCTGCTGACGCTCAAGCTCCGGCCCGATACGCCGCAGCATTACGAGAATATCCTGATCGATGGCATCAAGCTCTCCGGTGGCCGGGGACGCATCCTTCATGTTGCGCCATGGACGCAGTTTTTCGATTTGAACGGCCACGAACCGCCGTCACGCACAGTGAATCAGGTGACCATCCGCAATGTGAGCGGCCGATTTCTCTCGTTAGGAACGCTTTTAGGAAATCCGGGCGATACCCTGCAGGACATCACGTTGGAAAACTTCGACGTGAAATTGACCGATGACGTCTTCGAACTCGGGGATGTGAAAAACCTGGAACTGAAAAATGTCATGGTGAACGGAAATGTTTATCACCTTCCTGTTCCCGCTTCAGCCTCGCCCTGAGGTGAATCTTGCCAATGATATACTACCACGCATGATGATTTGTGGATTTGTCAACGCTGGCGATGACGTTGGTTCGCGGTTTGACTTGGACTGCGCGCAGTCCAAAGCTTCGCGTCACCCAAATTCACAAATCCTGATGCGCGCCAGTATAACTGGGATATTGAAAGTCAGGTGATAGAAAATATCATGGTCGCCGGAATTCGATAGCAGGTTTCCGCGGCGATATTGCATTAATCGCAGACGAACTTTTCAAGCACTTCGCCTTTGGCGAGAGAGGTTGAGTGTCAGCGAGTCGTGGTGGTATGGTCCACTTGCATGAGCGTAAACATCGTCCCGACGAAGCGATAGCTGGGAAGTTTATGTTTGAAATTCCTCGGATATGCGGGTTCTTTGGACTTGATCGAGGCGTCCTCCGTCTGGATTTTTCACCCATCCCCCCGATGAAATCACTCACGACGAACATTCGTGCTGCAGGCATATTTTTGCTCATCGCACATGGTATTGCCGCTTCCCGAGCAGCGGATACAGAGCTCCTCGCCAATGGCAGTTTTGAGTCGGGATTCACCGGCTGGAATCAGACTGGGAATATATATCTTCAGTCGGATACTCCCTATCTGCCGACTCAAGGAACCAAACTCGCGAGTTTTAATGCGGGCAACACCACACCCAACGGCGTGCTTTCTCAATCCTTCACCACCGTGCCGGGAAGCACCTGCACCCTGACCTTCGATGCGGGGGCTCTTGCCTATAATACCTCCCAGCAAAAAATCCTGGTGAGCGTGGTTGGAGCGGGCAGTTTGTTATCACAGACGATCACGATCACCGGCACGGGTAACGGCAGCAACAATTGGGGAGCCCGAAGCTTCACCTTTGTCGCCAACAGCGCGACCTCCACCCTGAGTTTCACCGATGTCTCCACCACGACCAGCGCGATCGATCTTTTGCTGGATCGAGTCAGCGTGAAAGGGCCAACAGGAGGTCCGCCTGAACCTCCCGTTGTGCGAACCCTGACCATTGCCTCATCGCCCGACAGTTTGGTATCGGTGTCGGTTAGTCCGGCGGACCTCAATGGAAATTCCAGCGGCAGCACGCAGTTCACCCGTTCCTACAACAGCGGGACGTCTGTGACTCTCACCGCGCCGGCGGCTTCCGGAGCACTGAGTTTTTCCAAATGGCAGAAAAACGGAGCGGACTTCAGCTCCAGCGCGGCCACGACATTGACCCTCGACGCTGATGCCACTTTTACGGCGATTTATGCGAATGCTCCGCCGAGTTCGGAACTGCTGGTCAATGGCAGTTTCGAATCGGGGCTCACGGGATGGACTCCGGCAGGAAACCTTGAGGTGCAATCGAGTTCTCCGTATTTTGCAACCGATGGAACGAAGCTGGTGGGTTTCAATGGCGGAAACACTACACCCAACGGAGTTCTTTCCCAGTCCTTTGCGACGGTGCAGGGAAGCAGCTACACGCTGACTTTCGATGCGGGAGCGCTGGCTTATAACACTTCACAGCAGAAAATCCAAGTGGTCGTGACTGGCACAGGCAGCCTCTTGTCGCAAATCATCACCATCACCGGGACGGGCAATGGAAGTAATAACTGGGGGCCACGGAGTTATACCTTCATCGCCAACAGCAGCACGACGACGTTGACGTTCACCGATGTCTCGACGGCTACGGCAGCGATCGATCTTCTATTGGATCGGGTCAGCGTCAAGGGGCCACCAGGAGGTCCGCCGCCTCCGCCAGCCGTGCGCACACTGACCGTGGGCTCGCTGCCATCCGATGGCGTGGCGGTGAATATCAGCCCGGCCGACCTCAATGGCAGCTCCAGCGGGAGCACTCCGTTCCCGCGTTCCTATAACTCGGGGACATCGGTCACGCTGACAGCTCCCGCCACGTCCGGAAGCCTGAGTTTTTCCAAGTGGCAGAAAAACGGGACCAACTTCAGCGCGAGTGCCGCCACGACCCTGACGCTCGATGCCGACGCCACATTGACGGCGGTTTATACCAACATTCCGCCGAGTTCGGAGCTTCTGGTCAACGGCAGTTTCGAGTCGGGGCTCACCGGATGGACTTCGGCTGGAAATCTCGTGGTGCAATCGAGTTCTCCGTATTTGGCCACCGATGGAACGAAACTGATCGGTTTCAATGGCGGCAACAGCGCGCCGAACGGAGTAATCTCCCAATCCTTCAACACGGTCCAGGGAAGTAGCTACACACTCACCTTCGATGCGGGAGCTCTGGCCTATAATACTTCCCAACAGAAAATCTATGTGGGGGTCACCGGATCCGGCAGCCTGCTTTCTCAAACCATCACGATTACCGGCACGGGCAACGGCAGCAACAACTGGGGGGCACGGAGTTTCACCTTCATCGCCAACAGCGCGACCACGACGCTGACATTCACCGATGTCTCCACCACGACCAATGCCATCGACCTCCTGCTGGATCACGTCAGTGTCAAGAGCGCTGGAGGTCCGCCGCAGCCGCCTGTCGTGCGGACGCTGACGATCTCTTCATCCCCGGGCAGCGGGGTAAATGTAGCGGTGAGTCCTGCCGATTTGGGTGGAAATTCGGGAGGCACCACTCAGTTCACCCGTTCGTATAACAGCGGCACCTCGGTCACTCTCACCGCTCCGACGACCTCGGGATCCTTGAACTTTTCAAAGTGGCAGAAAAATGGCGTGGATTTCAGCACCACTCCCGCGACCCCTTTGACACTCGATGCGGATGCCACCTTCACGGCGGTCTATGCGACTGCCCCGGTGAATCTGGAACTGCTGGTGAACGGCAGTTTTGAATCGGATTTTGCCGGGTGGCGCAAGGCGGGAAATCTCGCCATCGAGTCGAATGCGCCCTATTTTGCGACTGATGGAACGAAACTCGTAGGGTTCAGCGGCGGCAACAGCACGCCGAATGGAACGCTGTCCCAAACCATCACCACGGTTGCTGGCAGCACCTGCACCCTGACATTCGATACAGGCGCGCTGGCTTATAACACTTCCCAACAGAAAATCCGGGTGGTGGTGACCGGCTCGGGCACTTTGCTCACACAGACCATCACCATCACAGGGACCGGAAATGGCAATAACAACTGGGCGCCGCGGAGTTTCAGTTTTGTGGCAAACAGCTCGAGTTCGACGGTCACCTTCACCGATGTTTCCACCAGCACCCTCGCGATCGATCTGCTTCTCGATCACGTCAGTGTCAAGGGGCCCAAAGTCCTTTCGCCCCAGCCTGATTCGGTGACGATGCATGCGGGGCAGAAAGTCCTCATCCCGGTGCTGGAAAATGACGTCGGCGGGGTTGATCCGGCCACATTGGAAATCGTCGATGATCCGGTGGTGGGAACCGCCACCATCGATGCTTCCGGCAAAATCCTTTACGCTCATTCCGGTGCGGCCCCCGGCCCGGTGACCTTCAGCTATCAGATTTCCGATAACAACAGCACGTCGTCGCCCACCACCGTGACCGTCAACATCGCGGATACTCTACGAATCCCGAGTCCAAGCGTCAAAATGCCCGAATCGCCTCCGATGACCTCGATCGAAGTGGTTCCTGCGTTTCCCGGACTCACCTTCACGAAAGCGGTTTGTTTCGTTTCACCGCCTGCGGACACGCAGCGGTTGTTCGTGGGGGAAATCGCCGGAGTCATCAAAGTGATCCCTGATGTCACCGCAGCCACTCCGACCGCGTCTGTCGTAATCGACATCCGAGCTGCGATCGCGACGCCCGCCCGGGTGCCTGCGGAAAGGATCGACGGGGGACCGGACGGAGAATGTGGTTTATTAGGTCTCGCGTTTCATCCGAACTATGCGGCAAACGGATACTTCTACGTGGCCTATTCAGTCGCCAAGACCGGTAGCACGGGCTGGTTTCAGCGGCTCTCACGTTTCACCATGCCTGCGTCGCAAATCGGTCAAGAGGCTCCGGTGGCGGACCCCGCTTCCGAGGTGATTCTCCTCGAGCAGGCGGATCGCGACGACGGTCACAACGGGGGAGACCTGCATTTCGGAAATGATGGTTATCTTTATTACTGTGTTGGCGACGAAGGCACCCAATACGACACCTATCATAACAGCCAGCGGATTGATAAAAACTTCTTCTCCGCGATGATGCGGATCGATGTGGACAAACTGCCGGGAAATCCAGAGCCGAACCCGCACGTTTCCATTCCGAGAGATGCCGGCATCGCCCGCTATTCCGTGCCTGCGGACAACCCGTTTATCGGAGCCACGACATTCAACGGCCTGGCCATCAATCCCTCCGCCGTTCGGACGGAGTTCTGGGCGGTAGGATTTCGCAGCCCGTGGCGTTTCACCTACGACGGGCCGACGGGAGAACTGTGGGTGGGGGACGTAGGGCAGGATCTTTACGAAGAGGTCGACCTGATTACCAAAGGGGGAAATTACGGATGGATCTATCGAGATGGCAAACACGATATCGCTTCAACGAGTCCGGGAACGCCGCCCAAGCCTGCGGGCTTCACCTCGCTCGACCCCCTTTACGAATACGTTCATAACTCGCAGCCCGGCCCAACCAACTACAAGGGGAACTGCATCATCGGCGGCGGCGTCTATCGCGGGACACGCATTCCAAGCCTCACCGGTTCGTATATCTTCGGCGATCAGGTTTCCGGCAACATCTGGTCCCTCACCCGCGCGGGCGGAGTTCCCGGCGGTGCCGTCACTGTGCAGCGGATCGGCGGACTGGCGTATGTATCCAATTTTGGCACGGATCCCTCCAACAATGACATCCTCGTTTCCGACTATTATGCCGGGCGGATCATGCGGATCGTGGCTACCATCCCCCAAGGTACCTTCCCGACGACCCTCAGTGCGACAGGGCTTTTTGCCGATCTATCGGACCTTTCGCCCGCTCCCGGAGTCCTGCCCTACGAACCCATCCTGTCATTCTGGAGCGATCATGCGATCAAGCGCCGGTGGTTTTCCATTCCGGATCAAACGAAGTCGATGACATGGTCGCGGGATGGAAACTGGACATTCCCCGCCGGGCAGATCTGGGTGAAACACTTCGATCTGGAAACCGAGCGTGGAAATCCTGAAACGAAAAAGCGCATTGAAACCCGGGTGCTTGTGAGAAACCCGACGGGTGTTTACGGCGTCAGCTATCGATGGAATGACGCGCAGACGGAGGCCGTTCTCGCCGAAGACGGTGGCGAGGATTTCGATGTGAATGTGACCGTCGATGGGGTGTCCGCGCCGCAGCGGTGGCGGATCCCCGGTCGCTCGGATTGCACGACATGCCACACTCCATTGGCCGGCCATGCCCTTTCCTTCAATACCCGCCAGCTTAATTGGAACAAATCCATCAATGGTTTTACGGGCAACCAGATCGATACCCTGAGTTTGGCGGGGTATCTGTCCGGTGTGTCGGAATCCGTGGAAACACTGCCCTATCATATCCGTCCCGACGATACATCCCATCCTGCGGAAGAGCGGGTGCGCTCCTATCTGGCGGTCAATTGTTCCTATTGCCATCAACCGGGTGGGCCGGGTTCGGGGTGGGACGGGCGCGCCCATCTGACGCTGGAGGAAACCGGCCTGATCAACGGTGAATCCACTTCCGCGCTGCACCCCGACGACAAGCTGGTCGTTCCCGGCGATCCAGGACATTCGATCATCCTGAGCCGGATTTCCGCGACCAACGATTATAGCAGAATGCCGCCCCTCGCCACCAACGTGACCGATCAGGTGGGGATCGACTTGCTGACAGATTGGATCGCGAACGAATTGCCGACTCGCGAACTATTCTCCGAATGGCAGTCGAATCAGTTTGCGGTGCGTTCGATCAGCCGGGTTGATAACGGAAGCCCGGCCGTTTTTTCCGCGGATGGCGATCCCAAAGCGGATCCGGATGGAGACGGGTTGGACAACTACACCGAATATCTTCTCGGTAGCCCTCCGCTTTCCCCGGGCGATCCGTGGCAGGCGAGCATGGGAAAGGATGGTAATGCACTGACGCTGCGTTTCCTTCGCAAGGCCCACCGGATCTATCGAATCGATGCGAGTGAAGACATGACCCACTGGAAACATTGGGAAGATCCTGCCAATGTTCCCGGTTACGGAACGGTGGATGCCTGGGATGAAATCCGGATACCGCCAGCTCCCGAGGGCAGGAAGTTTTTCCGGTTTCAAGTGACGGAACCCTGATGCGGCTTCGCTGTAGCCCAGACATTCCTGTCTGGGCGTCTTGCTGTGGTGTGAAAAAACAGACAGGAATGTCTGAGCTACGGCCTCTACGCGTAGCCCGGACATTCTGTCTGGGCGTCTGCTGTGGCTTGTGAAAGAACAGACAGGAATGTCTGTGCTACGGCCTCTACGCGTAGCCCGGACATTCCTGTCTGGGCGTCTTGCTGGGGCTTGTGAAAGAACAGACAGGAATGTCTGTGCTACGGCAGCGACGTGATGGTTGGGAATTCGCGCCCTTCCTGAGCAACATTAACCCCTTTGAGTTAGAGCGAAAAACCGAGATCCGGCGCATGATGAACGGCGCTCCGCACTGTTCATCATGCATCTTATTTTCACAATTCTCAGCATCATCATTCTACTGTCGGCTCCCGGCCGTGCTGCGGATGTGACATGCTCGGAAAACGAAGGGGCCTTCACGATGACGAATGGCAAGCTCTCTGCCAAAATCGACAAACATTCGGCCCGTGTGACATCGGTCGTGCTGGACGGGCAGGAGCTTCTCGGCGGCGGGGCAGGGTATTGGTCGATGGCCGCCTCCTCCGGCCGGACGCATGTCGAGGGATTCGGGAGATCTGACAGCCAGACAATTTCCATTGATCCGAAATCCAACAACGGTGATCGCGCGGAGGTCGTTTGTAAATTCCACGGAAATGGCGCGGACGGCACCTATCCCGGCGACTCGGAAGTCCGCTATTCGATGGGTCGCGATTCCACCACTCTTTATGCCTGTGCGATCATGCGCCATGGTGAAAATGACGCGCCGTTCCGCCTCGGTGAGGGGCGTTTCCTTTTCAAGCTGGACCCCGCGATTTTCGACCGACTGAGCATTGATAGAAATCGCGATCGCATCATGCCCAGCGGCGAGGACTGGGGCAGGGGATCGCCCCTCAATATCAAGGAAGCCCGCCGTCTCACCACCGGAATCCATGCCGGAACGGTGGAGCATAAATACGGATACTCCGCCATTCTCGAGCAAATTCCTGCTTACGGCTGGAGCGGTTCGGAAAAACACTTCGGCGTCTGGATGATCAACCCGAGCATCGAATACATCGCTGGCGGCCCGACCAAAATGGAACTAACCGGTCACCTCGATGTCGGCGGAAGCGCCGCACCCACCTTGCTGAACATGTGGCACGGCAGTCATTACGGCGGCACGGTTCTGACCTTGGATGCGAATGAAAAATGGTCCAAAGTCATCGGCCCTTTCGCCATTCATTTCAACCACGGCGGAGACCCGGCGGAGCTCTGGGCTACCGCCAATCAACAAGCCGCCATCGAGCGGAAGACTTGGCCGTATTCATGGATGCGGGATGAAACCTATCCGGTAGCGGACAGGCGCGGCGGATTGGTTGGGAAAATTATCGTCGGTTCGACATCGCCCGTGACGAACCTGTGGGTGGGGCTCACCGCGCCATCCTATCCCTCCGGTGGCAATCGCGGGCCGAAGGAATCGATCGGCTGGCAGCGTGATGGGAAATTCTATCAATACTGGGTGCGGGCGGCGGTGGACGGGACATTTTCCTTATCCGGAATCAGACCGGGAACTTACGAGCTAAACGCCTTTGCTGACGGCGTGTTAGGCGAGTTTGTGAAACCCAACATCACGATTCGTCCGGCGGACGTCGGGAAATTCGGCGAGCAGCGCTGGACGCCCGAACGTGCGGGCCCGACCCTGTGGGAGATCGGAATCCCGGACCGCAGTGCCGCCGAGTTTCGCAATGGTGATCAGTATTGGAACTGGGGAAATTATCTGAAATTCAAGACCGATTTCCCACACGGCGTGGACTACACCGTCGGCAAGAGCGATTGGAAAAAGGACTGGCACGTCTGCCAGCCGCTCGACCTCAGCGCGGATTGCGACGTGTTGGGCAGCTCGACATGGAAGATCCGTTTCCCCCTCGAAACGATCCCTGTGAACGGCGCGCGTCTGCGGATTTCCTTCTGCGGCTCCCGGGAAGGTTCGCGGCTTTCATTTCTGCTGAATGGTTCGGAAATCGGTAATTCCATCGACCTTCCCGAGGACGGAACGATGCACCGCGACGCCTGCCGCGGGATGTGGTTCGAGCGTTCACTCGATATCCCCGCCGCGCGTTTGAGTGTCGGGGAAAACGTTCTCCAACTTAGGCTCAGCGGCACCGTCTGGCATCAGGGAGTGCTCTACGATTACATCCGGATGGAGGCCGTCTCCGCCGCTCCCCCTTCGTTGTGATCTGGCATGTCGGGTAGGGGAAAGAAGAGGTTGCACGGCAACTTTTTTGGGTTCAGGTTCGCGGAATGAGCAAAGTTTCGGTTGGATTTGTCGGCGTAGGAAGAATGGGGGCGAATATGGCGCGCCGCCTTGCGGATTTGGGATACCCGATCGCGGCGGTGTATGATCACCATGGTTCCTCTGCGGAATCCCTGGCGCTGGAACTCGGCTCCGATGCGGTGAAATCACTGCCCGAGGTGACTGCTGCGTCCGATGTGATTTTCACCGTGGTAACCGACGACGCGGCGATGCTCGGAATTTTCTCAGGCGCGGAATCCCTGTTGAAGGGTGCGGCGGGCAAGACCTTCATCAACTGCGCCACCGTCAGCCCGGGAACCCACGAATCCGTCGCAGAAGCGGCGGCTGCTGCCGGGGCGTCCGTTCTCGCGGCAAGCATGGCATCCAGCATCACCCAGGCCCGGCAGGGCACGCTCTATCTGATGGTCGGCGGCGATGCGGAGGTGTTTGAAAAACAGGAACCTCTTCTCAGGGACATTTCCGCCTCACTCCGCCACGTCGGCCCGGTCGGAAACGCGGCGAAGATCAAGGCGCTGGTCAACATGGTCATGAACATCAACACCGCCGGCCTCGCGGAAGGTCTCGGCCTCGGTGCCGCACTCGGGCTCGATTTACAGGTGCTCAAGGAGGTTTTTTCGCAGACCGGCGCGAATTCCCGGGTTCTGGAAACCGATGGCGATGACATGATCACCCGTGAGCACGATTGTTATTTTTCCGCCGCCCACGCCGCGAAGGACAGTGGTATCGCCAATTCCCTGGCGCACGAAGCCGGCGTGCTAGTGCCGCTTTCCGATGCCACCGAATCCCAATATCGCCGGATGATCGATCTCGGACTGGGCGAACTCGACAAGTCCGGTATCGCCGAACTAACCTTCCCGGACCGTGCGGGTAACTGAGCCGCCATTAAACTTATGATGACTTCCTGCGAAATCCACAACCGCGCCGATGAGCGGATCGATCACACTTTCCACCCCAGCGCCCGCGCCGATGCGCTCGTGATCCTCGGCCACGGTTTGACCGGAAACAAGGACCGCCCGCTGCTCGTCGCCGTGGCCACCGGTCTCGCCGCGTTGGGTTGGCCCTGCCTGCGGATTTCCTATGCCGGACATGGGGATTCCTCGGGTCTTTTTGAGGATTCGTGCATCACCAAGGAAATCGGCGATCTCCAAGCCGTTCTCGATGCCGTGCCAAACGACGTGAAGGTCGCCTACGTCGGTCACAGCATGGGCAGTGCCGTCGGCGTTCTCACCGCCGCCCGCGACATCCGGATCTGCACCCTCATTTCGCTCGCCGGGATGACCCACACTGCCGACTTTGTCGCCCGCGAATTCAGCAATGTCGTCCCCGGTGCGGGTCTCATGTGGGATGAGCCGGAACACCCGCTTTCCGAAAAATTCGTCGATGATCTGAAACACATCGGCAGCACGCTGTCCGCCGCCGAAGCTGTGACCCAGCCGTGGTTGCTCATCCACGGCGATGCCGATGACCTGGTCCCGATCCAGGACAGCCGCGATGCCTTCGATGCCGCGATCAGCGAGAAGCAGTTCCTTGAAATCCCCGGTGCCGGTCACGCATTCGATGAAGCGGCTTACCCGAAAATCATCGAGACCATCGACCAATGGCTGAAGGCTGTGTTCGGCTGAATGGGAGAATGTGACCGGATTATCGGCGTTTTCGCGGATCGTTAAGGCATGCAAAATGCTGTTGCGCTCATGAAACTAGTTTCCTAGCTTGCGGGCCACTTTGTTCCTGCTGAATTTTATGAAATCCAGATACCTCCTGCTTCCTGCCGTTGCCGCCCTTGTCACAGCCCTTGTCGGCTGCAAATCCGGAGGTGGGGATACCATCAAGGTCGGTGAATTCGCCTCGCTCACCGGGAAGGAAGCAAACTTCGGCACTTCCTCGCATGAAGGAACACTTCTGGCCATCGAGCAACTCAATGCCCAGGGCGGGGTGCTCGGGAAAAAACTCGAGCTGCTCACGGAAGACGACCAAACGAAGGCAGGTGAGCCAGCCAACGCAGTGAACAAGCTGATTTCCAAAGACGGCGTGGTCGCAATTCTGGGTGAAGTCGCCTCCAGCCGCTCGCTGGAAGCCGCGCCGATCTGCCAGCAGAGCAAAATTCCGATGATTTCGCCATCGTCCACGAACCCAGCAGTGACCCAAGTGGGTGACTATATTTTCCGGGTCTGTTTCACGGACACCTTCCAAGGCGCGGCGCTCGCGAATTTCGCCAGCGGAACCCTGAAGGCCAAAAACGTTGCGATTCTGACCGACGTGAAGAGCGACTACAGCAAGGGCCTCGCCAAGAGCTTCAAGGAAAAGTATGCCAGCAGCGGCGGCAAGATCGGCATCGAGCTCGATTTCAACGGCGGCGACAAGGATTTCAAAGGTCAGCTCACCTCGATCAAGAGCGCGGCACCGGACGCGATTTTCCTCCCCGGTTATTATAGCGAAGTCGCACTCATCTGCATCCAGGCCAAGCAGCTCGGCATGAACATCCCGATCTTCGGTGGCGACGGCTGGGAAGGCGAAAGCCTGATCACCATCGGCAAGGACGCCGTGGAAGGGACCTATTTCTCAACCCATTGCTCTCCGGAACAAGGCACGCCGGAAATGCAGGCTTTCGTGGCAGCTTATAAGAAGCGCTTCAATGGCAAGACACCGGATGCAATGGCTGTGCTCGGCTACGATTCTGCCATGGTTCTCGCCGACGGCATCAAGCGCGCTGGTACCACCGAATCCGCCGCACTTCGTAACGCGATTGCCGCGACCAAGGACTTCGCCGGAGCGGGCGGTACCTTCTCGCTCAACGCGAACCGGGATGCTGACAAGGCTCTCGTTTTCATCCAGATCAAGGATGGCAAATTCGCCTACAAATCCATGGTGAAGCCTTGAAGAAGTTGAGAGTGGTTGGTTGATGGTTGATGGAAAGAGGCACATGTCGCGTCACTCCGTTTCAGCCGGCCAACCTTCTTTTCTTCCTATCAACAATCAACCATAGACCATCAACTCTCCTGTGGATTTCCTCCAGCAAACCATCAACGGGCTCGGGCTGGGAGCTATTTACGCACTGATCGCCCTGGGCTACACGATGGTCTATGGCGTGCTGCGTTTCATCAACTTCGCGCATAGTGATGTGTTGATGTTAGGAGCGTTCACCGCTTTCTACATCTCGCCGAAGATTGAGAAAATGTTCGGCAGTGAGTCGGTTCTCGGCTGCATCATGGTGTTCGTGATCGCCGCAGCGGTATGTGCCTGCATCGGCATGACGATCGAGCGCCTGGCCTATCGACCTCTCCGAAATCGCCCGAAACTGGCGGTGCTGATCACGGCCATTGGCGTTTCGCTGCTCATCGAATACACGGCGCAAAACGAAAAGGTGATCGGTGCCTCGCCGCAACCGTTTCCACAACTGCTGCCGGAGCATACCTTCCATCTCGGGGAGAAACTCATCATTTCCAGCAATGACATCCTGACCGTGACGGTGACGATCGTCCTGCTCGCCGCCATGTGGTTCATCGTTCAGAAAACCCGGGTTGGCACGGCCATGCGCGCGGTTTCCTACAACCAACAGGCCGCCTTGCTGATGGGCGTACCGGTTAACCGCATTATCTCATTCACTTTCGGCCTAGGCTCCGCGCTCGCGGCCATCGCCGGAATCCTCTATTCCATCAGGGCTCCCGGCATTGAACCATTGATGGGTGTGCAACCCGGCCTGCGCGCTTTCGTCGCCGCAGTGCTCGGCGGCATCGGAAATCTACCCGGTGCGGTGCTCGGCGGTGTCGTTCTCGGGCTGTTGGAAACCTTCGCCGGTGGCATTCCCGGGCTTTCCAACTACCGCGATGCCATTGCTTTTGCGATTTTGATTCTGATCCTCCTTTTCAAACCTGCCGGTCTGTTGGGCCGCTCTACCGTCGAGAAAGTCTGATGCCGTTCCCCGGAGCAAAACGCTGGCTGTTGCTGGGCATCGCGCTTGCGATCCTCGCTTCCTACTTCGCCCCACAGTTGAATCGCTATTACCTCGGCGTCGTCATCGATGTCGGCATCGCGATCATCCTCGCTACCAGCCTGAACCTGATCAACGGCCATACCGGCCAGTTCAGCCTCGGCCACGCGGGATTCATGGCCGTCGGCGGCTACTTTTCCGCATGGATTTCCCTGACTTGGCCACACATGGCGGGGGAGTTCTGGTATTTTCCGGTTTCGCTTGTCGCTGGTGGATTGCTGGCGGCGTTCGTCGGGTTGCTGGTCGGTATTCCATCGCTCCGGCTGCGGGGAGATTATCTAGCCATCGTCACCCTCGGCTTCGGAGAAATCATCCGCGTCGTTGCTCAAAATACCCAGGCCATCGGCGCTGCCAGCGGACTCAAGGGCGTCCCGAAACTCACCAACCTCGGATGGACCTTCGCTTTCGCCGCGATCACGATCTACGCCATCACCGCCCTGGTCAATTCCACCTATGGCCGCGCGTTCATCGCCGTCCATGATGATGAAATCGCTGCGGAATCGAATGGCATCGACACCACCCGCACCAAGGTCACCGCGTTTGTCACGGGGGCTTTCTTCGCGGGAATCGCCGGTGGTCTGTATGCCCATCATAAACAATTCCTATCACCCACCGGTTTTGATTGGGTGAAATCCATCGATATCGTCGTCATGGTCATTCTCGGCGGAATGGGCCGCACCGTCGGCGTCGTCGCCGCCGCCATCCTGCTGACGCTGATGCCGGAAGTCCTCCGCGATTTCTCAGAATACCGCATGATCATCTACGCGCTGCTCATCATTTTGCTGATGCTTCTGCGCCCTGCGGGACTTTTCTCACTCATCCCCAAACGCCGCAAAATTTCATGAGCGCGCCCTTGTTGGAACTTGAAAAGGCCACCATCAAATTCGGCGGCCTCACCGCCGTCTCGGAATTTTCCCTCGCCGTTGGGGCAGGGGAGTTGATCGGTCTCATCGGTCCGAATGGTGCGGGAAAAACAACGGCGTTCAATATGATCACCGGTGTTTATCAACCGACCAGCGGCCAGATCCGCTTCGCCGGGAAAGACACGCTCGGCACCAAACCGAATCGCCTCGCCGCAGCCGGTATCGCCCGCACGTTTCAAAACATCCGTCTCTTCGCCAGTCTCAGCGTGCTGGATAACATCCGAGTCGCCGCCCGCCTTCATAACGGCGAGGGCTACTTCAGCGCCCTCTGGCGCGGCAAAAAGTTCACCAAGGCTGAAGCGGAAACGGAGAAGAACGCTCTCGAACTTCTCGAAATCTTCGACCTCTCGAACCAGCGAGACGAACTCGCCGTCTCGCTTCCCTACGGCGACCAACGCCGCCTCGAAATCGTCCGCGCTCTAGCCACCCGTCCGAAACTGCTCCTTCTCGACGAACCCGCCGCCGGCATGAATCCCTCCGAAAAGGAAGACCTCATGCGTCTCATCCGCTTCGTCAAAGAGCGCTACGATCTCTCCGTCCTGCTCGTCGAGCATGACATGAAAGTCGTCATGGGCATCTGCGAACGCATTGCTGTCCTGGAATACGGCATCAAGATCGCCGAGGGAACTCCGAAGGAGATTCAAAACCACCCGAAAGTCATCGAAGCCTATCTAGGGGCAGCGGCGGTTTAGTTGAGGGTTGATGGTTGAGTGTTGAGAGTCGGAAGAAAGAGCACTAGGAAAACAACATGTTCGGATTTGAAAAACTGGATGTCTGGCAGAAGGCGATTGAATTCGCCGATGTGGTTTATTCGATCACGCGCCGGTTTCCTTCGGATGAGCGATTCGGACTAACCAACCAGATGCGAAGGGCTGCTGTCTCGATCTCCTCAAACATCGCGGAGGGCAGCTCACGTAATTCCCGCAAGGAATTTGCCCGATTCATCGAAATCGCCACGGGCTCTTTGTTTGAAGTCGTTTCTCAGTCGCATGTTGGTCGCAATCAAGGATTCCTCACGCAGGAAGAATTTCAGATTCTTTATGCCGCTTCGGAAGAACAAAGCCGCATGCTGAGCGGTCTCAGGCGTTCTCTCTTAAGCGAAGCCTGATTTTCTATTGCTCTCAACTCTCAACCATCAACTCTCAACAACCTCTTCCCTTGCTCTCCGTCGAAAATCTCAATGTCTCCTACGGCGCCATCAAAGCGCTTCACGGCGTTTCGCTGAAAGTGCCGCAGGGCAGTATCGTCACGCTGATTGGAGCCAACGGTGCTGGAAAATCGACCACGCTGCGGGCACTCTCAGGCTTGGTGAAATCGAGCGGTAAGGTAAAATACAATGGCCAGGATATTTCCAAACTCGCTCCTAACCAGATTGTAGCACAAGGGCTTTGCCACGTGCCTGAAGGCCGCATGGTGTTTGCCAATCTCACCGTCCATGAAAACCTGAAGATGGGCGCCTACCTTCAGCGCGACCGTCACTGGATCGCCGATCAGACGGAATATGTTTTCGGACTTTTCCCGCGATTGAAGGAACGCGAAAACCAAGCGGCGGGGACTCTCTCCGGCGGGGAACAGCAGATGCTCGCCATCGGCCGCGCACTGCTGAGCAAGCCGAAGTTTCTCATGCTCGACGAACCGTCACTCGGCATCGCGCCGTTGTTGGTGAAAACCATCTTTGAGCGCATCGTCGAGATCAACCGTGAGCAAGGGCTGACGATCCTCCTTGTCGAACAAAACGCCAATCTTGCCCTCGATGTTTCCAGCTACGCCTATGTTCTGGAAACCGGAAAGGTCCTCCTCGAAGGCCCATCCGCCCAACTCAAACAAGACCCACAAGTCCAAGCCTGCTACCTCGGCGCCTGAGGAGTATCCAAAAAGTGAGGGGCGTCGACATTTTGTCGACTGAGTCAGCCCGACATTCTGGCCGAAATGGAGAAGGCGGACAAAATGTCCGCCGCACATAGCGTTCAGAATGAACGCGCTCCTTTTGAATGAATGCGCTCATTTTTCTGCCGCCAGCCGTGCCACTTCATCCCTCATGTTCTCGCGTGCTTGAACTTCGTAGCGGTGACGAATTTCATTGATCGAATAGATCCGCGGCCGTCCCAGCATTTGCTCCAGAAATTGGCTCCTGCCTTTTGAATATGCCGCATCATCGACCCAGCCGTATTCTTTCCGAACGGCTCAGTGGCTGCACTACCGACGAATCGCGCCAATCTGTTCAACCATCTCTGACCAAATTTCCCGGAGCATTCTTGTCAATGTTCCTGCCCGATCAAATCACCCCGTTCGCGCAGTTGCATTCTCCTTCGCCTTTGAGGGCATTGATGAGGTTGGTCAGGGATTTCATCGCTTGGCGCGGCACGCTTTCAAACGTCCGAGAGCCGACGTGCGGAGTGATGATGACCTTGGGGTGATGGAGCAGCGGGTGATCGGCTGGCGGTGGTTCCTCATCGAGGACGTCGGCGGCGTAACCGGCGAGTTTCCCTGAATCCAGCGCTGCGATTATGGCGGCCTGGTCGATGAGTTCGCCGCGACCGGTGTTGATGACCCACGAGCCGTCGGGCATGAGAGCCAGGCGCTTCGCATTCACGCAGTGGAGCGTCTCGGCATTCAGCTTGGTGTGCGGGCTGATGATATCGACGGCGGAAAAGAGCGAGTCGAGCGAGTCGTGACGGATAATTTGGAATTCAGCGGCGATTTCCTCCGGCCAATAGTTTCCATACGCGTGGACTTCCATACCGAACGCACGCGCGCGGCGGGCGACTTCCTGGCCGATGCGGCCGAGCCCGATCAGACCGATGCGTTTCTCAAACAACTCGCTGCCCGTCTTGCGATCCCAACGTCCGGCGCGGGTGCCATCGATGGCGTAGGGGAAATTTTTCGCTAGGGCGAGGAGGAGCAGGAAGGTGTGTTCGGCGACGGTGTCGTGATTGACGCCGGGGGTGAAAAGCACGGGCACTTTGAGTTCCTTGGTGGCCGGGATGTCGATCTTGTCGAGGCCGATGCCGTATTTGGAAATCACCTTCAAACGCGGCAGGGATTTTTCGATCACCGCACGGGTGATGCCGTCGTCACCGCAGAGGAATGCATCGAAATCACCGGCCAGCTCCAGCATGCGGGCTTCGGAAAGCGGACCGCGCTCACGGACGATTTCCCAACCTTGGGATTCCATCAGGGCGTGGTGCGGGCCGGGAGTGTCTTGGTAGGAGCAGGTGGTGAGGAGGATGCGCATGGAATTCAGTGGCAGTGTTGGAACTGTTTGGATTTCAACAAATCAAGTCGGTGATGCAATCCCACAAACGGACTAATGTACCCGTTTTTGGCAAATTTGGTGAATCTGACGAGGCTGGGCGCAAGGTCTTCACCTCGGAAGCTTAGCCAGCGCCTTTTCAAACAACTGCCGGGTGGAGCCGGCGGGCAGTTGATCGATATAGGCGGCCATTGCGGAAGGGTCTTTGGAGTTCCACGATTTTACGATCTGTGCGGCGAAGGCATCGCCCGACGGGTTCCATTGCAGCACTTGATCGAAACCCATCGCCGCCGCAGCGGGATCCTGTTTCGCCCAAAATGAGCTGAAGGTATCGGCCACAAAAATACGATCCCGGCTGGGCTCCATCTTGTTCAATCGATCAATCATTCCGCGGGTGTTATTAGTTGTTAGGGTCTGAATGAGCGCGTTGTTGACCGTCATTAGGTCTTCGAAGGATTTGACGGGGGATCTTGCCTCCGAAACAATCCGCCACATATCGTCCGGATCTTCCGTGGTGAGCTTCCGAACGACCGAGTCCAGCTGTTCGCTGCCGATTTCTCGATTCATGAAATCCACCATCAACTGTTTGCCGTCGCGCGACTGAATCCCGTAGGCAAGCATGGCCCGGGCGCGTTGCGGGCTCAACGGTAGGTCGTGCAATCTCCGGGTGGCTGCCTTGAAGGAGAAACCCTCATCGGACATTCCGAGTTCGGAGCTGACCAGCCCATCGATTCCCGGAGCAAAGCCACTGCTGGAAGATGCCGGACGTTGGCGTGCCGACGCCCCATGCAGCCGCTGCGAATCACCTGCTTCCTGGCTGCCGTTTGATTTTCCGAGCCGGGCCAACCCCTGACCAATCAACGCGCCAATGAAAAACATCAAACCATATCTCCACCATTTCATTGTTTACCTCCTAGCGACAACTTCGACTGCATGACGTCCTTCTTTGGTCCTGGCGGAAGAGCGTTCAGCCAGGCTCTGGCGGCATTCGGATCGAAGCTGTTCCAACGCTGGATGAACCCTTCCAAACTTTTCGTGCCCTCCGCACCATCGGCATAGCTATCAGGCAGGTAATCCACGGCGAAACTGGCTTTGCCTGGATCAATGTTTTGAACTCCCTGAATCGCGTTCGCGCAGATGAGGATGCGCTGTGCGTCATCCTTCGCGATGTTTAGGAGGTCCGGCAGCTGTTTGGCAAAATTATCCATAAATTTGCGGGAGAAGGTTGCGATATCATCATTCGTCCAATCCGAGGGAAAACCTCCGGAGATGTTACGACCCGGACCCGCCGTAGGATTTAGAGAGAAACCTCCGTAAAGTTGCCCCCAATGGGCCATCACGTCATTTCTCGCCTCCTGCCGCAGCTTGGGATCGGTGATCAAGTTGGCAACGTTCAGGGCAGGCCGGCCCACGAGTCTTGATACGTCCACAGCCATCTGCTTGAGCAGCGGCTGGGTGACGCTTGGGTCGCCATAGGATGCTGCCCATTCCGCAGCCCTCTCTGGTTCGGTTTTCGCCCACTGCCTTGCGACAGCGGCAAACAACTTTGAATCCGCTTCCGGCCATTTTTCGAAGATCTTGTCGACCAGTCTGGCAGCGTCTTCCGGCTTCAGCACACCCTTGTATCCGAGGAATTCCTTGATGAACCCGAGATCCTCCGGGGTGGCGTGGGCGAGGATGTGCTCAAGGGCGCCATCGGGGTCCGTATTGAGCCATGTCGTGACAATGCCTCTCCGGGCTTGGGAGGCAAAGGCACCCGCACCCTCCGCCGCATTCAGGGCAGCCAAGGGATCGAGTTCCGTCCAGCGGCTGAACAATGCACAGGCCAGTTCCTGAAACTTGCCCGGGTTTTTCATCTCCAGCAGCATCTGTAGGACCTCGTCCAAGCGCTCCTTCGGCACGGCGAACATGAGGCAGCGGAGCCGCGCCTCTCCCAGCAGGTCCAGATCGGTTAGTTCATCGTAGCGATCCAACGCTTTTTTGATCGATCCGATGGAAAACTGCTCAGCCAGTTCAAACGGCCGAGGGGACGGTAAATTGGGCGACGTGCGTGCCGCTGGTTTTAAACCGCTGCTCCCCGAGTTGATTTCGGAAGTTTTTGAAACGAGCCTGGTGCTCGTCATCGTTCCCCATCCATAGGACAAGGCAATTCCTGTCAGGAGACTTACGCCCATCCCGGCCGTTCCAGTTTTGTTCATATCAAGTGTTTCGTAGAAGTGAGCCGCGTGGGGGATTCGTGAATGCCCCACGAAGAGCGCATCAGGGCAGGAAGAGCCGACGGCCCATCATGATAGGTTCCTCCTGCGGTGTTACAAGAACAAGACATACCGAAATTCAGCCGAGCCAAATCATTTGGAACAATTGATCGAGATCACAGATTGAGAAACCGCGAAGCCGGATTTGCTCTCCCGACTGGGACACGTTGACGGATGGGGCGGGGGAGTTGTAGGGTCCGCGCGTGCTTCCTTGGTTTTCCAACAATTCTTTTCCCCTTTACCTCGCGCCGATGGCGGGGGTGACGGATGTGATTTTCCGCCAGATCTGCAAGGAACTGGGGGCGGATGTGATGGTGACAGAATTCGTTTCCGCCGAGGGGATCATGCAGGCTGATGACCGGACGCGGAAATACACGGAATTCACTGAGGAGCAGCGGCCTGTGGGCGTGCAGCTTTTCGGCGCGGACGGTGAGCGGATGGGGGAGGCGGCGCGTAAGATCATCGATATGGGCTTGGCGGGAAGAACGCCGGATTTCATCGATATCAATTTCGGCTGCCCGGTGAACAAGGTGGTGGCGAGAAATGGCGGGTCGTCGTTGCTGAGGGATTGCCCGGTTCTCGCGTCGGTCGCATCAGGCGTGGCGAAGGCGGTGGGCGACCAAGTGCCGGTGACGGCGAAGATGCGGATCGGCTGGGATGCGGATTCGGTCAACGCGGTGGAGGTGGCGAAAATTCTTGAGGACAGCGGGATGCAGGCCATCGCCGTGCACGGGCGGACGCGGGCGCAGGGCTACGGGGGCGAGGCGGATTGGAACGTGATCGATGCGGTGGCGCGGGCAGTCAAAATTCCGGTGATCGGTAATGGCGACATCACCTGCGGCGCGGACGTGATGAAACGGAAAACCGAAACCGCGGTGTCCGGCGTAATGATCGGCCGCGCGGCAATGCAGAATCCGTGGGTTTTCCGCGAGGCGAAATATTTTCTCGAAACCGGCAGGATCATGCCGGAAGTGGCAATCGATGAGCGCTGGGAACTCGTGATCCGCCATTGCAGGATCGCGGTGGATAGCCATCGCAACGGTAACGAAAAGCAGACACTCACAGCGATGCGCTCGCGTTTGATGGCGTATTGCAAAGGATTTCCCGGAGCGAAAGAACTACGGCAGAAGCTTTGCCACGTCTCCTCGGTGGCCGAAGTCGAGGATCTCGCGGAATGCGCACTCAAGAAGCACGCGGTGCTCGATCAGTTGTGATCGGCGGGAGAAGCTTCCTCAGTTTGATTTCACCCGGATGAATCGCTTGTCATCTTGGGTGATCGGCGTGTTGTCACGGATCGTGAGAGTGGTTCCGTTACTGACAAGGACGGTCGTGTGATCTTTACCGCTGAACCAATCGAGCAGATTTGATGACACCTCGACCTTGCAGCTCATGTCACGTTGTCCGGCGGGCCAGGAGATGGTGAGAGTCTGGTATTTTTGTCCGCCGATCACAGTGATGCCCTTGGTGACCGGCGCATGGGTGATGCGGGCTGCGGTTGGAACAAGCGGTGCGGAAGCTTCGGAATTGCCTGACCACTTGGATCTGCCAGTTAGGACAATGTCAAAGCTGTGTTCATCCGCATCGTTGCTGGTCACGTGGAGCAAGCTCCAGCGGACGCCTCCTGCCGAGGGCTTGAACGTGATGTTCACCTTGGTGCTCGCGCCGGGAGCCAACGTGGTGGTGCGAAGGCCGCTCACGGCGAAATCGGAATCATTGATGCCGTTTTTCCCAAGAGCCAAACCAGTCAGCTTTGCTGTGCCGACGTTCCTGATAGTGATAACCTTGGTTCTTCCCTTGGAACCTCTCGCAACCGCGCCGAAATTCAGGAAAGAGTTTCCGTCCTGGAGAGTGCCGCCGCCATTGAGTTTGACGTCGATTTCAGGAGCAGTGATGCCGGTGCCGGAGAGGTTGATTTGAAAAGGACTCTCATCGGCGTCGTTGCTGACAAGGCGCAGGGAAGCGGTCCGTGATCCGGAGTCGGTAGGCTCGAATGAAATCCTGAAGGTGGTGCTGGCCCCGGGGAGCAGCGTGGTTTTTCGCAGCTCGCTGGTTTCGAAGTCCGATGCCTGGGCTCCCGTGAGCGCGAGTTTTAATCCTGTTAACGATGCGGTGCCGATGTTTTTAATGGTGAATGATTTATCATCGCTGCTGGATCCCACCTCCTGCTCGCCGAATGCACAGAGGAATTTACCGTTGCTCAAATCGTTACCGGAAGTAACTGATACCGCGATTTCAGGAAGTCCGATTCCTGTGCCGGTCAGTGTGATCTCAAACGGGCTTGCGGTTTGGTCACCACTGGTGATGTTGAGACGTACCGTGCGTCCGCCAGGCGTCGTGGGCTTGAAGGTGACAAGAAGTGTGGTAATTTCCCCCGGTTCCAATGTGTCTACTTCCAATCCATTGAGGATGAAGTCCGGGGCATTTTTTCCGACGATGGCGGTAATCAGGTGGGTGACAGCGGCGGTGCCGATGTTTTTAAGGGTGAATGCCTGCGGTGTGCTGGAAGAGCCAAGGGTGAGAGCAGCGAAATTCCAACTAACGGAATCATCGGTAATCCAGCTTCCATCGAGCTGTTCGAGAGCGAGCACTGGGACGGTGCCGGCTTGGCCTTCGAGTCTGATATCGAAGGGGTTTTCGTCGGTATCGTTGCTATTGATGTGAAGGACAGCGCTTTTTGAGCCTTCGGCGCTGGGACTGAAGGCGAGGGTAAAGGTCGTGGTGGCAGCGGGAGCGAGGGAGGTGGTGGCGGGAGCGCTGATGGAGAAATCCTCCGGGTTATTTCCGTCGCTGGTGATGGAAAGTCCGGTGAGAGCGGAGGAACCGAGGTTTTTGATCGTGACGGTTTGAGTGTCGCTGCTGGAGCCAAGGTTGACCTTGCCGAGATTGATTGTGGAGATGTTATCGGTTAGTTGGGCGTTGCCACGGGCGACGGAGATTTCCGGCACACCGTTACCCGTGCCTTCGAGTTTGATATCGAAAGGATTTTCATCGGCGTCGTTGCTGGCCACATGGAGGGCCGCGGTCCGAGTTCCGACGGCCGTTGGTTTGAAAAGAATTTGGAATGTGGCGCTGGCTCCAGGGGCGATCGTGCTGGCGGACAGTCCGTCCACGATGTAATCGGCACTGTTGTTACCATCGCTGGTGATGGCGATTCCGGTGAGATTTCCATTGCCGAGATTTTTGATCGTGAATGTCTGGGCCGCGCTTGTGGCTCCGAGATTGAGGCTGCCGAAGGTGATCGTGGCGGACCCGGTGGTGAGGCTGGTGCGGTCGGATTGTTCGATGGCGATCTCCGGCACGACCGTACCGATTCCGGTCAGGTTGATTTCAAAAGGGTTTTCATCCGCATCATTGCTGGCGACGCGGAGGACTGTGGTATGACTGCCCGCAGTGTTGGATTTGAATGAAACCGTAAATGTGACACTCGCCCCGGGGGCAAGAACGGGGGATGCGAGCGAGCTTGTGACGAAGTCGGTGCTGGAGGTTGCTAGAGCCAGTCCGGTGAGATCGGCATTGCCCGAGTTTTTAATGGTGAAGGACAGGGGAGCGCTGGCGGAGCCGACGAGCACGCTGCCGAAGTTCGTGGCGCCGCTTCCCGAGGTGAGTTCCAGTTCGCCACTCTGGAAGATGGCGATTTCCGGAGCGGTGATGCCGGTGCCGGCGAGATTGATGTTGAACGGGTTTTGTCGGGTGTCGTTACTGATGATGTGGACGGTGGCGGTTCTTTCTCCGCCGGCGGTAGGTTTGAATGTCACCTTGAGAGTGGCGGTGGCTCCCGGGGCAAGAGCGGTGGCGGTCAATGGCTCGATGCTGAAATCCCGTGCGGAATTTCCATCGGTGACGACGCCGAGTCCAGTGAGGTCAGCCGTGCCAATATTGCGCAGGGTCAGGAGTTTGGTGGAACCGTCTGTTCCGACGTTGGCGCTGCCGAGGGATATTGCCGGAGCACCGCTCGTCAGCAACGTTCCATCCGCTTGGCTGACGACGAGATCCGGCACGGCGATTCCGTTTCCAACGAGTTTGATATCGAACGGATTCTCATCGGAGTCGTTGCTGAAAATATGGAGTATGGCGTTTTTCGTGCCTACGGAGATCGGCGTGAAGAGCACGTCCACGGTGGTGGATTCGCCAGGAGCGAGTGTGGCGGTTGGGAGGGGGCCGACGATAAATTGAGCGCCATCCGTGCCGTCCATAGTGATGGATAGATCAGTGAGAGCGCTGGTTCCTCGGTTTTGGATAACGAGTTTTTCGGGGGCGCTGGCCGTTCCCAGGAGCGAGTTGGCGAAATAGACGGAAGACACGTCATCCGTGAGATTTCCTCCGATGGTCTGGCTGACGGCGATTTCCGGCAGTCCCATGGCGTTTCCAGTGAGTGCGAGATCGAAGGGGTTTTCATCCGGATCATTGCTGGAAATATGAAGCGCTGCGGTTTTGCTTCCGAGCGTCTGCGGTTTGAAGGTCACCGAGAACGAAGTGCTCGCACCGGGGGCGAGGGTCGTCACAAGCGCGGTCGGCTCGGCGGCCACCCGGACGTTTAAGGAAAGGCCGGTGGAGACTTCGAAGCTCGAAGGATCGGCACCGTCGAGCGTCATTGCGAGATTGTTCAAACTTTCGTCACCCGTGTTCTTGATCGTGAAATTCCGGGTGAGTCCTCCTGTGATGATGGACGCATCACCGAAACTCAGCGTGGATTGGCCGTCGGTGAGGGCCAGTCCGTCGGATTGCTCAAGAGCGATGTCCGGTGTCGATGCGGGTTGCGGAACGACGAACGAGATTTCTTGGGAAAGCAGGCTGTAGTTTTGTGAGGTGTTGTATGCTTGAATCACACAATAGTAAGTCGTCCCCGGAGTCAGTCCGTTGATGGTGACTTCGTTTACGGCACCCATGGCCCGGCCATCGATATAGCTTCCACTGGATCTACCAAAGAGCAGGTTGTAGCCGGCGATATCTGATTCGGGATTCGTGTTCCAAACCAAAGTGACCGTCCCGGAGACATCCGCCGCCTTTGCCATACCTGAAAAAACGAACAGGATGAGAAATAGACCGATCAGTGAATCGACAAATTTAGAGGCACGTGAAGCGGGACGCATGGATAGACTTCTGAGAAAGTGGGTTTGGTGCTATCCACGGTTTTTGGGGGTTTAGCCAGGGGGAGCCAAAATTCTTGAAAGAATGGAAAATTTCAGGAGAGCGGGCGAAACATTACGTTTGGACCCCGTTTGGCAAATAAAAAATCCCCACCGTGCAAAAACGCATAACTCATTGCAAATGCATGACAACTAACAGCATTACTGGTGGTTTCTACAGCAATCCATTATATATCAATGGGTATCTCAGCGGATGCGATATAATCCTGTTTTCGCTTCAGAAATCTTAACGATTCATGCAAATCCACCTGACGTATTTACAAGCTCTTGGAAATGCAGGCCTTATGGTCCACCAGAGGCGGAAACGCATGTTTCTTCACCAGCAATGAAAAAAATTCATTCAGCAGAGCCTGCGTGTCAGCCGGAGGCTCCTCTGGCATTCTCATTTTGATCAGTTGCGGTCGGCCATTTACGAGGGCATGGTTCTAAGGAAATACGGAAATGATGATTCCTGTCATATTTCACCCTGCCAAATCACCCTATGAAATTACCAACCATACGTTTCCCCCGTTCACTCGGAGCCGTCGCAATGCTTGCATTCGGCCTGATGACCTTCCAGCAAACCGCCGAGGCCAAGGGGCCGAAGCATTACCAATCCCGCCACGACGATCACAATGATGGTCATAGTCATGGTGGCGATCATGACCGGGTCTATTACACCTCCCGCCCTCGTTCCACCTTCGTTCTGAGCTTTGGGACGGGCTACGCCGGACAAGGTTACTACTATGGACCTCCGAATTCTCCCTATTATTATGAACGCTCCGACGTGAGATATTATGCCACTCGCGAGGCCGCTCCCCGCGAATATTATAGCAACCACAGCTACGGCTATGGCTCCCAAGTCCAGCGCGCACTTGCCCGACGTGGCTATTACCACGGTTACATTGATGGAGCCATCGGGCCTCAATCCAGCCGCGCCATCGCCCTTTACCAGCGCGATCATGGCCTGCGTCAAACAGGGTCCATCAACACATCTCTGTTGCGATCACTCGGCTTGGAGTGAAATTGCCATCGGAATAGGTCAACTTTTACGATGAAAAATAGCCGCGCCCTCATCCTCCGGTGGTCTCTGCCCGGGCTGTTCACCACTTGCTTGGTCACCAGTTGTGCCACCCTTCCATACGGGGGGAGGGCCATCCGTGATCATGCCTTTATCTCCTATTGGCCACCTCCGGAGAACAGCGGGCTGCGGCTTGCCGTCAAGGATCTCATCGACATGAAAGGGGAGGTGACCACCGCCGGATCGGAGTATTTATCCAAGCATAACCCTCCCGCCACCCGCGACGCTGCTTGCATGGCCATTGCCCGGGAGCGGAAGATCCGGATCGTCGGTAAAACCAACCTTACCGAATTCGCCGTCACTGTTTCCGGGAGTAATGATTATTATGGCGATCCCATCAACCGCTGGGACGGCAAACATCGCTATTACCCTGGCGGCTCCTCTAGCGGATCGGCCGTCGCGGTGGCCAATGGCAGCGCCGATGTCACCTTTGGCACCGATACCGGTGGTTCCGTCCGTGTCCCCGCCGCGTTCTGCGGAATCTATGGCTTAAAAACGACCTTTGGCCTCGTTTCCACGAAGGGCGTCTTTCCGATTTCCTCCAAGCATCTCGATACCGTCGGTCCGATGGCTGCGGACGTGCCGCACCTCGTGGACGGCATGGATCTTTTGGAGCGAGGATTCCGAGCGAAATATCATGCCGCTGTCGCAGCGAAACCATCCGCCCGCCAGATCCGCATCGGGCGTCTCTACATCCAGGGCACCGACCAGGCGATCGACAAGGCCATCGACGACGAACTTGCCGCGAAAGGCTTCCAAGTGGTGAAACTCAGTGAAACCTTCCGTAAAAAGTGGGCCCAAGCCGATGCGGATGGCGAGACCGTCGCCCTCGCGGACGCATGGACCTCCGATCAGCAATACCTCACCAAGCCAGGGATTGGCGGAACTACCGCGACCGTCATCAGGGCGGGCTCATTGAAACTCGTTGGCTACAAGGCCGCGCTGGATCGCAAAAAAAAGTGGCAGCGTGACTTGGCCCGGGTGTTCGAGAAAGTCGATTTCATCGCCACCCCCACGCTATCCATCCTGCCTCAGAGGTGGCAGCGGTTCGGCTCCTCAGCGATCAGGGAAAAAGTCATTTTCGACGCCCAGAACACCATCGGTATCAATTTTTCTGGGAATCCCGCCCTCGCGATTCCCGTCGCCATGCCCGCGCAGAGAGGCTTCATACCTCGCGCCAGTCTCCAACTCGTGGGCCCGCGGATGAGCGAAGCACAACTTTTGAACGCCGGACGCATTCTTGCATCCAAAACCTAAAATAGCCCCATCAGGAATGCGATGGGGATGTAACACACAACCCAACAAATCACCATGCACCTCGTTTGTTCTCTCCGCGTCTTTGCGGTCGCCACGTCACTTTTCCTGACTTCCCAGTCCGGAAGGGCCCAGGCCACCGCCGCCGAGTTCATCGCCAAGGGCGACGTCTGCGACGTTGCCTGCCGACCCGGCGAAGCCTTGAAAAATTACCTGCCCGCCGAAAAGCTCGACCCTAACAATGTCGCACTTCTCCTTCGAATCTCGCGGCAATACCGACACATGATGACGGATGCCGGCAACGTCGGCGAAAAACTGAAATTCGGAAACATTGCCCTGGCCTATGATAAGAAGTCGGTGGCCCTCGCGCCGAACGATTCCGATGCCCAGCTTTCACCCGCCATCACCTACGGAAAAATGCTGCCCTTTGAGGGGAAAAAGGAACAGGTCGCCGCCTCGCCCCTCATCAAGGCTGCCGCCGATCGAGCGATCAAACTCAACCCACGCAATGACAACGCCTGGCATGTGTTAGGCCGTTGGCATCAATCCCTCGCCAACGTCACCGGGCTGAAGCGGGCCTTGGGCGAGATGCTCTACGGAAAACTTCCCGTCGGCAGCTATGCGGAATCCATCAAGTGTTTCAACAAAGCCATCGCGATTAACCCGAACCGTCTCCGGCACTATGTTGAGCTCGGCCACACCTACGCCCTGCTGGACGAACCCAAGACCGCCCGCCGCTTCCTGGAAAAAGGCTTGGCCATGCCCAGTGTCGAAAAGGACGACCCCGACATGAAAGCGCTCGGTCGCGAAACCCTCGCGAAGCTCCCGTAATACTCCGAGTCAAAAAAAGGCCCGGCTACAGAGGTCCGCCGTGGCGGCTCCCCATAGCCGGGCAGCATGAAAATCACAATAAGGCTCTCAAAGGGTCGCTTCCAGACCAACGGTTCCGCCCAACCAAAGGCGGATCACCTCGCGCGTTTTTCGTCGTTCCTGTCGGCGGACTTTCACCTTGAGTTTGCAATCGCTAACCTGACGGGAGCAGCGCCCTTGCGTGGGCATGAATTCCGTATCCTTCTCACAATGGTATAGGTGGTTCATGGTCTCTATTTGGTGTTAGGGCGGTTCATCCCGCCACCTCCACGGGAGCAAAACCCGTGCCATTTCCCATGGCAAAGATTTTCGAACATCGAACATTGAACGCCAAACATCGAACGTTGAAGTGAAAAAAGCGAAGAGAACAGGGGCGAGTTTCACTTTCAAATACCTCAGCATTTAACTTTGCGCTCCTTCGCGAACTTCGCGTCTTTGCGGTGAACTCTTTTCGACTTCGAACGTTGAACGTTGAACGTTGAAATGAAGAGCAGGGAAGAGCAGACGCACGGGCTTGCACGGGGCGGAAGGATGGCCCACGCTGGCGGGAATGAACGACGTGATGATTGAGACAATCGACCTGCACCGCAGCTATAAGATCGGACGGAAATCGATTGAGGTGCTGCATGGGATCGATTTGAGCATCCGTGGCGGCGAGCGGGTTTTCCTATGCGGGCCGAGCGGGGCGGGGAAGACGACGCTGCTTTACACGCTGGCCGGGCTGGAGCAACCGGAGCGGGGGAGCGTGAAGATCGATGGTTCGGATCTTTACGGGATGGGGCGGAAGGAGCAGGCGAGATTCCGGAACCAACGGATCGGCTATGTTTTCCAAAACTACCACCTGCTTCCGGAACTCACAGCATTGGAAAACGTGGCGGTGCCGGGGGCGATCGCAGGAAGGGATTCCACGGAGCTCGCGCTGAAGGCGCTGGAGCGGGTGGGACTGAGTGACCGGGTGGATCACCTGCCAGCCGAACTATCAGGTGGTGAGCAGCAGCGGGTGGCGATCGCGCGGGCGATCGTGAACGAGCCGAAGGTGCTTTTTGCAGACGAACCGACGGGCAATTTGGATTCCAAAAACAGCGCGGAGATTATGAAAATTCTCATGGATCTGGCGACGGAGCATGGGGTGACGCTGGTGGTGGTGACGCATGATCAGAATTTAGCAAAGGTGGGAGACCGCACGCTGATCATCAGGGATGGGTCGATCCATGATGCGTAGCACAGACATTCCTGTCTGTGCTACGGAAAGCTTGGGCTTGTGAAAGAACAGACAGGAATGTCTGGGCTACGCTTTGCGCAGGGCTTCGAGTCTTTGGATGAGCGGGGGATGGGAGTAGTCCAGCCAGACGCGGAGGGCGGCGGGCGAGGGGTGCGAGAGATGATCGGCGGAGAGTTTTTTCAGGGCCGAGCCGAGGGCTGCGCCATCGCCGGTGACCTTGGCTGCGTAGGCGTCCGCTTCGAACTCGTGCTTGCGGGACCAGGCATTCGCAGCGACGGAGAGTAGTTTGCTAACCGGCTCCAGAAGGATGCTGAAAAAGACGAGTCCGGCGTGCGGGGAAATTTGTTTCACACCGAACGCGTCGAACAGGAGTCGGGCGAATTTCCCCTCGGGATCGGTGGCGAGGCCGAGGAGGAAGAAGATGACGGCGGTTTGCAGGATACCGACAACGAGGCGCTGCTTGATATGGCCGCAGCGGTAGTGGCCGATCTCGTGGGCGAGGACTCCGATGAGTTCAGGTTGGGTGCTCTTATCGACCAGCGTGTCAAACAATGCGATTTTCTTCTGCTTTCCGAGGCCGGTGAAAAAAGCGTTGGCCTTGGTGGAGCGCTTGGAACCGTCCATCACAAACACGCCTGTCAGTGGAAATCCGCATTTCACGCCGAGAGCTTCGATGGCCTTTTTCAAATCACCGTCCGGCATCGGGGTGAACTTGTTGAAAAGTGGCATGATCAACGAGGGAGCGAGATAGGTGAGGATCAATTGGAATGTCGTCAACACAGCCCAGGCCCACAGCCAGGCGTTGTGGACATTTCCGAAAATCCACAGGACGGCAGCAGCCAAGGGCAGCCCGATCAACGCACCAAGGACGATTCCTTTGAGTCGATCCTTGATGAACGTGCCGAGGGTGGCGCGATTGAAACCGAATTTCTCCTCGATGACGAAGGTGTCATAATAGGAGAACGGCAGGCCGATCAGGCTCTGTCCTACAAGCAGGCTGCAGAGGAAAATGAGGCCGGTGATGACTTCCGAATAGCCGAAGGACCGCGCCAGCCCATCGAGCCAGCCGAATCCGCCGAGCGACCAAAAGATGAGCATGACGGCGAGTGAAAATGTGGACTGGATGATGCCGAACTGGGCGTTGGCGCGGAGATAGGCGCGGGCTTGATCGAGCTTGTCCGAGTCCATCACATCTTCGAATCCCTTGGGCACGGAGTCGGGGAAGGCTTTGATGTTCAACAAGGTCGCCGCAAATTCCAGCTTCCACAGGACGAAAAGCCCCACCAAGATAATTACCGACATGAAATTCCAATCGCTCATTGCGCGCATCATGCACGGCTCCCGGCTCGCGACAAGTGCCGCTCTTTTGATTTCCTCGGTGTCTTGTGTGAGCCTGATCGCCAAGAAAAACACCTACGCGGCGAATGTCTCGTCGCCCGCAGTGAAGGTGAATGGCGCATCCATCCGGATGCAGGTGAAACCGGAGGGCACGTCCGGCGGGAGTTATGCGTTGAGCGCGATGGTCGTTTCCACAGCAGTCGCCACGCTCGATGGGCCTTTCAGTTGGCGGATCGAGGCCACTGGACAACCGGGCAAGCATGAATGTCTCGTCGTCCATCGCATCCGGACGCGGACGAGCCTGACAAAACGCGACGAATGGTATCCGGTGAGTTATCTCGGAAAACGAGCGGATTTCACGGTCCCGAAGGGTGAGGCAGGGCCAGCCCGCGCGGTTTATCCGATTCCGGGCCTCCTCAGGGTGAAGCCGAAGGAGGATGGGGCGATGGAAATTTTGGTGGATCTCACCGTGGTGGGAAATGGACGCAGCGAAAGAAGGCTGGTTTCTTTCCGCATGGATCCCTCGCAAAAGCGGCAGGACGAGTTCATTTTCGTGCCAACGGAGATTGTCGAAAATATTGGGAAATCGCCGTCGGAGTGGAAAGATTCGGGTTGGGATTGAGCGTTGCCTTGGCCGTTTTTCGAGCTTAGCCTCCCCAAACCCTATGGTGACTCCTTCGTCCGTTTGTCGAATTTCGCTAGCCCTCAGCCTCTCGGTCCTGCCGTTGAGGGTGCAGGCTCTGCCAGCTCCTAATCTCGCAAAAGTGGATGCACCACCGGTCGGAGCACCTCCCGCCACAAAAAGCGCGAACGATGGCGACATCATGACCCGCAAGGACGCTAGGACGATCGCTCTGAAAATTCCGGCACCGCGCGGTCTGATCGTAGACCGTGAAGGAGATGTCATCGCCCAGAATCGTGTGGCCTATCAGGTGGCCCTGCAATTCCGGCAATTCGAGAACGCAGACCGGGCATTCGTGGTCAACTGGGCACGCACCCGGCTGGATGCACTGCAAACGCTCGTCAAGAATGTCACCCCGAAGACGGACGAGGAAATTTACAATCACTACAAGGATCGGCGCTGGCTGCCTCTGTTGGTCACCGGTCAGTTGGATGAAAAGGAAGCGCATGCGGTGGAGTCCAAGCTCAGTTCCGGACTGGTGCTGCATCCCATTTACAAGCGCTACTATCCGCATGGGGATCTCGCTTCGCACATCATCGGTTACCCCGGCAGCGTGGGAAAGCTGCCGACCGGCCCGATCAATTTCAACGAGCCGTTATGGGAGGAAACCGAAGGACGTGCGGGACTGGAGAAGATTTTCGACGATCAACTGACCGGTGAGCCCGGCATGAAACGCCTGCTCTTCGACGAAAATGGCAATAAGCTGCTAGAGGAGCAGGTGAAACGCCCGCGCCCCGGTGGCACGCTCGTTACCACATTGAACCTCCAGTGGCAGATGCTTGCCGAGAAAACCCTCCGTGCAGGTTGCAAGCGCGGGGCATTTGTGGTGCTCGATGTGGTCACTGGCGAGGTGCTGGTGATGGCCTCACGTCCTTCATTCGATCTCAACAATTTCATTCCCGGCATCAATGAAAAGGACTTCAAGGCGCTTGAGGATGACGCCTCGCAGCCGCTTTTCGGCCGCGCCTTCCAGTCCGTCTATCCGCCGGCGTCGTCTTTCAAACCGATCGTCGCACTAACGGCCTTGAACAACGGAAAAGTCACCGAGACTTCCGAAATCTATTGCCCGGCCGCCCTCAACGTCGGCCGGACGGTGATGCATAACTGGAGCAAAATTCCGGAAGGCTCGATCAATGTGAAGCGCGCGCTGGCCCGATCCTGCAACACCTGGTTCTATCAAGTTGGCATCGAAGTCGGCCCGAATGCCTTCCTCAATCTTGCCCGCCGCCTCGGCTTCGGCGAAAAAACAGGGCTTCCGCTCATCGGCGAAAGCCCAGGCCTGGTTCCCAGCGACGAGTGGATGTTGAAGAATGAAAAACGCCGATTCCTCGATGGAGACACGGCCAACCTTGCGATCGGGCAGGGGAGTTTGTTAGCCTCACCGCTGCAGGTGGCCCAAGCCATGGCCGGCATCGCCAACGGTGGTGCCTTGCCAAAACTCCAACTCATCCGCCAGATTCAGGATACCCGCGGCCGGGTGATCAAGGCTGCCATTCCTGAGAGGAAAACATGGCTCGGCGTCGATCCCGCAGCTGTTGAAATCGTCCACAAAGGCATGAGCGATGTGGTCAACGGCCCCGGCGGCACCGGATCCGCCGCCCAATTGAGTTTCACTACGTTATGCGGCAAAACAGGGACCGCCCAGTGGGGACCTCCGTCGAAAGAACAACGCCTCGCGTGGTTCGCTGGATTCCTACCAGAAGACAACCCGCGTTACTCGTTCGCCGTGCTCTATGAAGGCAGTCCGGGTGAAACCGTTTCCGGTGGTCGCATGGCTGCACCGATGGTGAAAAAGTTCTTTGAAGGCATCAAGGATGACATCAAGGACACCATCGCACCTCCGCAGAAGGCCCTCATCGTCGTGGACGAAGCCGACCCCGCGGCTGATGGTGGAACGATCCCGAAAGCCATCCCGAAAGATCCCGATTCGGATGCCGTCACGCCCGATGGCGGAGGCGTCATCCTCAAGGCGCTTCCCGTGGAACCGATCCATGGTGATCAGGATGCCCAGGACGAGGAACCAGCTCCTCCAGAAAAAGCCCCCGAGCCGAAACGTCCGGTCCGCGCCATCCCTGTGGGCGAGGATGAAGTGATCCAGGACGGCATCGAGGAACCTTGATTCACAGCGCGTTCGGAAAATTTCGGCAGCGCTGTTTTTGCGGGATTTTTACAAAACTTTGATCACCGCTCAGCTCTAACTATGCTCCGGCCGGGGATCGCGGGTGAGTAATTCCTTCATCGCGAGCGGAGCGGATTTCCCTTCGTAGAGAATGCTGTAAACGGCATCAATGATCGGCGTGCGAACACCGACGCGGCGGGCGGCTTCGTGAATCGAGAGCGTGTTTGGGACGCCTTCCGCCACCATGCCGAGGGCGGCGACGGCTTCTTCAAGCGTCTTCCCACTTCCCAAGGCGATGCCCACCCGGTGGTTCCGCGAATGTTCGGAAAAACAGGTTACGATCAAATCACCCACTCCTGACAGGCCGGCGAAAGTTTCCATCCGCCCGCCCAAAGCGGTGCCGAGCCGTGTCATTTCCGCCAAAGCCCGCGTCACCAGAGCGGCCACCGCGTTGTCGCCCAGTCCCAGCCCATGGGCCATTCCCGCAGCGATGGCATAGACGTTTTTCACCGCGCCGCCGAATTCGATTCCTGCGAGGTCATCGCTGGTATAGGAACGGAAATGGGGGAAAGTAAAAAGTTCCTGAAGCTGAACCGCAAGCGGCAGGTCCTCGGAGCCGATCACCGCACACGTCGCAAGTCCGGTCGCGATTTCCTCCGCATGATTCGGACCCGATAACGCCGCAATCGGATTCTGAGGGAAAACCTCGCGCAGGATCTGGCTCATCCGATCACCCGTTTGTTTTTCGATCCCCTTCGCACAGGAGACCAATATCGCATCCTCAGAAAGTCCCGCAGCCGCCAGAGTGATGGCGGTGTCCCGCGTGCCGGATGTCGGCACCGCGAAGATGATGAGTGGGTGAGAGAGTGCATCCGTTAGCTGGATGGACGCACGGACATTTTCATTCAGCGTGATTCCGCTGAGATAATGCGGGTTTTTGTGATCGCGGTTGATCGATTCCGCCGTCACCGGATCGCGGCCGATGAGGACGATCGATTCCATCTTCGATGCGAGAAGTTTGGCCATCGCCATGCCGAACGAGCCGGACCCGATGATCGCGGCGGATTTCAATGGAAAATCAGACATCTGCGGATTTCGGCTTGCGGGTGAAACGATGCTCGGTGCCATTGCGCAGGCGCTCGATGTTGCTGCGGTGCTTCCAAATCGCCAGCACGGCGATGATCACGGTGAAAACCAACAGTGGCTTGTTCCACGTGCCGTTCTGAAATTTTCCATGATGCCAGGAGCCCCAAAGCATCACTAACGGCAGTGCCGCCGCAGCGATGATGCTGGCCAGCGAAACGTATTTGCTGATCAGGAAAACCGCCAACCAGACGACGATCAGGATCACGATGGCGGCTGGCATCAGCGCGATCAAGACCCCGGCAGAGGTCGCGATTCCTTTCCCGCCCTTGAAATTGACCCATGGCGAATAATTATGCCCGAGCACCGCTAACAATCCCGTGATCACTTGAAATATCTGGGCCGTCAGCATCGGGAAATCCTTCGCATACGGCGCCAGTGCGGTGATCATCATCGGATTCTTCGATCCCTCATAACGGATCAACGAAATCGCAATGACCACCGGAATGAATCCCTTGAGCGCATCGAGGAACAAACAGGAAATTCCGTATTTTTTCCCGATGACCCGCAGCACATTGGTCGCGCCGATATTGCCGGAACCATGGTCGCGGATGTTGATTCCCTTGGCTTTCGCAATGATCAGGCCGAAGGGGATCGACCCGAGGAGGAAAGCAATGATCGGGCAAAGCCAAAGTTGCATGCGGTCAGAAAATGGGGCGCGTCACTCGGCAGTGGCGGAAAGGATCACGACGTTTTCCTTCGGCACGTCTTCGGATGGAGCTTCGATTTTGGCACCGGTCGCAGGGTGGCGCATCGTGAGAGTGGTCGTTCCCGTTGCCACGCCCTTGATTTTATCCACCACGTCCATGCCTTCCACGACCTTGCCGAAGACCGCATAGCCGCCGTTGCTCGGGTAGTTGAGCATCGCGTTGTCCTTCACGTTGATGAAAAACTGGGCGGTCGCGCTGTCCGGATCGTTGGTGCGGGCCATGGCGATCGTGCCGCGGTCATTGCTCAGGCCGTTCTGGCCTTCGTTTTTGATGCCCTTGCCGGATTCCTTCTCGACGAGGCTTTTTCCTTCCAATGCGAAACCGCCGCCTTGGATCATGAATCCATCGATCACTCGATGAAAAACCGTGCCATCGTAGTGTTTCTTCTTCACGTAGCCTAGGAAATTGGCCACTGTGATCGGCGCTTTTTCAGCGTCCAACGCGAGAACGATGTCGCCCTTGTTGGTCTTCAAGCGGACTTTCGTCGCCTTGGCAGCGGCTGGAGCGGCGGGCTTTTCAGCTTCCTTGGTAGGTTCGCACAGGGCGATCGCGGGAAACAGAGCGAGGGTGATGAGGGCAAGTCGGCGTTTCATACGGCGGAATCTCTACGGGATGCGCGGGCGAAGCGCAAGTGCCTGTTGAGGGGGCGTAATTCGGTGCTCCGATACCATGGATGAGTTCGCTCCGTCGTATTTTCAAATCCCGCTGAGCCGCATCCAGCCGTCGCCGCCCACGGGGAACCTCCTGACTATCACCAGCGCCGTTGTGGCAATCCACTGGCACGACAGCGTTGGTGACAAGGTTCCGCCATGGGCAGCATTTAGGGGTCTGCGAAAAGACCTGCGGCTTGAAAATAGCGATTCTGACATGGCGTTGATTCCATATCCGGGGAGGAGAAATCCAGCCAAGCCTCAAGCTTTTTCGCGTTCCGACACGCTGCCAAAAACATCCTGCCCTGCCAAGTACCCAAATGCGGGGTGTCTGACCTGAATCGCACGGAGTTAAGGCCCATATCGTTTCGGGTGACAGAATGTCACCCTGACTCAGTTGACAGGATGTCAACGCTCCCTGCGGCCGTCATGGCCAAAGGAGCGCGTTCATTCTGAGCGCTATGTGCCGCGGACATCCTGTCCGCAGTTTCCCAAATCTTCCCTAACTACGTGCCATTCGTGTCTGACCTCTTGACATCGAGTAACATTGAACGCCCAACATCAAACATCGAATTGAAAAGAATTGAAGAGTTTCACTCTCAAAAACCATCCCTCTTCTTTGCGCTCCTTGGCGAACTTTGCGCCTCGGCGGTGAAAAAACTCGATGCCTGTCCGCAATCGGCTCAACCCGAGACTGAATTCCGGCGGCTCGTGAGGATTTTGTAAAATGATCGGGAGCGGATCTCCTCAAGGGTCAGTCCGGTTTCAAGCGCCTCCGCTTCCGTGATGGCTCCGCAGGCAATGCCGCGCAGGAAGAAATTCAGCAGGCCCTGGCCGGTGGCTGCGTCGTCGAACACATCGCCGAAGAGTGAGGCGAGTGCGGCTTTTTCCACGAACGCCTTGAGCCGTCCTGACGCGGCTTCCAAACCTTCCAGGAAAAAACTGTAAACCGCCGCATAGCGCGCGACGAGCTGGGCCGGGTGCAGATCCCAGCCTTGATAGATTCCGTTGGTGAGCGAGTGGATGTTATCGTCGAAGCCGAGTTTCCAAGCGCCATGCACCGCTGCGAAGTTCTGGGCTGTCTGTTCGTCCGTCAGATTTTCCCCACGGTTCGGCGCGACGGGAAGGATGTTGGTCGCGCCATCGGAAATGTGGACGCCGGTTCCTGCCAGGGAAACGATCATGTGTGCGCGGGCGAAGTCGCACGTCGGGTGGCCCATCGACTGATAGGCAGCGGTGATGCCGCTGGAGGCAGTGTAATCGTAAACCCCGAAATGCACGCTGCGACAGCGCCCTCTCGCAGCTTGAATGAATGAGAGCAGCGGACAATTTCCCTGGGCAGCAATGATGGACTGCGGCGTTTCGATCATCGGCTCGATGGGGATGCTGCCGTGTTCGATACCCAGCCGGTTTTCCAACACCGTCAGCAGCGCCGCAGCCGCGGAAACCTGCGCTGCGATCTGGACCTTGGGAAGGGTGACGACGAAGTTGGCAGGAAGTTTGCCGCCGGTTTCATTCACCAGAGTCGTGATGAAAATATCCAGCGTGCGGATCGCTCGTTCGCGAAGGTCCTCGTTGAAAGGCTTGATGCGGATGCCGATGAAAGGCGGCAAGGTTCCCGCAGCCAGACCGGCAGCGACTTGTTTCGCACTTTCCATCGCGTGGCCGTCCTCTTCGCTATCCACCCGGTTTCCATAGCCATCCTCGAAATCCAGCCGGAAATCCTCGACCGGCTCGCGGGTCAGTTTTTCCACGATCCGGGCGTAAAGTTTCTCCGCAAACTCCGGCTGCCAGTTCGCCCCGAGAATGCGCGTTAGCTCGGCGGCGGCCGGCGCGAATTCCTTGAGCGAACGCAGCGCCACCGCGCCGAGTTTTCCAATCGAGTCTGCCTTGAAAAGATGCGCGCCACCGTAAACCGTGTGAACCGCCTGCCGCCGATCCGACTCACCAGGATAAGTGCGCATGAACGCGCGATTTTCATCGGCGAGGGCGGCAACGATCGGCGCGAGATCTTCCGGGCTCAGGGTGGTTTCGCTCATGATGGGAATGCGGGTTGAACAGGTCACACTGTGATTTCCTGCCTGATGGCGTCAAGGAATCACGACCGCCCCCTATCTGCATTTTCAAGGCCAACCGGACCGCGGAATTCATTCCGCCCGTATCATCCGTCTGCGACCGTCGTTTCCCCAAGTAGCGTCGGTCTGTGACCGTCGCCGATTGCCAGTCGATCACCGGGAAGCGATCATTCCCCAACGACGATCAGTCACTCCTCAACGACAATCCGTCGCTGATTCCCGGGAATCAATCGTTCCTTAACGACAATCCGTTCCTACTTCACGACGATCCGTCATTTCCCGTCGTTCGAAAATCCTTTCCCAACGACAACCCATCGCTTTTCAACGACGATTAGCTCCTCCTTCCCGGGAATCAGCCACCGCTTCCCGAGGATCCGTCACTGATCGTCGTGGATTTTCAAAAACTCCCGGGAATCAGCAACGGATCGTCGTGGAAAAATCACCTCCCACCCGCAGCCGACCGCACATCCTGCAGCCCTCGTGCATTCACCGAGGGATGGCTTTTTATCTTCCATAAACCGATATCAGGTCGTTAGCGTGGAGTTGCAAAACGCCGCTTTCCTCGACCCGTCCTCTCTTCACTTTTTAATGTCCACCGAATCCCACTCTCAAATCGCCAACTTCATCTGGGGTATCTGCAATCTGCTCCGCGGCCCCTACAAGCGGAACGAATACCGCCGGGTCATTCTGCCGCTTACTGTCTTGCGGCGCTTCGACTGCATTCTCGCCCAAACCAAGGCCGCCGTGCTGGCTGAACATGCGAAGATCAAGGCGAAGCCGGAAACGATCATTCGACACAAGTTGGAAGGCATCACTGGCCGCCAATTCTACAATCTTTCCCGCCTCGATTTCGCAAAGCTGCTCGACGACCCGAACCAGCTCGCGCCGAACCTGAACGCCTACATCAACGCGTTCTCGCCCAACGTCCGTGCCATCATGGAGAAGTTCAAGTTCGACCAGGAAATCGCCATCATGGCGGAGAAGAACCTGCTCTACGAGGTGGTCAAAGCCTTCACCGGCCCGAACATCGATCTGTCCTATGAAAAGGTGGACAACACCCAGATGGGCTACGTCTTCGAGGAACTGATCCGTATCGGGGCGGAGCAATCGAACGAAGAGGCCGGGGAGCACTTCACCCCGCGCGAGGTCATCCGGCTGATGGTGAATCTGCTGCTGTCCCCCGAGAAGGATCTGGCGAAGAGCAATGTGGTCAAAACGATCTACGATCCGGCCTGTGGCACCGGCGGGATGCTTTCCGTCGCGGAAAACTACATCAAGCAGCTCAATTCCAAGGCCGATCCCCACCTCTACGGGCAGGACTGGAACGACGGCGCCTGGGCAGTCTGCAAGGCGGACATGCTCATCAAAGGCGAGGATGCCGACAACATCCGCCTGGGCGATTCCTTCACCCGCGACGAGTTCGACCGCGATTCCTCGGGCACCAAATACACCTTCGACTACATGCTGGCCAATCCGCCCTTCGGCGTGACGTGGAAACAGCAGGAAAAGTTCATCAAGAACGAATCGGACAAGCTTGGTTACGAAGGGCGCTTCGGGGCCGGGCTGCCGCGGGTGAATGACGGCTCGCTGCTGTTCCTCCAGCACATGATCGCGAAGATGCGCGCGCCCAAGGACGGAGGCAGTCGCATCGGCATCGTCTTCAATGGCTCGCCGCTGTTCACCGGGGATGCTGGCTCGGGCGAGTCCGAGATCCGCCGCTGGATCATTGAGAACGACTGGCTGGAAGCCGTCGTCGCCCTGCCGGAGCAGCTTTTCTACAATACCGGCATCTCCACCTACATCTGGATCCTCTCCAACAAGAAAGGAAAGCAGCGCCGGGGAAAAATCCAGCTCATCGACGGACGGAACTTCTGGGTGCCGATGAAAAAAAGCCTCGGCAACAAGCGCCGCAAGATCGGCGATCCGAAAACAGGCCGTCCCGACGACAAGAATGATCCCGACCACGTCGGCGACCTCACCCGCCTCTTCGGCGGATTCAAGGATGGCGAGAGCCGGAAGTTCGATGGCAAGGATCTCATCGTCTCCAAGATCTTCGACAACGAGGACTTCGGCTTCCACAAGATCACCGTGGAGCGCCCGCTGCGGCTCAATTTTCTCGCCAGCCCGGAGCGCATCGTCCTGCTTGATGAGCAGAGCGCGTTCAAGAGCCTCGCCACCAGCATCAAGAAAAACGAGAAGGTCCGCCTTCAGGAGATCGAAGCGGGAAAAGCCCGCCAACAGGAAATCCGCGACCTCCTCACCGCCCTGCACAAGGCCCTCGGTCGCAAGCTCTGCATGGATCGGAAAATCTTCCTCACCGAGCTGAAGAAGCTCGACCGCGCCCGCGACGTCCGCCTCGCTCCCGCCGAACTCAAGGCCGTCCTCAACGCCATCGGCGAGCGCGATGAAACCGCCGAGATCTGTCGCAACAAGGACGGCGAACCGGAACCCGACAGCGACCTGCGCGATACCGAAAGCGTGCCGCTCAAGGAGAGCATCGAGGAATACTTCAAGCGCGAGGTCCTGCCGCATGTCCCGGACGCCTGGATCGATCACAGCAAGACCAAGGTTGGCTACGAGATACCGCTGAACCGCCACTTCTATCTCTACGAGCCGCCGCGCCCGTTGGCAATCATCGAGGGCGAGATCAAGGATCTGGAAAAGGAGATTATGGAAATGCTCAAGGAGGTGACGGCGTGAGCAGCGGGTTGATTCTTTATCAAACGGATGACGGCCTCGCCCGCGTGCAGCTCCGGGCCGTCGATGGCAGCGTCTGGCTGACCCAGTTGGAAATCGCCGAACTGTTCGCCACCACCAAACAAAACGTCAGCCTTCACGCGAAGAATATCCTCGAAGAAGGGGAGTTGGCACCGGAAGCAACTGTCAAGGAATCCTTGACAGTTCAAGCCGAGGGCGGACGGAGAGTTCAGCGCAAAACCCTTCTCTACAGTCTCCCGCTGATTCTCGCCATCGGCTACCGGGTGCGCTCGCCGCGTGGTACCCAGTTCCGCCAATGGGCGACCGCGCATCTCGGCGAGTTCCTTACCAAGGGCTTCCTGATGGATGACGAGCGGCTCAAGAATCCGGGTGGCTGGGATTACTACGATGAGCTGCTGGAGCGCATCCGCGAAATCCGCACCTCCGAAAAGCGCTTCTACCAGAAAGTCCGCGATCTCTTCGCCCTCAGTGCCGACTATCGTGCGGACGACCAGGCGGCTCAAATGTTCTTCGCCGAGGTGCAGAACAAGCTGCTCTACGCCGTCACCCGCAAGACAGCGGCGGAAATCGTTGTCAATCGGGCCGATCCCTCGCTGCCGAACATGGCCTTGCTCACTTGGAAAGGCCGCCGCGTCCGTAAGGAGGACGTCATCATCGCCAAAAACTATCTCGATGCCGACGAAGTGGACTCCCTCAACCGCCTCGTCGTCATCTTTCTCGAACAAGCCGAACTCCGCACCAAGGAGCGCAAAGACCTCACGCTCGATTACTGGCGCAGCAACGTCGATCGCCTGCTGGAGTTCAACGACAAACCGATTCTGAAAAACGCGGGCAGCATCAGTGGCGCGGAAATGAAATCCATCGCCCACGACCGCTACGAAATCTTTGATTCCCAGCGCCGCAAGGCCGAAGCCATCACAGCCGATTCCGAGGATATCAAAGCACTGGAAGCCATCGAAACCCAAGCCAAGGGGAAAGGAGGCGCGAAGTGAACGCCAAGCCGTATCCGAAATACAAACCCAGCGGCGTGGAGTTTCTCGGAGAAGTGCCAGAGCATTGGGATGTGAAAAAGATGACCTACGGGTTTTCGAGGATTGGAAGTGGGACAACTCCCAAGAGTGATTCAGGGGACTTCTATGACGGAGACATCCCTTGGGTCACCACGTCCGAGCTACGCGAGAAAGTCATTACTAAAACGAAAAGCAGTATTACCGATATTGCACTCGCCCAACATTCGGCGCTGCGACTCTATCCGATTGGGACAGTCCTATTTGCAATGTATGGAGCGACGATTGGTCGGCTTGGAATTCTCGGGTTAGAGGCTACGCTTAACCAGGCCTGCTGCGCCTTCGCCAAGCCAACTCTATTCGATCCCCAATTTGTTTTCTATTGGCTCTGGATGCGACGTCCCGTCCTTATCTCACTCGCTACCGGAGGTGGGCAACCCAATCTCAGCCAGGATGACTTGAGGCAGATTCGTATTCCGATTCCGAAACTACCCGAACAACAAGTCATCGCCGACTTCCTCGACGACCGGACGGCCAAGCTGGACGGTTTGCTGGAAAAGAAGCGGGCCTTGATCGGGAAGCTCAAGGAGAAGCGCAGCGCCCTCATCTCCCGCACCGTTACCAAAGGCCTCCCCCCCGAAGCCGCCGCCCAAGCCGGCCTCCCCCCCAACCCCAAACTTAAACCCTCCGGCATCTCCTGGCTGGGAGATATTCCGGAGCATTGGGATTTGTTGACAGTGCGCCGAAAGGCTAGGCGTGTCCAAACGGGTGGCACGCCTCCAACGGCAGAAGAACGGTACTACGAGGCGGGAACTGTTCCGTGGTATGGGCCGAGTTCGTTCAATGACGACATCACGGTCTCTCAACCGGTAAAGTTTTTGAATCAATCCGCAGTGAATGAAAGAGCAGCACGAATGTTCAGTGCGGGTGCGACGATGATTATCACGATTGGAGCAACCATCGGAAAAGTAACTTCCCTTGAAGAACCCGGATCATGCAACCAGCAGATTACAGTGGTCGAATTTGATGAACGTTGGGTCCATCCATCATTCGCGACCTATCAGCTTAAACGGCTGGAACCTGCATTGAGGGCAATCGCTCCTAGTGCAACATTGCCAATCCTCGACCAAGGAGAAATTGGTGATTTGCCTTTTGCTATCCCTTCTCTCGAAGAGCAGGTGGTCATTGTTGATTACCTTAAGATCGAAACCTCAAAAATCGACCGCATGATCGAGAAAGTGGAATCCGCCATCGAGAAGCTCACGGAATACCGCACTGCCCTCATCACCGCCGCCGTGACCGGGAAAATCGACGTGAGAAACGCAGCATGAGCACTCCCTTTGACATTGAGAGCTTCGAAGAATATCTGGAAACTGTTCAGAACGAACTTCCGGGAGGTCGCCAATACTTCCGTGGTCAGACGAAAAAGGTTTCCGATGGTTATGAGCTGAAGCCATCGTTGGGACGATACGATTGTCTGAACAAATATGGAGTTACCCAAAGAGTGGACCGCGAACGGGAGATTTTGGATGTGTTCAGCAATCACATTTTGAGCCATCTCAGGCATCTGCCCCGAAGCGAATGGGAGGCGTTGGCAATCGCCCAGCATCATGGCTTGCCCACGCGTTATATGGATTGGACGACCAACCCGTTGGTTGCGTTGTATTTCGCGACCCGTGTCACTGAATTCAAGAACGTGGTGGATGAGCATGGGAAGCTTGCACAGGTTCCGTTGGATAGCGCCGTGTATGTTCTCACAAGCGAACCGAGACGCCATTGCGATCTGAGAAGAAAGTCGGCGGTAGTTCGCCCGGCCGAGGTCAACAATCGTAGGGAAGATCTTTCGGGCTCCTATGAAGATTTTGAGATCGATGAAGATGAATCGGAGGAGATCGACGTTCCGGACGAGGATTTCGACGAAGAAGATTATTTGAGGAGTCTCGCAGAGGCCGAAGAATCGGATTGTTGGCATGATGGTCCGGATCCTGAGGATTGGGCCTCTTCCGAGTACACCGTGGCAACCGGGACCATTGTTACGGAGGCATCATCCGATGGCGCGCTTCAGAGTCCCTTCAATATCAGTGAGGATGTGATTTACGATCCGCCGCATGTTTCGCCCCGCATCAGGGCACAAGATGGGGTTTTGCTCGCCCGGCATCAGCCATTGGCCCCCTTGGCCGAGACTGACTACATCGAGATCCTTATCCGCCATTCCGCGCACGAGGAGATCCGGAAGCGTCTGGAGAAATTCGGAGTGTTCGACAAACTGCTGTTTCCCGATCTGGATGGCATCGCCAAATGGCTGAAATACCGGGCGTTTGAACTGAATAGTCCGATTTAGGTGGATCGCCGGTCAATGGCCATGGGCCAAATCGTTGAAAAAAGTATTTACCTTTTTCGTAAACAAAAATAGAAATCCGTGCCGATGTAGATCGCTTACAAGACGAAGAAGCTTGAGAAGCAGGCGGAAAGTCTGAAGTCACTGACGAAAGCATTGGGTCCCGTTTGTGCGAAAAAGTTCGCTCAGCGGGTGTCCGAGTTTGCAGCCGCAGAATGTTTGGAAGACCTCCGCAATCTTCCAGGCCCACGCATCCATGAACTCACCGGAGATCGGAAAGGGGAATTCTCCGCCGACCTCAAGCATCCACTCCGCCTCATTTTCACTCCCACCCATGATCCGGAACCCCGGAAGGAAGACGGTGGCTGGGATTGGAGCGGAATCACCATCATTGAAATCCTAGAAATCGCAGATACCCATGATTAACACCTGTCAGGAACCCGCCTTCGCCACAGCGCCGGGCGAAACGCTTCTTGAGACGATTGATGCCCTGGGCATGAATCAGGTGGAGCTTGCCCAGCGCACCGGTCTCAGCAAGAAAACGATCAATCTGATCATCAAAGGCAACGAGCCGATCACGCAGGAAACCGCCCTCGCCTTGGAAAAGGTTCTCCGCGTGCCCGCGCACTTCTGGCTCAATCTCGACAGCCGCTATCGGGAATGCCTCGCCCGGGAGCAGGAGTCCCGGAAGATGGAAGGCTTTGCGGATTGGGCGAGGAGCTTTCCCTATGCGGAGATGGCCAAACGGGATTTTGTCCCACCGGTCAAAGACGCGGCAAGCAAGGCGGGACAGTTGCTGGCGTTTTTCGGAGTGAGCCATCCGGAGCGGTGGGGCAGCCTCTACGGTGAGATGAAGCTGGAGCTTTCCTATCGCAGGACGCCCAAGGCTAGTGAAAAGCTTGCCGCGCTTTCCGCCTGGTTACGGAAGGGGGAACTGATGGCGGATACGGTCGAAACCCAGCCTTTCAGCGAAGATCTTTTCCGCGCGAATCTCGCCAAGATCCGTGAAATGACAGTGCTCGAACCAAAGGAGTTTGCTCCACGCATTCAGGCACTGTGCGCGGAAGCCGGGGTGATTTACGTGCTTGTCCCCGAATTGGCCGGGCTGGGAATCAGTGGCGTGATGCGCTGGTATCACGGGCGGCCCCTGATCCAACAATCCCTTCTGTTCAAATCGAATGACCACTTCTGGTTCACGTTTTTCCATGAGGCGAAGCACGTGTTGCAGAAGAAGAAGAAGGAGATCTTTCTGGAAGGACAGAATGCAAGCCATGAGGACCAGAAGCGGGAGGAGGAAGCGAATCGATTCTCCGGCGATCTGTTGATCCAACCCGCCGAATGGACGGAGTTCCTGCAGGAAGCACCGGTGATCAACAGCGCTTCGATCCGGGCATTCGCTCAACGGATCCGCATTCATCCAGGCGTCATCGTCGGTCGGCTCATGCGTGAGGAAGTCTTGGACTACTCCCATCCAGCCCAACATCTGCGTGCGAAGTTTGTCTGGGCATAGCGGATGATATTTCGATAGGGTCGGTTCATCAGCATGTCCTCCCAAACTCAGGAAATCGCCTTTGAATCGCACGTTGAGGAAACACTTCTGCTGAAAGGCTGGAAGCAGGGAACGAACGCCGAATGGGATAAAGCGAACGCACTATTTCCGGCACGGGTGATTGCCTTCCTCAAGGAAACGCAGCCGAAGCGATGGGAGGAGATGGTAAAGGCTCACGGGGCCGGACTGGAGCCGCTGCTAATCAAGACACTGGTGAAGGAGCTGGAGGCGAAGGGTACGCTTCATGTCCTGCGGCACGGGTTCAAGTTTTACGGAAAGACCTCGAAGCTGGCGTATTTCCGAGCGGCGCATCGGTTGAACTACGAGCTGGATGATCTTTTCGGAATGAATCAACTCACGCTGACGCGGCAGGTGGCTTGTCATCCAGCGTCCAATGCGACGGTGGACATTCTGCTGGCGATCAACGGGCTGCCGGTGGCGACCATCGAACTGAAAAATCCGACGACCGGCCAGAATTGGCGGCACGCGGTGAAGCAATACGAGCAGCGGGATTTCCGGGCTCCGCTGTTCCAGTTCAAGAACCGGGCGCTGGTGCACTTCGCGGCGGATACGGACGAGATCCACATGACGACTCGGCTGGCGGGAGAGAGGACGTATTTCCTGCCGTTCAACCGTGGCAGCCAGCCTGGGCAGATCCAATGCGGCAAGGGGAACCCGGTGCATTCGTTCGGCTATCGGACGGGATACTTCTGGGAGGAGGTGCTACAGCCGGTGAGTTTCATGGAAATCATCGGCAGCTTCATGTTCCTGGAGAAGAAAGAAGAAAAGGTGGATGACGGGAAGGGCGGCAAGAAATTCGTCACGCGGGAGATCTTGGTTTTCCCTCGTTACCATCAACTGGACTCGACCCGGAAGCTGATCTTCGCCGCCGGTCAGGAGAAGGCGGGATACAATTATCTCATCCAGCACTCGGCCGGCAGCGGCAAGACGAACAGTATTTCCTGGCTGTCTCACCGTTTGGCGAGCCTGCATGATAACACCGATGCAAAGGTCTTCGACTGCGTGATCGTGATCACCGACCGCACGGTCTTGGACAAACAACTACAGGACGCGATCTATCAAATCGAGCACCAGCAGGGAGTGGTGAAGGCGATTGATCAGGACTCGAAGCAACTTGCGGAAGCGTTGATCGACGGAACGAAGATCGTCATCACTACGCTACAAAAATTTCCGTTCGTCCTGCGGGGTTTGATGCGCGCCGCCGGTGCGGCGAATCAGGATGAGATCGACGATGAGAAAAAGAAAAAGGCGAAGGAGTGGGAAGCCGCCATCGCAAATCGAAAGTATGCGGTGATCGTGGATGAAGCGCATTCCAGCCAGACCGGCGAGGCGGCCCGCGAGATGAAAGCAATTCTGGGAGACAGCGGCGCGGTCAACGAGGAAGAGGACTGGGAAGACCGCCTCAACCGCGTGATGGAATCCCGAGGCCGCCAGACGAATATCAGCTTCTTCGCATTCACCGCGACGCCGAAGGGCAAGACGCTGGAAACCTTCGGAAGGAAGAATCACGAAGGGAAAAGCGAAGCATTCCATACCTACAGCATGCGTCAGGCAATCGAGGAGGGTTTTATTCTCGACGTCCTGCAACGCTACACCTCTTACGACACGTGGTTCAAGCTGGTCCATCAGGCGGAGAGCGATCCCGAACTATCCAAGAAGAAGGCAGCGAGGGCCTTGGCGAAGTTCGTCACGCTCCACCCGCACAACATCGCGCAGAAGACTGAAGTGATCATCGAGCATTTCCGCACAAAGGTGATGGCGCTACTCGGGCACCGTGCGAAGGCGATGGTGGTGACTTCATCACGGTTGCACGCGGTCCGCTACAAGCTCGCATTCGAAGGCTATCTCAAAGAGCACCAATACACGGATGTGCGCCCGTTAGTGGCATTCAGTGGATCGGTGAAGGATCCGGACACGGATCTGGAATACACCGAGCCGTCGATGAACAAGGACTTTGTCACCGGGAAAACGATCAGTGAAAGCCAGCTTCCGGAGCGGTTCGCTTCGGCCGACTATCAGGTATTGCTGGTCGCGAACAAATACCAGACGGGATTCGATCAACCGCTGCTTTGCGCGATGTATGTGGACAAGCGGCTGGATGGTGTGCAGGCCGTGCAGACGCTCTCCAGGTTGAACCGTAAGATTCTAGGCAAGGAAGATCCGTTTGTCCTCGATTTCGTCAACGACCGGGAAACGATTTATACGGCCTTCAAGCCTTACTTCGATTCGACGAGCCTCCAGGAGGCATCCGATCCTGCCCAGCTTGAGGCACTGAAACACGAGCTGGACAAGTATCAGATTTATCACTGGAGCGAAGTCGAAGCATTCTCGCGGATTTTCTACAAGCCTCTCGCCAAACAGAATTCGGCGGACCATGCTCACATGCAACGGCATCTTCAACCTGCAGTGGACCGCTTCAAAGCGATCGAGGTGGAAGCGGATCGCGAGAAGTTTAGGAAGAAGCTGCAAGGCTACGTGAATGTTTACGCTTTCCTTAGTCAGATTTTGCCTTACGCGGATCGGGAGTTGGAAATGCTCTACAGCTTTGGCCGGCTCTTGCTTCCCCATCTCCCTCTGGATCGCGAAGATGCGGTGAATCTGGGAGATGAAGTTGCGTTGAAATACTATCGCCTCCAGCGGGTGGACTCCGGCGCGATCAATCTGAACGATGGTGATGCTCAAGCTGTGAAGAGTCCCATCGACGTCGGCAGCGCGAAGGCGACGGATGAGAAAGCCCCGCTATCGGAAATCATCGAGGTCCTCAATGAGCGGTTCGGAACCGAGTTTTCCGAAGAGGACAGGCTGTTCTTTGAGCAGATCAAGGAAAAGGCGGTGAAGAATGCGAAGATGATCGATACGGCGCTTTCAAACCCGCTCGACAAGTTCCAGCTCGGTATCAAGAAAATGATCGCCGATCTGATGATCGAGCGCATGGGAGAGAACGACAATATCGTCACCCGCTACATGGAAGATGGGGCGTTCGAAGGAGTTGCCTTGCCGATACTAGCAAAGGAGATTTTCAACGCGATCCGGGCGAATGAAGGGAAGCAGACGATTGAGTCCATTGTCGCCGCAGGAGAAAGCAATACCGTCGAGTTCAAGTCCACGCTGCGGGTCAATCTTCACACAGGTCAAAACGATCCGAAGATGGAGCATTCAGTCCTCAAGACAATTGCAGCATTCCTTAATTCCAAAGAAGGGGGGATCTTGGTCATTGGTGTCGATGACGACGGCAACGCATTGGGCGTTGAGACAGACAGATTTCCCAATGAGGATAAAATGAACCTCCACTTAGGGAACTTGATCAAGAGTCGTATGGGCGCGCCCTCCATGTTGAACATCAAGCCCCACTTTGAGACGTTCGACGATAGCCGTGTGCTTGTGGTGGATTGCGCACCGAGTGGATCAGCGGTATTTCTGAAGAACGGAACGGGAGAAGAGTTCTTTATCCGCGCTGGGGCTTCTACCGCGGCACTGCCACCGAGTGAGATGGCGGTTTATATGAAGCAGAGGTTCCCATGAGGAACTGGCGGATAACCGCATCGTTGGGGGGTGCCGACTCATCGGCGTCTATCCGTGGTTCTCTTTTCTTTCTGGGGTTATGAGCAATTTGAGTCTTACCCGGAGAACACGGCAATGCAGTGTGAACACTTGGCCTGAGACAGAAATGGCAATTTGGTGAGCAAGTCGGTGCGCCAGTCAGTGAGCAAGTCAAAAAGATCCTCAAAGCCTGGACACGCTCAGCTTCCGGGAGACTTGGGGGATAGATTTCGCAAAGAGGTGCTTCTGCAATTCATTTGCGTTTCATTCACTTGGCTTCCTTGTATGTCCGTCCCGCCTTCCATCCCCGCCGAACCATTCACCCAAACGGTCCGGTTGCGCGTGGATCCGCCCCCACACGTCAGAACCACCAAACAACGTCTTTTTCTTCGCTCGCAATCAAATCAACGTTAGGCGCGTACACCAACGTTCCGGACGGCTCGGAGAGACCGTCCCTGCCACCCGGATACTGAAAACCAGCAAACCCACATCTTCCCCTCTGCGTTCCTTGGCGTTCTTAGCGGTTTGGCGGTGAATCCATCTCCGTGGGGACGCCATTCAGGATTCGCTAGATTCGCGCGGTTCGCGGTGGTGAACTCTTTCCGCTCAATGGCCGTGGTCGGTGCCGAAGTTGCCGGGCATCTTGGGGGCTTGGACGGATTGGAAGAAGAGCTGGCGTTCGAGGAGATCGGCGAGGAGGAGGATGGGGAGGGCGGCCCAGGGTTGGATGAAGGCGGTGACGACGGCGAGCAGGGCGAAGCTGACGCGGGCGCGGAGGATCATTCCTAACGGTCCGAGTTGGATGCGGGCGCTGTGGGTGTCCGGGGTCCAAGGATTGTCCTCGTCCTCGCCGAGTTGGAGGAGGCGGAGCTCGGGGATGAGTTTCACGATGACAGCGGCGGCGAAGAGGGCCGAGGACGTAATGCCTATGCCATTTCCGATGAGATTGCCGAGCGCCGCGAAGGAGGCGACGGTGCCGAAGAAACGCATGGCACCGAGCGGGAAACGCCAGAGTGAGCGGCGGGTATCGTGATAGATCATCACGCTGGTGAAGACGGCGATGAGACCGATGGGGAGTGCCGAGATCGTGGTGATCTGTGAGAGGAGTGGAAGCAGTTTTGCGACAAAGGCGGGTATCGGCAATTTCGGGAAATAGGGAAGCGCCGCGAAAGCTGCGAGAACCATTGGAATCGGCGCGAACAGGGAGAACGCGAGGATTTCCCGCGAGAGCCATGAGGTGCGCAGGCCGAGGAAGAAGCGCCAGGCCTTGAGTGGCTTGCCGAGGTGGAAGATGGAGGCTCCCATGCCGGCGAAGAAGATGGCGGTGCCGGTGAGGGTGAGCGCGAGATTGCCCTTGGCGGTGAGCAGCATGCCGACACCCGCCTGGGTGAGCATGAGCATGAGGACAAGCGGCCAGTGTGCGTGTTGGGCGACGAGCGATTCGCGGTCCGCGGCCTTCGCAGAGTCCGGAATCTCACGGCCGACGTAGCGGGTGGTGGGAAGGGTGATGCTTTTGTCTCCCAGAAGAGAGGCTTCCGGAGTGGGGAGCGTGGAGGGAAACAGGCTGAGCACGCCGTTTTTCAAACCGCCTTCATCGGCGCGGCGTTCCTTGAGCGGCGGACGCGGGACCTTGACGATGCGGATGGCCTCGGTCGGGCAGGCTTGCACGCAGGCCGGGGCTTCTCCCTCGGCGAGGCGTTGGTGGCACATGTCGCACTTTCTAACGATGCCGCGCTTCTTGGAATATTTCGGGACGTCGTAAGGGCACTTGAGGATGCAATACGAGCAGCCGATGCATTGGTCGTCCAGGTGGCGGACGATGCCGGTGTCCTTGTCTTTTTCGTAAGCTCCGACCGGGCAGCCGTTCATACAACCGGGATCCTCGCAGTGGTGGCAGGCGGTGGTGATCGTCTGCTGCCACTTGGGCGAATCGGAGCCACCCAACAAGGTCCCGACGTCGCGCCATGCTTCATTGTCATCGAGACCATTGAGCGAGTGGCAGGCGGAAACGCAGGCCTTGCAACCGGTGCAGCGGTCGAGTGAAACCTCGAACGCGTATTGCTCGCCATCGCCGGGCTTGGTCAGCGGGATCAGGCTGCGGTAGTGATCGGATAGATCCGGCTTGCGCTGATGGTGGACTTCCGAAAACCGCGCAACCGGCGTCTGGAGCTGCTTTTGCTCCGCGAGCAGTTTGTCGATGAGATTGCCTGATTCCACACTCTGCCCGTTGGCACGGGGAAGGGCAGGGATACGTTCAAGAGTGGCGGGCATCGGAAAAGCTAACGAAGGTTCGAATAATTAAACAGCAACAAGCGAGCCAAGTGCTTGCTCAACTTGGGAAATCCAACTGGCGAAAGGTTTGTCGTAATCCACATCGCATTCGACGATTGGTGCGATGCACCGGGCGCCGAGGCTGGAGAGGCGTTGGTCGAAGTCGCGTCCGCATTTGCAGAAATCCGGATAGCTGGAATCGCCGAGAGCGAGAACCGAGTAGTTGACGGAGGAAAGGGCCGGAGCATCCGCCGCATGGAGCGCCGCGTGAAGAGCTGCCGCGTTGTCCGGTGGTTCGCCATCGCCGTAGGTCGAAGTGATGATGAGGACGTGCTCGGAAGCGGATAGATCTTCGAGAGAGACGTCTCCCATGTCGCGGAGGGTTGGCTTGTGGCCTTTCGCGGCGAGGGCCTTGCTGAGCTTTTTGCCGAGACCTTCCGAGTTTCCGGTTTGGGAACCCCAAAGAATGGCGACCGGCACACCTGCTGGGGATGCCGTGGCGGCGGACGCGCCAGCGGAATTTCCTGCGGCTGGCATCAGCGCGGAGTTGAGGGCGTCGAGATAGCCCTTGAGCCACATTTTCTGGGCACCTGAGAATGGAGCGGTGTTGGGAACGGTGAGTGACATGATGTTCTTGGTTAGGAGGATCAGGCTGCGGCGGTCTTGGAGGGATCGCAAAGATCCATGAGTTGCTCGGGCGTATGACGGTTGGCGAATTGTGCGAAGCTTTCATCCTCTTTCCGGTCGCGCAGATAAACGACGAGGATTTGTTCGATCAGAGCGGGCATTTCATCGGCGCGGACGGATTTCCAGATCTCACGGGCGATGGCTTGGGTGTCGTCCACTCCGCCGCCGAGAACGATGTTGTAGCCGTCCACGGTGGAACCGTCCTCGATTTTCACGCGGGTTCCCATCATGCCGATGTCGCCGATGTAGTGCTGGGCGCAGGAGTTCTGACAGCCGGTGAGGTGGATGTTCACCGGTTGGTCGAGGATCATCTTGCTGGAGAGGTGGCTGCCGAGGGCGATCGCTTGGCCCTTGGTATCTGCGGCGGCGAACTTGCAACCCCGGCTGCCGGTGCAGGCGATGAGCCCACCGGTGATGGTGTTGTTGCGGTGGTCGAGGCCGGTCGCTTGGATCGCGGTGATGGCGGCTTGGAGGTTTTCCTCGGCGATGCCCGGGATGATGAGGTTCTGCCATACAGTGAGGCGGATTTCACTGCGGCCGAATTGATCGGCGATGTCGGCCAACGCCAGCATTTGGGTGACGGTCATGCGACCGACCGGTGTGAGGACGCCGATGTAGTGTTTTCCATCAGATTGTTGATGGATACCCAGATGGCCGTGCTTGGACTTCGGAGCGGATGGCTCGCAGGCATCGAGAGGCAGATAACGCAGCGGGAAGGTGAGCTTCTTGGCAGTTTCCTCCAAGGTCTTCGGAATGCCCCAGTCATCGACGAGATACTTGAGACGTGCCTTTTTACGATTGGTGCGATCGCCATTTTCGATGAACACGCGGATGAGCGCGGCGGCGACGGGCACCGTTTCGGCGGGAGTGAGCAGCACTCCGCAGTCGGTGGCGAATTGCTTGTGGCCGGTGATGCCGCAGAGTTGCATGCGGAAATAGACGCCGGGCTCGATGCCTTGGTCGTTAGCTCCGACTTTGACAGCGTAGAAACCGATGTCGTTGGTGTCCGCGCAAACGGAGACGCAGCCGCCGGAATCGTAGGAAATGTTGAACTTGCGCGGCAGGCCGTAGAGGTCGCGATTTTTCAGGATGTAGTGGTGCATGGCCCGGGCATAGGGCATGACGTCGATGAGCTCCGTGGAGTCGAATCCGGTGGTGGGGGTCGCAGTGATATTGCGAATGTTGTCCGCGCCGGATCCTTGCGAGGTGAGGCCGATATCGGTTAGCTTCATCAGGATCTTCGCGCAATTTTCCGGCATGATCTCGCGAACTTGCAGGTTGGCGCGGGTCGTCAGATCGGCGTGACCCGGACCCCAATCGGCGGCGATTTCGGCAAGGCCGCGGAATTGATAGGTGCTTAACGCGCCCCCGGCGATGCGGCAGCGGAGCATGAAGCTTTCCTGAGCGGGAGTGACGAAGAACAGGCCGTGGAACTTGTAACGGAAGACATCGCCATCGGTGGGGAAGGAGTTGGTTTCCGCGTTGGCGAGGATGGCATCGTAGCAATCGAGGCCGTTTTGCTCGTATTTGATGACTTCCTCACGGCAGAGATCATCGACGGAAGTGCCAAAAACGGTTTCGACAGCTTCCGATGGCTGATGCGTGAAACGGTTTTCCGCGTCTTGCCCGAGAAAGGGAAGATCACGGGCTTGCAAGATGCCGGAGACGAATCCGGAGAGGTAGGAGGTTTGATCCTCGGTGAAGCCTGAGTTGTTGAAATCGACCATTTTGAGTAAGCTTGGTTTGGCTTACATTGAGCAACTGGCATGCCAGCGGTGCCATCGTGCCAAATCTTTCGATCAAACAAATCCATTCCGGGCATGAGCCATCCTCATGATTGATCCTCATCCGCATGAGGCTGACTCAGGTTGAGGCGAACTCAACGCATCGCCAACCATGTGCTGATCCAGCCCACGATTGAGGAAATCGCCACGATTTTCCAGAAGAGCACGGGATTTCTCTCGGCAAATGGCAGAGGCTCGATGCTGAGAAACTCGGGATCCGGAGTGCGGAGATTGTGAGTGAACTCGGACATCGATTCCTGCCGCGATTCCGGGCGGATCGCGAGAGCCTTCTTAATCACCGCATCCATCCACAACGGCACCATCGGGTTGTGCGCGGCGGCGGGATGGTATTTCAGATTGAAAAAATCGCGTTGGGTTTTCGCTCCATCCCAAGCTTTGCCGTAGGGATGCTGGCCACCGGTGAGCAGGTAATAGCTGATGACGGCGATGGAAAAAAGGTCCGCCCGCTTCGTCGGCTTGCTGCCGAGCCGATATTCAGGAGCGGAAAAATCGAGCGTGCCCAGTGCGTCCAACCGCTCGAAGGGTGTGGAAATCTCCGCGATTCCTCCGACGTGGCAGGATCCGTAATCGATGATTTTCACCTGCCCTTGAGCATCCAGCAAAATATTGTCCGGCTTCAGATCCTGATGAAGCGTGTCTTTGCGATGCAGCGCGCGGACGCCTTCCACGATTTGTTCAACGATGGAAACGACCTTTTCGACCGGCGGGCTCGGATTCGCTTCGCTCCAACGGCCGAGCGTCGGCCCATCGACCGGCTCCAGTAAGTAATAAAGAAAACGTCGCTGCCTCCCGCGACGAACGACCTTCGCCAAGTGCGGGCTATCCGTCCTCAGTCCGATCCATTCCTCCAAGGCAAAACGCTCCAAGTAGGAAGGATCATCCTCGAAGGTGATCGACGGTGCTTTGAGAACCAGATTCCGATTTCCATCATCCGTGTCGGAAACCAAATAAAGCTGCGAGTTCTTCGAGGCTGAAATGATCTTTTCCACATGCAGCCCGTCGATGCTCTGGCCCGGCAGAAGATCCGGCGGAAATGGCAAGGCCGAGAGCTGGCGGAAAACGTCGTTTTTATCACTATCCGGCAGAGTCTGGATATGCAGAACAATGCAGGAACGGTTGTCCGTGCCGTGGGCGGATGCTTCACCGAGCGCTTCGGCGCAAGCTTGGGAATCCGGCGTTTCATTGACAATGACCTCGATGTCGTGACGCGTCAGTTCGCCATGAATCCCATCCGTAGTGAGGACGAAACGATCACCGGCCTCGACCGGCAACGCGTGGTAATCGATCCGCGGCGACAAAGTGAGGCCGAGTGCACGGGTGAGATAGTTGGTATCGGCGGAAACCTGCGCCGCATGGTCGCGGCTGATTTGCTCCAGTTCACCCGACCGCCAACGGTAGAGGCGGCTGTCCCCGATGTGAAAAATGTGAGCGGTCTGCGACTTGAGAATGAGCCCGGTGAATGTGGTGACACAGCCCTTTTCCGCAGCACTGAATCCTTGGCCTTGGGAAAACAACCAGCGGTTCAACGCCGTCAGCACGCGCTGTCCGGCGGTTTTCACCTCCCATGATTCGGGTGTTTCGTAATAATCCGAAATGAAGCTGATCACCGAAGCCTCGGCCGCTTCTTTCCCTGCACTGGCGGCGGAAACTCCATCCGCGATGCAGGCGACGATGCCCTTCGTCGGCAGCAGCGCGGGTTCTGGAATATGGACGCCGAGGCAATCGTCATTCGTCGCTTTCGGGCCGGGAGTCGTGAAGAGTCCGGTCGTGATTTCGATACGACCGGTAAGGTGCATGGACTCCTGCATAGTTGAAAAAGTGACGAATGCGAGCCTGTGTTTTACGCCACCTCAATGAGTTGCACCGATCCGTCTTCAGCGATCTCGGTGATGTGCCCGGCTGGCTCGCTCAGGAAGCAGGAAGCGAGGAACCCGACGATCGACGATGCGGCGATGATCATGAAGAACGTGTGAGTGGAAACAAACGAGTAAGCTGTCAGGAAAACCACACCGCCCACGTTGCCGTAGGCACCTGTGAGTCCGGCGATCTGGCCGGTCATCCGGCGTTGGATCAGCGGAACGATCGCGAAGACCGCACCGGCACCGGCTTGCACGAAGAACGAGCAGATCATGGTGGCGACCACGGCCAGAGCGACAGGCCAGGCGGAGTTGATGAACGAGAGCGAGATGAAACCCGCGGCCAATCCGGAGAGCAGGATGAGCATTGTTTTGCGGCGTCCGAATTTATCGGAGAACCAGCCACCGCTCGGGCGAGCCACGGCATTCATGAAAGCAAATCCGGAAGCAAGCAGGCCAGCCTTTACCGGGCTGAGTCCGAAGGTTTCGGCAAAGAAGTCAGGCAGCATCGAGATCACGGCGAGCTCGGAACCGAAGGTAATCAGATAGGCCACGTTCAGGATGGCGACCTGACGGAATTGATAACGTTGGTATTGCGGGACGCTACCGGTCTTCAACATCTCGGAGTTGACGCGATAGATCTGCCAGGCTTGCAGGATGAAAAGCAGAACCAGAGCGACATAGATCACATTGACGAAAAACGCAGGAAGCAGTTTCACACCACTCGGCGAGAGTTTCCATGTGAGAGTGGCCAGCGCAGCGAACATCGGGATATTCATCGCAAGCAAGAAAACGAAATCCCTGCGGTTCGAGACTTCCATGCCGCCGGATTTCTTCGGCTTGAAATAGGTGGAACCTTTCGGCGTGTTCTTAATATTTTGATAGAAAACAAGACCGTAGATGAAGGCAACGCCGCCAGCGGTCATGAAGGCATGACGCCAGCCATCAGCACCGCCGTAAAGGAGGGCGAGGGAAGGCAGAACCATTGCCGCAGCAGCCGCGCCGAAATTCCCCCAACCGCCGTAAATCCCTTCCGCCAAACCGACTTGGCGGGGTGGGAACCACTCGCCAACGAGGCGGATTCCGATGACAAATCCTGCACCGGCGAAGCCCATCAGGAAACGGGTGAAGGCGAGCATCTCAAAAGAAGTCGACATCGCGAAGGCCACACAGAGCAGCCCCGAAATCATCAGGAGGAATGAATAGGTCACTCTGGGCCCGAATTTATCCACCAAAATGCCGATGATGATCCGTGCCGGGATCGTGAAGGCGACGTTGAGAATCAGAAGCGCCTTCCATTGGGCGGTCGTGAGATGGAACGATTTCGAGATCTCGGCCTTGAATGGCGCGTGGGCGAACCAGAGGACGAAGGTGAGGAAAAACGCAAACCAAGTAAGATGGAGTGTTCGGATTGCGGGCGAGTTGAATGCGAATATTCGGAGTTTGCCGTCGTTAGAGGAAGACATGGGGCGCTGTGGAGTAGTGGTTAGTTAGTGTGAGAGTGTTTGGATCAGGCTGTTGCCAGTGATTTTGCATCGATGAGACATTGCTCGGCGGAATGATAAAGATCCTCGCGGTAAATTCTGGATAGAGAACCGCAGGTGCCGTCCGGAATGATGCCGGTGTTCCGCATGCCGGCGAGCGCCCAGGAGGCCTTGTCGATTGACGGGCGGTTGAGCGAGTCCCCATGGAACACGTGGAAAGCGGAGGCATTCGTGTGATCAATGCCGGAGTTGAAAATCGGTCCCAGGCTGTTGCGGAGAACCTCTTCGGAAGCGCCGGTGTATTCCTTGCGGGCGAGGATTTTCACCAAGTCATCGCGGAATTCCGGGCTTTGGCAAAGATGGCATGATTCCAGAAGGGCTGCGGACAGCGCGACGGACTCTTCCTTTCGTTCGCAAAGGAAATTTCCGGAAAGCAGCAGGACTTTCTCGGGATGGCCGCGTGACATGTCCACGGAAGTCACAGGGCACCAGCCGGTCCCGGCGATGATCGATTCCGAGTTCCATGGCTCGCCAACGCAGTAGCCATCAATATGCCCGGCCTTCAAATGGCGCGGCATGAGCGGCGGAGGCAGGAAAATGATTTCCACATCGTCTGTGGAGGTGATGCCATGGCGCTTCAGCCAATTTTGCAGAAGGGAAAAGTGCGACGAATAACGATGCGTGACAGCCATCGTGAACGGCCGGTCTTTTTTCCAAGCATGAGTGATATAGGAACCAAGCTTTTCGCCGCGACCGATTTTATCCGGGCCAAGTTCGGTGGAAATCGTGATCGCGTTGCCGTGCAGGCTGAGGATCAAGGGGACTACGACATCGCAGCGGATCTCGTTGAAACCCAAGCCTAGCGCAAGGGCGATCCCGGCGATCGATTGGGCCGCATCGAGGTGCCCGAAAATCATTTTGTCCCGCACGCTGGCCCAACCAAGCTCGCGGGAAAGCTGGACGTTCAGGCCGTAACGCTCGAAAATTCCAGTCTCCTTCGCCACTGCGATGGGAGCGCAATCGCTCAGCGGGACAAAGCCCAAGCGGATCGGAGAGTGCGAGGCAAAGAAGTTATTCGGAGCAACCATTTGCCCCGTCTAAAGCTTCTCGAATGCCAAATTTGGCAAATTCGCAGAAAGCGCATTAATTTCTATGCAACTTTGATATGATCAAAATTCATTGTTGGATCTCAATGCGCTGAATTCCTTGATAGACGGTCGCGTCAATGAGCCGCCAACGCCGCAACGGACGCCTCGCATTTTCCGGTCGTTTCCATCTCCTCGGCCTTCTGCGCGGCGATCCGGCTCGGGCGGATATGGGAGCGTTCGTTAAGGAAAGTGAGCAGATGATTCCGGCATTCCATATAACGTGGGTCGGCGAGGATCGCGGCTCGGTTGCGTGGTCTTTCGAAAGGAATGTGAAGGATATCCCCGACTTCGGCTTCCGGTCCGTCGCTCATCATGACGACGCGGTCGGAAAGGAAAATGGCTTCGTCCACATCATGGGTGACCATCAACGTGGTGAGTTTGTTTCGGCGCCAGAGTTCCAACAGAACTTCCTGAAGCTCGATTTTCGTCAATGAATCCAGCATGCCGAATGGTTCATCAAGGAGTAGCATCTTCGGTTGAAGCGCGAAGGCGCGGGCGATGCCAACACGCTGGCACATGCCTTGCGAAAGCTCGCCTGGGAATTTATGCATGGCATTTCCCAAGCCGACGACTGATAGATAATACTCGGCCAGCTCGTGACGTTCCTTTTTGGGCGCGGTGAAATAAACCTGGTTCACACCGAGCATCACGTTGTCGAACGCGCTCATCCATGGCAGCAGACAGGGCGATTGGAAGACAACCCCGCGATCCGGCCCTGCTTCGTTGGTTTCCCGGCCGGCAAGGATCATCGCGCCATCCGTGGCGTCCGTGAGTCCGGCGACCATCGAGAGGACCGTTGATTTTCCACAGCCCGAGTGGCCGATGAGAGTGACGAATTCGCCTTGTGCGAGATTCAGGTTAAAGTCCCTGACGATGACCGCCGGTCCTTTGGCGCTCGGATA
>JBDSZP010000233.1:0-18387 GCA_039925065.1 Luteolibacter sp.
TTCAAGAGGACGGGGAATGAATCCAAGCTTTCCCGCCCAAGGTGGAGAGACATCCGTGAGGGCGAACCCAGCGCCGATGAGCCGCGCGTGACGGTCTCATTTTATTGGGAGTTTTCCACACCGATCCTACGTTCATCAAACAGATCCCCGCAGGTCTGAATTTCACCGCCTCGGGCATCCCCTACTGGAACACCGACATCGGTGGATTCTTCAGCGGAAATCCGGCCACAGCGTCCTATGCCGAGCTGTTCACCCGCTGGTTCCAATACGGCGCGTTCTGCCCGATGTTCCGGGTCCACGGCACCAACTACGCGAAGGAAGTCTGGCGTTTCCCCGCCGCCACCCAGCCGATCCTCAAAGATTTCATCAACCTGCGCTATCATCTGTTGCCTTACATTTACTCCAATTCGTGGAAAGTGACTAACGAGGGCTATACGATGATGCGGCCTCTCGTGATGGATTTCCGCACGGACACTCAGGCGCAGGGCATCGGCAACCAGTTCATGTTCGGGCCATCGCTGTTGGTGAACCCGGTGACCTCGGCGGGCGCGACCAGCCGCAGTGTCTATCTGCCAGCGGGATCACAATGGTTCGATTTCTGGTCGGGCCTCAAACAGAACGGCGGACAAACGATTCAAGCCAGCGCTCCGATCGAAAAACTCCCGCTCTATGTCCGTGCCGGTTCGATTCTCCCTTATGGCCCGTCGATCCAATATGCGATGCAAAGCGTGGATCCCATTGAGCTGCGCGTTTACGCCGGAGCTGACGGCAATTTCACGCTCTATGAAGACGAAGGTGATAACTACAATTACGAGTCCGGCACCCACGCGACGATTCCCTTCACCTGGGACGAAGCCTCCGGACAACTCACCATCGGCGCGCGGACCGGTTCGTTCCCCGGCATGTTAGCCAACCGCACCTTCAAGGTTGTCTTCGTTTCGCCCGTTCACGGCGCGGGCCTCGATGCGAACGCCACGCCTGATGCGGTGGTGAATTACAGCGGCAGCGCCGTGACCGTCACCCGCCCTGCCCTGCCCGCTCTTCCTGCCGCGCCCACCGGATTGTCCGCCACTGCGAACGGTGCGGGAATTTCCCTATCATGGACCGGCCCGACGGAAGGCACGGTCTATCATGTCCGGCGCGCGTTGCAAAGCGGCGGCCCGTATATTGACATCGCGAATCCCGTGGTGGGCACCAGCTTCCCGGATACCGCAGTGGAAGCCGGGAACACTTATTACTATGTGGTGTCGGCCATCAACGCCGCAGGCGAAGGCCCTGTTTCCAGCGAAGTTCCTGCCACCAATGGCAATGCCGCGCTCCGGATGCTGCTCATGTTCAACGAAGCCTCCGGAACCATCGCCGCAGATGGCAGTGGCAAAGGCAAGCACGCCACCTTGGTCAACGGCCCCACGCGGGTCGCTGGCAAGGGCGGCAACGCAGTCGATCTCGATGGAACGGACGATCACGTGAGCCTGCCGGCAAATGGGGTGAACTCGCTTAACAACTTCACCATTTCCACCTGGGTCCATCTCGATGCAGCAACCGCGTGGTCGCGAATCTTCGACTTCGGCAGTGGGAGCAATTCCTACATGTTCCTGACACCGGCCGGTGGCGCGTCGAACGCGGTGCGTTTCGCCATCACGAACTCCGGCGGCCCAGGTGAGCAAGTGATCACCGGCTCCTCCGCCCTCCCCACGGGGACATGGACGCATGTGGCTGTGACGCTCAGCGGGAACCTCGGCATCCTCTATGTCAATGGCATGGAAGTGGGGCGCAACGAAAGCATGTCGCTCAAGCCACTCGATCTCGGATCAACCACTCAGAATTGGATCGGCCGCTCACAGTTTTCCTCCGATCCCTATCTGAACGGACGCGTGGACGACTTCCGCATCTACAGCGGAGCCTTGTCGGCTGCGGACGTCCTCGCCCTCGCCAATGGCCCTGCCGGCGCGTTGCTCGCTCCATGGACCGGCCAGGACATCGGTGCTCCGACGATTCCAGGCAGCAGTGGAAACGGGGCGGGAACGTCATCACTCTACCTAACGGGCTCGGGAGGCGACATCTGGGGAACCACTGACCAACTCCGTTTCACCTGGCAGTCGCATTCCGGCGACACCGAATTCATCACACGCGTTGATGCCTTGGATGCAGCCGATCCATGGTCGAAAGCGGGCCTGATGGTGCGCGCCACTCTGAACGCAAACGCGGTGAACTGCCTGCTGGCGATCACTCCGGCCAACGGCGTGACTTTCCAATCCCGGACGACCGCCGGTGGCGCCACTTCGTTTGTCCAAGCTACGGGCATCGCCGCGCCGTATTGGCTGAAAATCACCCGCGTGGGAAATGTCTTCACCGCCTATCGCTCGGCGGATGGTACGACTTGGACGCAACATGGGACGGCCACTTTGTCGAACATGCCCGCCACCGCCTACTTCGGTCTGGCGCTCACCTCCCACACTAACAGCGCCCCGGCCGGTGCCGCATTCAGCAGCATCGCTTTTGTCGATCCGCCACCACCCATTCCCCTCACCTCCAGTCTAACCGCGCCGGTGACGGACAGCGATGACCAGTTCTTCCTCGCGACCAATCTCAACGACGGCGACAACATCGACGGCACCGGCGTCAAGTCCGACGACAACGATGAATCCACCTACGTCGCGCCGGATCGTCCCAGCAAAGGCCAGACCTTCACCACGGGCTCGAATCCAACCGGATACGCGCTCCAATCGTTCACCTTCCAGCATGTCATCTGGCCGGTGTTTCTCACCAATGGCACCTGGTATGACATCCAACCCGGCGATACCTTCGGGTTCCAGATCGGCACGGTGTTCGACACGGTGAAAACTCCGATTCACACCGGTGTCGCCCAATACTCCGGCGCGGCCATCACCGGCTCTGGGACCAACGGCTCGGGACGATTCCTAACTTTCGATCTGTCAGGAGTCGGACTCGCACCATTGTCACCCAACACCACCTATTATTTCGAAATCGCGCCCGCTTCCGGTGGTCCTTACCTCGAATTGAACGGCTCAAAAACCGGAGACTACGCGGGCGGCAAGGCCTTCCGCGGAAATGCCGGAACCGACGCCGGGACCATCGCCTCAGGCGTCAATATCCTGACCGGTGACCGCGTCTTCCATGCAAACCTAACGAAAGTGCAACCTCCCGCCTATTCCAGTTGGATCAACGGATTTCCCGGACTCGGCGGTCAGACCAGTTTCAACGACGATCCGGATCGCGATGGACTCAAGAACGGCGTTGAGAACTTTTTCGGTACGAATCCCTCGTCCGCTAACATCGGCATCACCGAGATCGCCAGGAGCGGCAATACCATCACTTTCCGCCATCCGCAAAATCCGGTGCCCGCCAGCGACGTCACCGCCACTTATGAATGGTCCGCCGATCTCGTGAACTTCCATGCCGACGGAGCCACGGCCGCAGGCACGACCGTGCTCTTCTCATCCAGCGTGAACGATCCGGTTTCCGGAACCACCACCGTCATCGCGACAATCAATGGGGTGATTCCCGGGAAACTCTTTGCGAGGGTCGCGGCAAAACAAGCCACCCCGTGAGGCATCCTTTCGGGCGACAGAATGTCACCCTGACTCAGTTGACAGAATGTCAACGCTCCCAAGGAGCGCGTTCATCCTGAACGCTATGTGCAGCGGACATCCTGTCCGCCGTTTTTTCATCCGCCCCCCCTCATTCGGGGGAGCCGAAAACCACACCTAGCGGTCGTGGACGGAATCACGGCGTTTGTGATCTACTGGTAAAACATTGATTACCGGATTCCTTTGGAATCCGGCGGCGATGGAAAAACCCCACCCATGACAACTCGATATCCATCCCGTGATCGGGAACACAGTAGAATTACGCCTGCGCCAAGCGGGATTCATCGCTTTCCCACCACAGGGCTGGGATTCATCCGAAGAGGCATCCTCCTTTCTACTGCCGCGAGCATGGAGGGCAGCCTATCAGCGCAAACCCTGACGAGCCCCGTCGCCCCAACCTAACAGCACATCCCAACTCGCGGCCCGCAACACGACCTGGCCCGAAGGGCTGAACCACGAACTCCAGCGCGATAAATCTCATTCCGCTATCTGTTCCATCGGACGGAGTTGAATTCCCGCGCTGCGGCAGACCTGCGAGCACCCCGGCCTATTAGCTGCCCATCTACCCGATCAACGGGAGTTCTGAGCCCGAAAGCTGAACCAAACGAATTTCAAAACCATCACCCTCACCTTCCCACGTCATGTCCATCTGCCATCGTTTCCTAAAGCGCTCCTTGATCGCGCTCCGTTCGATTCTCCTGATTTGGGTCGTCCTTTTGGCGACCCACCCGGTTGAAGCCCAAAGCTACAATTTAAAACAGGTTGTGATCAAAGGTGGCGGATTCGTGACCGGCATCGTGACACATCCAAACATGCCTGGACTGATGTATTGCCGCACGGACGTGGGTGGTGCATACCGTTGGAACGCGACGAATGATTCCTGGATCCCGTTGCAGGATTTCCTCGGTCCTACGAACGAGGAATTTGGCCTCTTCGGTGTTGAAAGCATCGCCCTCGATCCGCAGGACGCCAACCGGCTTTACATGACGTGCGGCTGGTTGGGCGCGGGACGTCTCAATGAAGTTTGGACTTCCACGGACCAAGGCGCGAGTTTCACGCGCGTCACGGCACCATTCACCATGGAGGCTAACAGCGACGGCCGCGGCAATGGGGAGCGGCTCGCGGTGGATCCCAATCTCGGCAGCACTTTGTTCAATGGCACGCGGCGTGATGGTTTGTGGAAGAGCGTGAACTACGGCGCGAGCTGGTCCAAGGTCACGAGTTTCCCCGTCAACACCACGGCGAACAACGTCGGCCTCGTGTTCGTGGAATTCATTAAAAGCAGCGGCGTCAATGGCAGCGCCACACCCGAGATCTGGGTTGGGCTCTCACAGGGAGGCAACAACCTTTACCGCAGCACGAATGGCGGAGCCAGTTGGTCGGTGGTGCCTAACGGCGCGAATTCCGCCTACATGCCGCACCGTGCCTCCCAGGACGGCCTTGGAAACATGTATGTCACTTTCAACGATGGACCGGGACCGAACAACGTGGGCACCGGGTCGGTGCGCAAAATCAATCTCACGACGCTCGCTTCAACGGATGTGACGCCGCCGACGGGTCAGGGCGGATTTGGGGGGGTCTCCGTGGACAAGCAAAACCCTAGCACTCTCGTTGTTAGCACGATGGACCGCTGGTGGCCGCACGACGAAGTGTATCGCAGCACGAACGGCGGCACGACTTGGAAAGCACTTTATGAAGGCGCGACGATCGACGCATCGAGCGCACCCTGGATTAACTTCGGTTATGCCACACCTCCCGTGCCGCATTGGATCGACGACATCAAAATTGATCCCTTCAACTCAAACCGCGTTTATCACATCAGCGGCCGCGGCATTTATTCGAGTTACAACCTAACGGCGACAACGCCATCTTGGGAGTTCCGTTCGGACGGCATCGAGGAAATGGGTGTGTGGGGCGGCGGCAGCGCGCTATGCAGTCCGCCAAGCGGAGCTCTGTTTTTCAGCGCGCTGGGCGACATCGGCGGATTTGCGCACCAGAACCCCGACGTTTCGCCTGCGAAAGAAGACCACTACAATCCGGTCTATGACAGCAACACGAGCGTGGATTTCGCCGAGTCGAATCCCAGCATCGTGGTCCGCACCCATTATGGCGCGTCGCGTGGGTCACGTTCAACCGATTCAGGAAAAACATGGACGGATTTCCCCACGCATCCCTCCGCCGCAGACATCAATCCCGGTGTGATTTCGATTTCCGCAGACGGCACTCGACTGGTCTGGGCGTCACCAGGCTATCCCGCAGCGTATTCGACTAACAACGGCGCGACCTGGAGCCAGTGCGGCGGCAACATCACGCCGACCAATATCTGGGAGCAGCCGCTTCTTTTTTCCGACCGGGTCAACAGCAGCAAATTCTACCTTTACATGCCCTCCACGGGGGTGGTCCACCTCAGCACGGACGGCGGCGCGAATTTCGTCGCGGGGCCGACGGTTAGCACCTGGTGTGAAAGCATGCGCACCGTATATGGCCAGGAAGGTCACATCTGGATCTCGTGCATCGACGGCGACTCTTCCAAAGCAGGGCTCTGGCGTTCGACCAACTCCGGCGTGAGTTTCACCAAAGTTAGCGGTGTCCAGAATGCGCAGTCCATCGGCTTCGGTCGCACGGCGAGTGGCAGCGGATATCCGGTCCTCTACATGAGCGGGCAAGTCAACAATGTCTGGGGTATCTTCCGCTCCGAGGATCTGGCCGCGAGTTGGATACGCCTCAACGATGACCAGCACCAATACGGCATTGTATCCCAAATCACCGGCGATCCGAAAATTTACGGTCGCTGTTATTTCGGGGGACGCGGCTTGCTCTACGGCGACATTGGCTTGAACGCGGTGGGGACCATCAACGGAAATAATAGAACGATTCTGGAGGCCACGGGTAATTCCGTCGATTATGCGACTTTTGCCTCAAACCTCGCAACCGCGTTTGCCAACAATACCGGAGGTGTGTGGAATTTTGACGGGCCCTCCTTCGGTTTGAATTCGGGAGACAGCATCACTCTCAAATACGGCACTTCGCTGACCAAGAGCCTGGTTCTGAATTTGACCGAAGGTGCCGGCGGCGGTGGTATCAACCAAGCGAATGTTGCTGGCGAAGCAACTTCCGGGTATTTCGTATTAGGCCTCGGGGGCACTGGGGCCACCCGAACTTTCACTCCGGATAAACCGCTGCTTACCGTCGGCATCTTCAACACGGATCGGAACGATGCGAGCCGCATTCCCGTGCTGACCGTAACCTATCAGGATAACACAACTGCAAGCACATCGGGAGCGAATGCCGACAATGTATATTTCCACGGGCTCTCAGGCACTGCAGCCAATCCCATCGTGAGCTTTGCGCTCTCTCAAAATAACTTTGTGCGCTATGACGACTTGGCCTTCATCGTCGCGTCGCTGCCCGCGCCGACGAATCTGACCGCCGCGCCGGGTTCCGGGCAGATCGCGCTCTCATGGAACGCTGTTTCAGGAGCCACCGGATACACCGTCCAACGGTCGGCCGTCAGCGGCGGGCCTTACACGACAGTCGCCACCGTCACCGGCACGAGTTTCACTAACACCGGTTTGGCAAACGGCACGACTTACTACTATGTGGTGTCCGCCGTGAATTCCTCTGGGGAAAGTGGCAACTCCGCCCAAGCCAGCGCAATACCGCAACCTCCCGCACCGTCCGCGCCGATCGGGCTAGCAGCGACAGGCGGCAACGCACAAGTCGCGTTGACGTGGAATATATCGAGTGGTGCGACAAGTTATAATGTCAAGCGCGCCACAGTGAACGGCGGTCCCTACAGCACAATCACCAGCGTAACCGGCGCTGGTTTCACCGACAGTAGTTTGGCTAACGGCACGACTTACTACTACGTCGTCTCCGCATCGAACGCCGGTGGCGAGAGCTCGAACTCCGCGCAAGCCAGCGCCACACCGCAAGCGCCCGCACCATCCGCCCCTGCCGGCTTGGCCGCGGCGGGAGGCAACACACAAGTTGCCTTGACCTGGTCAGCCTCCGCCGGTGCAACCAGTTACAACATAAAACGCGCCACCGTGAACGGTGGCCCTTATAGTACGATCACCAGCGTCACAGGCACCAGTTTCACGAACACCGGCCTGGCCAACGGCACGACTTACTATTACGTCGTCTCAGCGGTGAACCCCGGTGGCGAAAGCGCCAACTCGAATCAAGCCAGCGCCACTCCGCAGGTGCCAGCACCGCCATCACCCACCGGTTTGGTCGCGGCAGGAGGGAACGCACAAGTCGCCCTAACTTGGAACACGGCGAGTGGCGCGACCAGTTACAACGTGAAACGCTCCACCACGAGCGGCAGCGGTTACAGCACGATCACTAACATCACCGGCATCAGCTTCACCGATACCGGCCTGGCCAACGGCACAACTTACTACTACGTCGTCTCGGCATTGAACGTCGGGGGAGAAAGCGCGAACTCCACGCAAGCCAGCGCTACAACGTCCGTTCCTTCGATACCTTCGCCATGGGTCACGGCGGACATCGGTGCGGTCGCGGCGACCGGCAGCGCGAGTGCCAGCGGCGGGACATTCGCCGTGACCGGTTCCGGCGCCGACATCTGGAACTCGGCGGACGAATTCCGCTACGTCTATCAGCCGTCCAGCGGCAACTGCGAAATGATTGCCCAAGTCAGCTCTGTTCAAAATACCGATCCGTGGGCCAAGGCAGGCGTGATGATCCGCGAGAGCACGGCGGCTGGAGCCATCTATGCGGCGGTGTTCATCACGCCGGGCAACGGCGTGACCTTCCAGCGCCGGACCAGCACGGGTGGCACGACCGTCAACACTGTGGTAACAGGTGTGACCGCACCACGCTATGTGCGGCTGGAACGCGCTACCAACAACTCGTTCCGGGCGTATTATTCGTCCAACGGGACAAGCTGGACGCAAATCGGGTCGAACCAGACCATCAGCATGGCGAGCAGCGCAACGATGGGGCTGGCGGTGACGAGCCACAACGACGGCACGCTCTGCACGAGTACGATTGCTAACATCACCGCCACACCTTGAGGCACGGCACGGCATGACATCTTATCGCAATCAAAACTGCGCCAGCTCGTGTTTTCCGCGCGGGCTGGCGCTCCTGTCGCTGACCGGTTTCTTGTTGCTGGCGAATGTCTGTCTGTCCAAACGAGGTGAAAATGACGCTGCTGCAGCGGATTCACGCGCGGTCGAAACGCATTCCCAGGCGACGCACCGGGAACATTCCCGGCTGCGGCCGTCCCGCAGTCCGACCGACACGTTCGCAGATGATTTGAACACGAGGGCCGCATCCGGTGGTCGCGCCGCAGCAGCCCGGGCGGAACAATTACCCGCCGGTCCGGTCCGGGAGAACGCGCTTTCGGCTGTGGCCGTCAAGTGGGCCAACACGGACTTGAATTCCACCGTCGAGTGGGCGCGGCAACTGCCCGATGCCGCCGAGCAACAAACAGTCTTGCTCGCAGCCGCCAACGAGGCGGTGAGAACCGAACCGCTCGAAGCACTCCGGCTGGCGGTCGGACTTTTCGCAGATGCCGGGCGCGATGAAACGATCAGCCGCGCCGCGACCGAGTGGGCACTGCAGGACGCCACCGGTGCGGTCGATTGGGCGAAGCAGATACCCGATGAAATGCTGCGCGCAAAAGTTTTGGCAATGGAGGCCGTCGCGTGGTCGGAATCCGCACCGGAAGCTGCGGCCACGCTGGCCGTCGAGACCTTGCCTGCCGGACGTTTGCTGGACGATACCGTGGTTTCCATCGTCCAACGTTGGGCCCAGACCGACGCCCGGGCCGCAGCCGTGTGGGTGGAGCGATTTCCCGAAAGTTCCCTGCGCACGACCGCCATCGAAAATCTGGTGGGCCAATGGCGGCGGATCGACCCTGTGAAAGCGCAACGGTGGCAAGCCAAGAACTTATGATCAGGAGAAATTTGGTCTCATCAGCACGGTTTCATCTATCACCTTGCAGCCAACCGACGTCGCCACCAATTTCGCAAGCTCAGCCCGTAACCTGTTTCCCGGCTGTGATCGTCTCTTCCCCGTAAATCCAAAATTTTATAAGACATGTATTCGTTCAAAAAGTGCGGGAGAGAATATCGCCTGATCATCGCACTCCGCTCGGTCCTGTTAGCATGGATCGCAGTTCTGGCGGTTCACGCGGTTCAAGCCCAGACCTACAAGTTCAAACCCGTTGTGATCAAGGGCGGCGGATTCGTGACGGGCATCGTACCGCATCCGAACGTGTCTGGGCTGATGTATTGCCGCACGGACGTTGGGGGAGCTTACCGGTGGAATCCCACGGATGGTTCCTGGATTCCGTTGCAGGATTTCCTCCGTCCTACGAACGAGGAATTTGGCCTCTACGGCGTTGAAAGCATCGCCCTCGACCCGCAGGACGCCAACCGGCTTTACATGACGTGCGGCTGGTTAGGCGCGGGACGTTTGAATGAAGTTTGGACTTCCACGAACCAAGGCGCGAGTTTCACACGCGTCACGGCACCGTTCACCATGGAAGCCAACAGCGATGGCCGCAGCAATGGCGAGCGGCTCGCGGTTGATCCTAATCTCGGCAGCACTTTGTTCAACGGCACGCGACGTGATGGTTTGTGGAAGAGCGTGAACTACGGCGCGAGCTGGTCGAAGGTCACGAGTTTCCCTGTCGACACCACGGCGAACAACGTCGGTCTCGTGTTTGTGGAATTCATCAAAAGCAGCGGAGTCAATGGCAGCGCCACACCCGAGATCTGGGTCGGACTCTCACAGGGAGGCGACAATCTTTACCGCAGCACGGATGGTGGAAACAGTTGGTCGGTGGTGCCTAACGGTGCGCCTTCCACTCACATGCCGCACCGTGCCGAACAGGACGGACTTGGAAACCTGTATGTCACTTTCAACGATGGGCCGGGACCGAACGACGTGAGCGCCGGAACGGTTCGTAAAATCAATCTCACCACGCTCGCTTCAACGGATGTGACGCCGCCGCTGGGCCAGGGCGGCTTTGGGGGCGTTTCTGTGGACAAACAGAATCCCACCACCCTCGTCGTCAGCACGATGGACCGCTGGTGGCAGCACGACGAAGTGTATCGCAGCACGAACGGCGGCACGACTTGGAATGCGCTATATGATGGCGCGACGATCGATGCATCGAGCGCACCCTGGATTAACTTCGGTAATGCGACACCTCCCGTGCCGCATTGGATCGGCGACATCAAAATTGATCCTTTCAACTCAAACCGCGTCTATCACATCAGCGGCCGTGGCATTTATTCGAGCTACAACCTGACGGCGACAACGCCATCGTGGGAGTTCCGTTCGGACGGCATCGAGGAAATGGGCCTGTGGGGTGGCGGCGGCGCGTTGTGCAGTCCGCCAAGCGGAGCTCTGTTTTTCAGCGCGCTGGGCGACATCGGCGGGTTCGCACACCAGAACCCCGATGTTTCGCCCGCAAAAGAAGACCACTACAACCCGGTCTATGACAGCAACACGAGCGTGGATTTCGCCGAGCTGAGCCCCAATATCGTGGTCCGCACCCACTATGGCGCGTCGCGCGGCTCACGTTCGACCGATTCAGGAAAAACGTGGACGGATTTCCCCACGCATCCCTCCCCCGCGGACACCGATCCCGGCCTGATGGCAATTTCCGCCGACGGCCAACGGCTCGTATGGGCGTTGGCGGGTGTTCCCGCCATGTATTCGACGAACAACGGCGCGACCTGGGCTCAGTGCGGCGGCAACATCACGCCTAACAATGTGTGGGAGCGGCCGTTTCTCTTATCCGACCGGGTCAACAGCAACAAGTTCTACCTCTACATGCCCTCCACCGGGGTGGTCCACCTCAGCACCGACGGCGGCGCGAACTTTGTCGCCGGGCCGACGCTCAGCGCTTGGTGCGAAGGCATGCGCGCCGTTTATGGCTTGGAAGGTCACCTCTGGATCTCGTCCGTGGACGGCGACTCTTCCAAAGCAGGTCTCTGGCGCTCGACCAACTCCGGTGTGAGCTTCACCAAAATTAACGGGGTCCAGAATGCGCAGTCCATCGGCTTTGGTCGCACGGCGACCGGGAGCGGACATCCGGTCCTCTATATGGGCGGGCAGGTCAACAATACCTGGGGTATCTTCCGCTCTGAGGATACGGCCGCCAGTTGGATACGCCTCAACGATGACGAACACCAATACGGCGGTATATCCCAAATCACCGGCGATCCGAAAATTTACGGCCGTTGTTATTTCGGGGGACGCGGTTTGCACTACGGCGACATTTACACCCCGCCCCAAGTCACAAAGATCATCTATCAGGACTCGCTGATCGATGGCTGGCAGAACTGGAGCTGGGCGACGGTGGGCACGGCGTCTGCAACTCCGGTGCGGCGCGGGACTTCCGCAGTCTCGGTCACGGCGGTCGGTTGGTCGGCCCTCTATCTGCGGCGGCAGACGGTGCAGTCCACCGCCGGATACTCCGCAGTGGCCTTCTGGATCCACGGCGGGCAGAACGGGGGGCAATCGCTCCAGGTCGTCAGTCTCCGCAACGGAAACACCCAGGTGTTCAAGCCGATCACGCCGCCGCTGGCCGGCCAGTGGACGCGCGTGGTGATCCCCTTGTCCGAACTGGGCCTGGCCAACGTGTGGGACTTCGACGGACTGTGGATCCAGAACTCCAGCGGCTCGCCGATTTCCACCTTCCACGTGGACGACATCGCGCTCGTCGGCGAGGCCGACGCGAAAGACTGGACTACGCCGGATTGGGAAAGCTGGCGGCAATCCCAGTTCGCCGCCTCCGATCTGGCCGACGATGGCATTAGCGGTCTTGACGCCGACCCCGACCACGACGGCGTTCCGAACCGGATCGAGTACCTATTGTTAGGAAATGCGATCGAAAACGATGGCAGCCCGTGGTGCTCCTGGCAACTCGCGAACAGCGCGGTGGCGTTGACCTACACCCGGCGCGGGGGATCTCCAACCGCCCTGACGCTGGAGACCTCCACCAACCTTGAAGACTGGCAGCCGGCGACCGGCGCTTCCCAGATTCTTCCACTCGACGCCTCGGGACTGAGCGAGCGCGTCTCGTGGTCGATTCCCACCACGGGGCCGAGGCTTTTTCTGCGCCTGAAATAGGATCATGCCGGACCACCGGAGGGCACGGAGGGGCGATATCGGATCGCACGTCCATGTGAGGACAATGAAAAGCGATGCTCTCACCTCATTGGCATCTCATGGGCAGCGGCGATCCGATATCGCCGCTCCATGGGTGCTTTCAAGATTCGTCGTTCCCGAGGGATGTCACTCCATCGTCGAGATCATGCCGTTCACCTTGAGGGTCCGTTTGATGGTGAAGGAGATACTGGCGATAATTTCCGGCGTCCCATCGTTGAAGGGAGTCTTGGTCAAGACCTCGAGCGTGTAGGTGCCATCCGCGAACACGCTCGTTTCCAAATCGGAAAGCACGATGTTTGCATTCTGTGGCAGATAGGTGCTGAACTTGACCACTGAGGAGGGTAGCACGGTTCCGACAGTGCCGGGGGCCTTCACGCCCGGATACACCTGAACCTTGGTTTCACTGTCCGGATAGAGATCGCGCAGCTCGATGGATGCGTTTGTGGGAACCGCAAAATAGGTCTTCCCTTCCTCAAGATTGAGGATCCGGCAGTCGGCGACCGGCCAGATCTGGACCGTCGCCTTGGCGAGTTCCGAACCTCGGGTCGTGCCCGTTTGCGTGCACATGGTGAAGGATTCCTCACCACAGGCCTTGGTCGGACGATACTTCGACTCCGGCAGATCCTCCGGCTTCGGCAGCATATGGATGATGCCGTTATCAGTGAAGATCCCGTTCTTGTTGAAGATATACTTTTCCTTGTATTCGCCAGCGGTGCCGTTTGGCTGATAGGTGGTCGGATTATAGAGCGCGTAGCTGCGGATCGCGTTGTAGACCTTGGCATCGGCGGGGACTTTGGGATCGTCGGGCGACAAACCGGCAATGGTGATTTTCAAGCCGTAAGGTCTGTCAGCGCGGGTGCGCGGCACAGGATACGGATCCTCGGAAAGCATCTGTGCGGTGACTTGCGGGAGGAAGGTGCCGACGGTGTCCTCGTCCAACTTGGTGAATGTCTGGTTGCCGTCGTTGGCGGTTTCCAGCGCATAGAGTTGAAAAACCGCGGACTCGGCACTGAGCGGCTTCGAGATGACATCGCCCTTATCATTGCTGAGGGCGATGTCATAAATGACCGTATTTCCGTTCACGTTCTGGATCTGACGGATGAAGTCACCCACGCCGGCGTGAAGCAGGCAGGTGCTGGTGAAAAGCAGGGAAAGGGAGCGTAACATGGTGGTGAAAGCAGGAGATGAGTTATGGTTTTGCGGGAGTCGTGATCCCGCGGAATGAAATGGGTGCGCCGTTCAGCACCGCGACGGCGATGACGTCGAGTTTCCGGAGCGATTCGATGCGTTCTGGTTTGAGCGGGGTTTTCCCACTCGCCTCGTCGAGCGTGACATCGAAGGTCGTCACCACCGCCCGGTATCGGGCGGCGAATTCCTGCCACGCCATGAACTTGCCCTTCAGCCCCGGTGTGACATGGCTGCGGAGCTTTTCAGGCACGTGAATGATGGCATGCGCGGGAAGCAAGGTGGCCGAGGCTTCGAAGGAGATAAACTCCGAGTTCTGCTCCAGACTCCAGTCCTTCGGAGTTCCGTCTTGTTCCGCGAACCCACCGAACTTAGCGGCATTGCGTATTTCCAGCAACTTGGCGTCATCCACGCTCCTCTGGGCGGGAGCGTGCTTGTCCTCGGTGAGAAACTTCGTGCCATAACCGCCGGAAGCCGGCGTGTCGCCTGCCCACGCGGAGACGATCCCCAACAGCCCGAGAAGGGCTTGGATTGATTTCATGATCTGGAATCTGTTGGATTATTGATTGTTGAGGAAAACCACTTCGCCACTCGGATCATATCCGGTGAATGGAGGCGTGGAAGACGTGGCACCTTTGCGATCAATCTGATATCCCACCGGAGTGATGGTATTGCGCAGCAACGCCTGATGGGAAATGTTCAGTTTACCCGTCAATTTCGGTGGGCCGGTGAGATACTCCGCCACCACATAGAAATATCCGCTAGGGTTGCGGTTCGGGATGGCGTAATCCTGACTTCCCGCGAGGTGGAAAACCAGCGTGACCTCCGGATAACCGAACATCGTGGTGGTATCCCAGGTTTCCCCGTAGATCCGGACGGGACCGCTGGACACACCGGGCCGATCACCGGTGACTTCCAGCCGTTTCGGGTAGAATTGCTTCCAGTTGATCTGGAGCTTGACGTGGGACGAAATATTCGTGCGCTCACCGAGACCGCCGATCCACCCACCTGTGCGGAAGTGGCTTTGAGGATCTGCCGGATCCGGGAAGGCTCCGTCGCATTGATCACCCAATGTGAGGGAACCGGCCACTCCGAAGATCTTGTAACCGTAGGGTCGGCCGGCATAGGAACCGATCCCCTGGCCATGGGAATCCAGAAGGATCGGGCTGGATAGATGGGGAGCCCAGCAATAAACGCGGGCTCCGGTATCTGCGTGGGACTTGGCGACGCCCAAGAAGGCGACGGCAACCGTCAGAATCAATTTGTTCAACATGTGTGTGTGGGGAGGGAGAAGGGGCATTTCCGGAAAACTCCCGTAAGGACAGCGGTTCATCCCTTCATGGGAGTAAATCGCTCCTCGGAAACCTCCGGATCCCAAACAGTCAAGTTTCATTGCCTATTGGGACGCCCGAATCATTCACGCTCCCTAACCGACTACAACTTATAAATACCTACGCGATCGCGTAGCTTGACAAGCCTACCCCGAAAACCCACCTGTCAAAATCCCAACAGAACGCCATCAAAAAACGCGAGAAAACAGCTTCTTTACAGCATCCGAGACGTTCAGGAAGCCTCTACCTGATAGCTACGCCACGCGCACCTCCAGACCACCTGAAAGGCGGCAGGAGCGGTTTTTCCCGTATTTTGGCCTAACCACGCGATCGCGTGATGTATCAGTCGCTCGGATCCCCCCCAAAGCGCCCACAGGAGACAGCCGGCAGGAACCACCAAGCAGCGAAGGTCACCAAGCAACGAAGAACAAGGGTTTCCGGGTCTTCACGATATAGGTGGGATGGAGCATTGGCTTGCTCCCCTTCCCTCCGAACCGGACTGGCAAATCTCCCGCATCCGGCTCTCCAGTCGGTGGATTACTCCTCGATGGAGACTGGCGGGTTCCGAGGTCTTGGCCTCCAGCAGGCTGTGGAGACCCAGTTCGGTGAAGTAGCTATTGCGCCATCTTTGCTGATCCCTGCCCCGCTGCGGCCTCCCCCGCCACGGCATCTTCGCAAGATGGTGCGCAGTCTTCCGCGGATCCACCCATCGATCCCGCCGAGTTGCCCGATTCGGACGTGTTTGAAGTAGCCATACCAGCCAGGCAGTTTCCGGCTCAGCTCCGCCACTATATGATCAGCGTGGCGAAGCTGTGCTCCTGGATAAATGCCGCAAGCTTGCTGGCCCCTTCGACCGATTCAATTTTTCAAAGAGATACGCAGGCGATGCCCTTCACTCTTGAACCCGCCCGTTGCGGTTCGAGTTTAACCAAGATTTCACCAGACTTCCGGCAAAGATAAGAAAAAACGCACAGACCCCTAGCACAAATGCGATGAGCGAGACGTAGCCGGATGTATCATGTCGGACAAACGCGCCCTGAATGTCGGGGAACGATTGGATGACGAATCCGCTCAAATAGACGAGGATGCCAACAGCCCAAACAATGAATCCGTGTGTTTTCCTCCACAGAAGCAGCGCCACTCCGATGCCCGTAAACACGAAAGCACAGAGACGGATCGCATGCACCGTAATGTCCCGTGATCCTAGGGAATGGATCTCATACACGCACCCCACCACTGCCACTACGAGCCCCCACGTCAAATACCAGCGAACGTGAACTACGGAGGTTACTTGGCAGTCGTTGTTCATGTTGGTCCATTCAAGAGGCGGCGAAAAGATGCCAGACACTCCGTGGCAGCAGCTTGAGGGGTGATCTCTGTAGTATCGATTACAAAATCATAATTCTGAAATGCGTGCTGGAGTTTGAAGGTCCGCTCCGACTCCTCGATGCTGCGATCAGCACGATGAAGAGTGCGACGCTCAATCTCCTGCCAATCGCAACGCACCCCCACCTTGATAGGACAAAGATCCTGGATATCGGACTCCAAAACGTCGGCATACTTGCTGTTCGGGATGCACAGATCAAAAATAACGCTATTCCCACACTCGACCAAAGCCCGCAAGCAACGCAGGGCGGCGGCCCCGATAGCCCTACCATCCACTCCCGACCAGTCGTTAGCCGAATTGCATCGTTGAAGGACGCTTGGAGGAAGGGTGTAGATGAGCGTGTCCATGGAAAATCCCAACCAGATCACAGGAAGCAGGGACTCCTGCAAAGCGTTGGACAGAGAAGACTTCCCGGAGCCGGAAGGGCCTTCCAAAATGATCAGCTTCGATGAATGTGGCATTGGTGTTTCCGGAAGGAGGCAATGATAGCACTTGTTAGCTCTTCAAATTCATCCCTAACTTAACTAGGCCTCCGAGCCACGAATAGCGGACATTGAAATCATGGAAGGCGCATCTGGGCGCTGTAGAGCGGCGCTTGGTTCGGCATTTGAGTTATTTGAGTTCTGCCGCTGAGCTTTCTTAATCAAGTGATTCGGATTCAGGACGAACTCATACTTCAGGCCATCAGGGTCAGTGAAGAAGGTGGCATAATACCCGTCGTCGTATTCAGGGCAATCGCATGGAGCATCTTCAATCATACAGTGCCCATTGTCGGCGAGCGGTCGTAACACCTCGCGATAAAATCGATCCACGTCATCCCTGTCCTCGGCACAGAACGCAATGTGATCATGATGCCCGAGTGCGCCACGCTGGTGGGTGACACTTTTGTTCGGATCACAGACCTGACAAATACTGATCTCGTGAGGAGTATCCGTATCCCATCTCTTCCAATCTTCGTAGCCGTAGTCCGCGCTATACTCGCTTCCGGCGAGATCATAACCAAAGTAGCGGAACATGGCCGTGTAAAATGGTGATGATCGCTTCACGTCGGAAACATTGATGATCATGTGGTGTAGTAAGCCCCGGTGTGACATGGATTTGGAATTTATGGGTCGATCGACTTAAGCGCCGGCACCGCGGGTGCGGCACCGCGTTTTCATAGCAGGGTGGATGTTGGAATTAGAGAAAATTATGGAGGAAAGTAGAGAGCCCCCAGCAGTGGTTCGCCGCTCGCCGTGGTTGACAAACGAGGTCAGCAAACGGGGCACCAGTCCTAGATTGTTCAATATTGATAGATTGACGTTGGATTTGCCGGGATAAAAAGGAGCAGAAAATCCTGAAAAAATATGACAGTATTTGAAAAATCTAGGACCGCCCCCCGTTCACCGCCTCCACCTTTCCGTCCCGCAAGCCAACATTCCGCAAGTCCAGAAGCCGCCCGGCCAAATCGAACCCTTCGACCTGGCAAGCGCCCCCGTGGACAAATCCCGCCTCAATAAAAAATCAAAAAAACACCTTGTTTCGCTCTGATACTACTGGCCCCGTTCATACAAACGCGACACGAGTCTATGGCGGGAAGACGACCATCGGCACCGCCGCGTCCACATCGCGCAGAATCTCGCGCTGACCCGCAACGCGCTGCTGGCCATCATCCCCTTTGGCGCGGACGAGCCGCTATCGGGCTGCTTCGAGATCTAACAGCACAAACCCGCCAAGG
>JBDSZP010000234.1:0-7062 GCA_039925065.1 Luteolibacter sp.
CCGACCTCGTGAACTGGACACAAGTCCCCGTGGGCACCGGCGACAATACCGTCACCGTCACCGTCGGCACCTCGGTCGTTTACGACATGCCCACCGGCGGCAAGAGCTTCGTCCGCCTGGTCGTCCGTAACTGAGCCCTCCTCCCCTTGAAACCTAACGTTCTCTATTGAAACCCCCTCACCCCCTCACCCCATGAAACAAAAAAACAAAACACTCCAACACCTCGGCTTCATCGCACTCGCGTTCTCAGGCCTCGCCAGCCAGTCCGCGCAAGCAACCACCTTCACGTGGGATGCTGGTGGCGGCGCAACCAATACTTGGAGTACGGCCACAAACTGGAATCCCGATGCCGTTCCGACCTTCGTTGCGGGCGACACCTTCGATCTGAGTCTGGTGAACATCGCTGCGACCAGCACCAGCACGATGGATACCGTCGGCGGAAACACGCTCGGCACGATCAAGATTGGCGATACGAACAACACCAATTCATGGATATTATCTCTCACGACTGCCTTGACGCTCAATGGTAATGGCTCGGCGGCGACCATCAATCAGATCTCCACGAGCAAAGGTGATACCATCAACGGAGCGGGCGGGATCGTCGTGGCGTCCGATCTTAATATCACAAATGCTTCAGGCAATATCCTGAATCTCTCTACTGGAATCACTGCGACCGGCGCCACGAGGACGATTACGAATAACGGTAGCGGGTTTGGTCGGGTGAATCTCAATAACGCCATTGGGTCCGGCATCAACTTGGTGCAGAATTCAACCAACTCGGCCACTTGGATGCTGGCGAGCTCCGCATCTTTCAATGGAACCATAGCCGTCAAGGCAGGAACGTTCCAAGTGGGAGCTACCGGTGCTAACGGCATCGGACTTGGAACCGCCGCATTCACTTTGGGTGACACCAGTGGATCCAGCGATGCCACCCTTGTCTTCCTTTCAGGCAACGGATCAGGTTACTCGGCTCCCATTACTGTGGCTTCGGGAAGCACTGGCATCAAATCCATCGTTGGAGGTGTAACAAGCGGCAATAACACTTATTTCTTAAATAGTGCCATTACTCTGGGCCCGGATTCCAGTCACACGGCAGACGTCAGCATTGGTAACTCAACGAACAACACTTCGACTTACAACGTGCAGGGCGGCATTACTGGCTTCGGAAATCTGACCGTCAAGACGACCAACACGGGCAAAACGCGGTTTGCGACCGGTAGCATCAACAACACGGGCACGCTGACCAATGCCGGCACCAGCACCGGTGCGGCGCAAATTGATTCGGTGGTGGGCGTCAATGTGACTGGCGTCGTGCAGAATAGTTCTACGTCACAGATGAATCTTACTGCTGCAAACACCTACACGGGAGCAACCACAGTCACCGCCGGCACGCTCAGCGTTGGCTCGCTGGCGAACGGTGGGAGCAATAGCAACATCGGCGCTTCGACCAATGCTGCCGGCAACCTTGTTCTCAACGGCGGCACGCTGCAATACACGGGTGCGGCTGTCAGCACGGACCGTCTGTTCTCCTTGCAGTCCAGCAGCTCGATCAACGCCTCGGGCTCGGGAGCCGTGAACTTCACCAACACCGGCTCGATGGGCTTCAATGGCGGCACGGCGGCCAAGACCCTGACGCTGACGGGAACCAACACGGGGGCCAACACCATCGCAGCGGTGATTGGCGACAATACGGGAGCCACCAGCGTCACCAAGAGCGGCGCAGGCACCTGGGTGCTCTCCGGCGCCAATACCCACACGGGCGCGACAACGGTTTCAGCAGGCACGCTGACCTTGAGCAATGCGCTCGCTCTGCAAAACAGTGCGTTGGATACGACCAACAGTATTGCAGGCACATCGACGGCCGGTCTCAAGACTACGGTTACCACTTTGACGATGGGTGGCCTCACGGGCAACAAGGACCTCGCATCGGTATTTACCACCACCTCTGGCGGCTACTCGGCTGTGACCGCACTGACCCTCAATCCCGGCACCGGAGTAACCAATACCTACTCCGGCGTGATTGCTAATGGCGCGGCGGGCATGACCCTCACCATGACAGGGCTTGGCACACAGACATTCTCCGGCGCGAACACCTACACCGGCGCGACAGCAGTCAACACCGGCACGCTGAAAGCGGGTGTGGCATCCGTGGCGAATACCAGCGGGGCCTTTGGCAACAACTCCGCCGTGACGATGGCGAACGTGGCGGGTGCGACTCTCGACATCACGGGCTTCAACACCCAAATCGGTTCCTTGACCGGCGGCGGTGTGACGGGCGGCAACGTGGTTCTCGGTGCCGCGACCCTGACCACCGGCGGCGACAACACGAGTCCGGCCGCTTACGCAGGGGTGATCTCCGGCACCGGTGGGGCTCTCACGAAGATCGGCACCGGCACGCTCACCCTCACCGGCACCAATACCTACACGGGGAACACGACGGTCAACGCAGGCAAGCTGGTGGTGAACGGCAACAGCTCCACGAGTGTCCTGACCACGGTCAACACCACCGCCACATTGGGTGGCTCGGGGACGATCGGCGCGTTGGTGGTGATGTCCGGCGGCACGGTGGCTCCAGGAAACAGTCCCGGAATCCTCTCGGTCGGCAACACGGATCTTCAGGCCGGTTCCACTCTGGGCATGGACATCAACGGCTCCGCGCTTGGCACAGGTTACGACCAACTCAACATCAACGGAACCGTGTCGCTCGCCAACGCGCTTTCGCTGAATCTGGGAGGTTACACCCCGGTGAACGACACCTTGTTCTTCATTCTTGCCAACGACGGCACGGATGCGATCACCGGCACGTTCAGCAATGCCTCAATCGATGGATCGACCTACACGTTGGACGGACAGGATTTCCGGATCAGTTATTTCGGCGACTCCACCGGCGGCACGTTCACCGGTGGCAATGACGTGGTCCTGATGGCCGTTCCTGAACCGGGGGCAGCCCTACTCGGAGGCCTCGGCGTGCTCGCCCTGCTCCGCCGCCGCAGAGTTGGTTAATAGATTTCCATTCGACGGAATGGAATAGGTTGGCCGTCGCGGCGTAATGGGTTTCTCCGCGGCGGCCAGCATTTTTTTCACCAATGTTCGCCCCCGCAATGGGGCGAATGTTTTTTAAAAGAAGGGGAAATAGACCCTCAATGATGAAACTCTCTCAGTTACTCTTAACGCTCATGCTCCTCGCGTGCGCCGCGACGATCACCTTCGCGGCGGAAGCGCCGCATGACCAATTTCGTCCCGGCGAACTGTGGTCAGACGACAAAGGCGTCCCCATCAACGCCCACGGCGGCGGAATTCTCTCGCACGACGGCGCTTACTATTGGTTCGGCGAGCACAAGATCGAAGGCGACGCGGGCAACTACGCCCAAGTGGGCGTCCATGTTTACAGCTCCCGGGATCTGGTTCATTGGCGGGACGGCGGGATCGCGCTGACCGTGTCGGACGATCCCAAGAGCGAGATTGCAAAGGGCTGCATCATCGAGCGGCCCAAGGTCATCTACAACGCGAAGACCAAGACCTTCGTGATGTGGTTTCACTTCGATAAGCGAAACTACGGGATGGCCCGCGCGGCTCTGGCCGTCAGCGACAAGGCGACCGGCCCCTACAAATTGGTGGGCTCCTTCCGCCCCAACCAAGGCGTCCTGCCGCTCGGTCTCGAGCCGGGCGCAACACCCGATCCCAACCGGTTTAAGAACAGGAACAAATGGAACCAGGTCGCAGTTGCCGGCGATTTCGTGCGGCGGGATTTGGAGGGCGGCCAGATGTCCCGAGACATGACGCTTTTCGTGGACGACGACAGCAAGGGCTACCTGCTGACCTCCTCCGAGGAAAACATGACGCTACAACTTCACGAGTTGACCGATGACTACCGCGGTTTTACCGGCAAATGGGCACGGATCTTTCCCGGTGAATCCAACGAGGCACCCGCACTCTTCAAGCGCGCTGGAAAATACTACCTGTTTGCCTCCGGGACCTCGGGCTGGTTTCCCAATCCAGGACGCTCCGCAGTGGCCGATTCGATCTGGGGACCATGGACCGTGCTGGGGAATCCCTGCCGGGGCACGGAGCCCGAAAACGCCATCACGTTTGAGTCCCAATCCACCTTTGTCCTGCCCGTGCCCGGCCGTCCCGGTGAGTTTATTTACATGGGCGACCGCTGGCGGCCGAAAAACCCCATCGACGGCCGCCATGTCTGGCTCCCGGTGGAATGGGAAAATGACCGCCCGGTCCTGCACTGGCACGCCGAATGGGATCTGTCGATTTTCACGCGTCATAACGCGTCTCCTGCTGCGGGGAAATGACCTTCAAGCGCTCGCCCCGGCGCTCTTCACACCGCAGCGATCTCGTCCCCTGGCAACGCCGCTCTGACCTCTCGACCTCTCACTTTATGAAAAATCAAACTCCTTGGTCGCACCGCTTGCTCCGCTGCTGCTTCGCCGCGTTATTGCCGCTGCTGATCGTCGCCACGCTTCGAGCGGCACCCTCTGATCCTTGGACGCGTGGGACGGGCCTGTTTAGCAACACAACCTTGGGCGTTTTGAAGGATCCCTCGGTGAATGTGGACGATGTAACCCATCGGCCCTGGCCTGATTTGATCGACTACGACGTCAATCCGGGCACTTGGACTTACGACATCTATGTTCCGTCTAACTACGACGCCTCGAAGCCTTACGGAGTGGTGGTTTACATCACCTCGGACAACAACACGGCGGGGTTCGTGCTGCAGACCGCGTCCAATGATAAGAACCTCATCTGGATCGCACCGCGGAATGTCGGTAATGCCGCGAGTTACACGGTCCGCTTCGGTGCATCGCTACTGGCGCTCTATCGCGCCAAGGAATTGTTCAACATCGACGCGCGGCGGGTTTACACGTCCGGCAAGTCCGGCGGCGCCCGGGTTGCCAGCGCTCTCGCGTTTCTCCACCCGGAGATCATCAAAGGCACCGCTCCGTCTGCCGGAGTTTGCGTGCCGCGCCTGAGCGCGGTGTCGCCGGATTACCTCACCAAGCCGACCCTCTCCAATACGCCGGAGTCCTTCTACGACTATTCAAACCTTTATTTTTCCGTTTATGACAGCGAGAAGGCCGCGATCCTCGCGACCGCGCGGACCCAAAAGCTGCGCTCCTACATCATGGGACGCGAAAACGACTACCGGGAGGAATACTTCGTCGAAGCCTTCCACTGTGGGTTCGAACCACAAGGGCAGGCTTGTTTCCTCTACAACGCTCCCGGGGAGCACACGGACCCTAACGACGCCGAGATGGAGGAGGCGATCGATTACCTCGACCGCGACGACCTTTTTCCGGTGAACGCGAACATCACGGCGGGAGTGGGCGGATTCGCCGGAATGACGAACATCAGCCAGTCTGGCGCGTCGGCGGTCGAGGCGACCGCGGCCGGTAAAACGACCTACACACTCGCTCCCGCGCTCTCCGCCGTGGCGGCGGCGAAGACGAATGCGGCATGTTATTGGGACAACGCGAAGGGCTCCACAGTGCGCTGGCTTTGGGAGGTGAAAAATGCCGCGCCGACCAACCAGAAGACGTCCTTCGGCTTGTGGTTTGCGAACGAGACGTGGGGCGGCGGCGCGCCGACCTCGGTGACGGCGGGGAGCAATCCCGGGATCCTCATCACGATCACGCAGAACGGCTCACAAAACCGCATCGTCATCAGCGCGCGGCCCGACTCGGGAGGAGAGACCGTGTTCTACGACGGCACCTTCAGCTTTTCGTCGGCGTATTCGACGGCGTGGACGAACCCGCAGACCGGCTATCTCTCGGGCACGGGCTCGCCGGTGGAGATGCGGATGGATCTCAACCAAAAACGTTGGCAGCTCACGTTCAACGGCATCGTCCTCGGCACGCAGAATTCCATCGCCAGCGGCACGCACGTTTCGCGCGACAATAAACGTTCAATCTTCGGCTACTGGGATAGCGCGGTGAGTGGCACGACGTTCTGGAAGCACGACCCCTTCACCTCGAGGAGCAACACCTGGTCGCCCATCACGAAGTCGATCTTCACGGCGGCCACGGGCGCGCTTTCGGGCACCGGCACGGCACCTTCGCCTATGGAGTTGCGCTACGTGATCGCGAGCGATCCGAACCTGCCCGATCCGCCTTTGGCGGGGCCGACCGGTCTGGCTGCCACTACCAGCAACAATGTCATTAACCTCACATGGAATGCCGTGAATGGAGCGACCAGTTACACGCTCCAACGCTCATCCGTTTCGGGCGGCCCTTACACGACCCTCCAGAGCGGGATCACCGGCACGAGCTACACGGATTCTACTGTCACCTTAGGTAACATTTACTACTACACGATCTTCGCGACGCTGGCGTCCGGCAATACGGCGACGGTCGCCGAAGTGGGGGGCGGCGCGGGTTTCAAATTGGACACTTGGTCGGGCGGGGGCGCGGATACCAATTGGCAAACGGCAGCGAACTGGACCACTCTTCCCGTAGCGGGGGACAGCCTCGTTTTTGCCGGCACAGTGCGACTCTCGAACACGAATAATTTCCCGGCCAACACGTCGTTCAGGGATTTGATGTTCAGCAGTGGAGCGGGCGCGTTCACGCTCGCGGGCAACGCCATCGCGCTCACGGTAGATGTCGCCAACTACAGCGCGAACACGCAGACGGTGAACGTGCCCGTGGCGCTCGCCGCCGGCGCGCATAACATAACGACAAACACAGGCAATCTTGCGCTGGGTGGCGTGATCAGCGGGAGCGGAAGCGTGTCGAAAGCCGGCTCGGGGACGGTGACGCTTTCCGGTGCGAACACCTACAGCGGCGGCACGACGATTGATGCCGGCACGTTGACTATTGGTTCGGGCACCGCGGTCGGCAACCTGGGTGCAGCTGGCTCCACGATCACCCAAAATGCCGGCACGCTCACCTTCGCCCAGACCACCTCTGCCACCCACGTGGCGTTCGCCAGCAATCTGGTTCTGAACGGGGGAACCATCAACGCGACGACCGATGGTCGTTACACGCTCGGCTCCGGCACGGCGGGGGCGGCGGGAACCAACACCATTGCGGTCAATGGCAGCACGACCTTTGC
>JBDSZP010000235.1:0-8513 GCA_039925065.1 Luteolibacter sp.
CCAATAAAGAGGCAGGGTAATATGCGCGGCCGGATCGATCGTGTGCTGGACGAAAAGGCGGGCGACCAGCGGGTGTTTCGCGACCGATGCCGCATCGAACTGGATTTCCGGGTCCGGATACGTGTCGGAATCGCCAGGTTCACGCGATTCCAAGAGTTTCTCGAAAATTCGGTCGCACTCGCGCAGCACCGTCCGGGTGACTTCCCGTGTCGGCTGGCGGTCGAGGCGGGCAAGCTGGTGGCGCACTGCGAGTCCCAATCTGCCTTGATCAAACGCGATCGCTCCGAGCCACCCTTCCGCATCGGCAGTGAAACGTCCCTCGGGATAGGTGACGATGAATTCATTCAGCGTCGCAGTGGATTCATCGAGTAGCTTTGCGATTTCATTGTCGTTTTCCGTTGGGTTTTTGAAGGATGCTTCCCTGCGCAGATCGCGGGATTGTTCGAGCTTGGCGCGAGCCAACATCAGCTTCGCTGCCTCGGCACGCCGGTGTGTGGGGAATGCCTCTATCATCGAGGAAAACTCTTTCGCTGCCTCGGGGTAGTTTTTCGATTCAAACAGAAACGCCCCGCGCCGGACTTTCCAATAGGGCAGGAGGGGAGCGGGAGCATTGGCGATTTCCTGATCGATACCCGCGAGCCTGTCGTTGAGCTGGGCGTTATATAACTGGCAAATGTTCCCATATTCCTCCTCGGTCATGCTCCACGGGCGCTGTTTCGGCGGCGCTGGGGCGATTGCCGTATCATGGCTTGCGCGCCATTCGAAGTAAGGTTTCGCGGAATCAAAAAGTGGCGCATCTCCGGCGAGTTCGCGCAGCTCGTGGAGGAAATTGGCCCGTCGTGAGGAGTAAGGGCCGTTGCGGTTTTCCGCGAGCAGGCGGTCGATTTCCGCCAGCCGCATTTTCGCGTCCATCGGCGCGAGGGTTTCCATCAGTTTGGCGCATGTTTCATCGAGCGCGTCCCGGGTAGGCAGCGCGGGATCGAGCGGAGCGGCCTCTGCGAAAATATGCTGCCACCGTTTTGCCGCGATGCGTTCGGGATAGCTGCCTAGCGACGGCGGCGCCTGATAAAAAGAGGGGCCGCAGGCAATCAGGGGAATCAAAAAGACGAGATGACTTCGGCGCATGCTCCCATCTACAGAAACCCGGAACTTTATCTAGCGGAATTGTTGGGATTTACCAAATGATTATCAGTCACGCTGCGGATCTGCCAAGTAAGGCCCGTCCGATCCTTGATAAGTGATCCGGAAACGATCGATTTGCCGGCGGGAAGTTTCGAAAAATGCAGCACCATCGTCCGTGAAAATTCAGCGGGAACACCACCCGGTATTTCCACTTCCGCAAAGCCACCGGGAGAGGCGGATCGGAAGGCCCCGGCGTGATCGGATTTCAGTTCGAGTTGCCATCCTCGCGACGCGGGTTGCTCCGGATCGCAGGTGCGTGCGGGCAAATCGGCGGGTCCGGGATTTTTCAAAATCACCGAACCTTTTTCGCCAATTTCCACGGCTGCTGTGGATCGGGTGGAATCCATGAGATGCCCAAGATGTTCCGGCGAAAACGCCGCCTGGATGCCCGGTCCTGGCAGAGCGAAATAGACGACTCCGTCCGCGCCAGCGGTTTTCGCCGCTTCTGTCAGCTCCTTCAGGACAAGCGCGTCCGGCGCACGATGGACGAGCTTTTCCCCGGGCGAAACCCTTGTGCCGTCGAAATCAACAGCAGTCTCCACCTCGTAAACGGTCGTTCCCGTTCCTAACGGGCGCGGCTTTAGCGCGGGATCGAAAAACACCGGATCATGTTCCCAACCGCGAAGGTGGCCGGACAATTTTCCGTCCGCTTCATAGATGGAAAGCCGATCGAAATTCGGCAGTCCCGCCAGCCAAGGCCGGGGACAATCGGCCCACAGCTTGATTTTCGCCACAGAGGAAATTTCCGCCATGGGATGAAATTGGGATTTTCTAACGTCCTCGGCCTTGTCGGATTCCAGATCATAAAACATCGGCGCCAGCGAAGACACCGAATTGGCCAGTGTGTTAAACTGCGGATGTTTCGGCCAATCGGCCAGCGCGGTGATCGATACCTTCGCTGGAGAGATCGCTTTCCCGAACGCCCGCAGGAAACGGGCATAGTCTGGCAACAACCGATCCGGGCAATCGAAATCCAATTGAATCCCCGTGGGTGCCGGCGTCTTGCCCGACCATTCGCGCACGAGCTTCGCGAGCAAGTCCGCCGATTCGGGCGCGCCCAAGAATCCAGGCTCCGGCTTGATTCTGAAAACGGGGATGATTTCCAGATCCGCCGCTCCTGACATGGGGGCTGCGATCCGGTTGAGCCGCCAGCCACCATTCGCCCAGTCACACTCGGCCACCTGCCAGTATAACGAGTGGACGCGGGCCTCTTTCAAGGACTCCATTTCCGCCGGTTTCAACGCCGAACTCCGATGCCAAACCCAGAATGCCGGAGGCGCGATCGAGGCTGGGCGAACCCGGGGAACTTCTTTTTTCCCTCCGCAGGCAAGTAGTGGGATGGCGGCGATCCAAACAAGCAGCCGCAAGGTGATCTTCAGCACGCTTGTATTCGTTAGGATGACCCGGAGTTGAAAGCCCGCCGGATGTTGGCGAACTCACTCCACCGGCACGGCCTTGAGTGGCGGGGTGTCGGTTTCCTCTTCGACTGGCTGGGCTTTCAGCGGAGCACCCTGGGTTACGGGTTGGGCGCGGAGTGGGGTGTCTTGGTTGGCGGGGAGAGTGGATTCATCGACGGCCAGAGCGCGGGCGGGGTGGATGGGGCAGAGGTCGTTGTCAGGAAGGGCGATATCGGCGGGGACTTTGTCGGTGTAAGCGGTTCCCGCTTCGCGGCAACCGGCGGTGACGCGTTTTCCTGATAGGCGGCAGAGTTCCATTTCCACAAGGTTCACCTTGCTGTTCAGCTCACCGGCCTTGTAGCCGAGGCGGTCGGCGGCTTTCATGATATCGACCCACACGGGCAGTGACAGAGTGGCACCGTAGCCGCCCTGGATGGTTTTTTTCGGGGCATCGAAGCCGCACCAGACGCAGCAAGTGAGATTGGAGGTGTAGCCGGCGAACCAGGCGTCCTTGAACTCATTGGTGGTGCCGGTTTTTCCGCCGCAGGGTTTGTCGAAGCCGAGGCGGGCGACAGAGGCGGCGGTGCCGCTGGTGGTGACTTCCTTGAGGATTCGGGAAACGGACCAAGCGGAGCCGCCCTTCGCCGCTTGATAGGGAAGCGCCGGGGTGGAGTAGAGGACGTTTCCATCGCGGTCCCTGATTTCCGAAATCAGATAGGGGCGGCAGCGGACGCCGTTGTTGGGGAAAATCGTATAGGCCGTGGCGACTTCCCATGGCGAGGCCCCCCAGGTGCCAAGGAAGGAGACCGGGGAGTCCGGCATGGGGGTAGTGAAGCCTGCCATGCGGGTGACTTCCTTCACCTTGTCGACTCCCGCGTAGTTGCCGACACGGACGGACATGGTGTTGCGAGAGTGGATGAGGCCATAGGAAACGGGCTCCATGCCGCCGAATTTTCCGTCGGAGTTGTCGGGTCGCCAGGTGCCGCCGCCTTTGATTTCGCCGCGTTCGATCGGGCCGTCACTGATGTTCGTGTCAGGGCGGAGTCCGACGTCGAAGGCTGCCAGATAGACGAAGGGTTTGAAAACCGATCCGAGCTGGCGCTGGGCCTGGATGGCGCGGTTGAATTGGGATTCACCGGCGTCTCTTCCGCCGACGACGGCGAGCACGGCACCGGTCCGGTTTTCTACGACGACGGCGGCACCCTGGATGTATTCGGGCTCGCCCTTTTTTTCCGCAGGGAGGGCGTTCCAAGCCGTGCGTGTTTGGTGAGGATAACCACCGTAGCGCTCGATTTCGCGGAGCTTTTTGTCCAGCGCTTCCTCGGCCTTGTGCTGGATGCGGAGGTCGATGGTGGTGGTGATGTTGAGTCCTCCGAGTTCGAGGTTTTCCTTTTCCAGAATCACTTCCAGATCGCGGCTGATGGCATCCATCGCATAAGATTCCTCAGCATTGCGGCGGCCGGCGGGGCGGACTTCGATGGGTTCGAGCTTGGCTGCATCCGCTTCGGCGTGGCCGATGACTCCGGCGGCGACCATGCGTTCGAGCGTGCTGTCGCGCTCGCGGGTGGCGGCTTTGATGGACTTGAATGGATTGAAGGAATCCGGGCCGCGGACGATGCCCGCGAGCAGGGCGGATTGGGAAAGGGTGAGCTCGGACGGGTGTTTTTCAAAATAGATCCGCGAAGCCTCGCCGATGCCCTTGATCTGGCGACCCCAGTTGATCTGGTTGATGTAGGCTTCGAGAATGTCGTCCTTTTGCATCGAGGATTCGATGCGGAAGGCGATGGCGATTTCCAGGCACTTGCGGTTGAGCTGGCGGAGCGTGTCGTGATTTTCGCCTTCCTTGAGTTTGAAAATATCCGATGCGAGCTGCTGGGTGAGGGTGGATGCGCCTTCCTTTTTTCCCGTGAGGTTTTTCAACACGGCGCGGCCGATGCCGATGGTGTCGAAGGCCCCGTGGTGGTAAAACCGCTCGTCCTCACGCGCGAGAATCGCCTTGCGGAAATTTTCCGAAACCTGCTTGAGCGGCACAATCGAGCGTTTTTCCCCGTGAATCCGGCCGATTTCCTCGCCGAGGCGGTCGTGGATGATCGAGCGCTCGGGCATCGCGTGCATTTTCGAGAGATCGTAACTTTGTGCCCGGACGCCATAAATGATCGCGAGAAATGCCAGCGCGTAGAGCCCCATGACGACGGGGTAGCCCGTAAGCCGGGCGAGGAATTTCAAGGGCTGGCCGAGCGGGCGCGTGAGGAGATTGAAGAGATGAAAGGGCCAGAAGAGCAATAATGAGAGCGATCCTGGGCCGCGGGATATGGGGGCGGCGGAAGCTTTTGCGCGGAGTCGGGTGGTTTCTGGCGGGTTGCGTTTTGGCATCTTCATGCACATGATATGCCATCCCCACCCCGCGATCCACCACGGATTATAGTCAGACGAAATGTGGAGGTGGTGTCGTTCAAAAACATGAAACCATGAAAATGAGATCTATTTTCCCCCTCGTCTGTGCGGGCTTGTGGCTGGTGCCAGGAGCCGGATTTTCACCAGCCCGCGAACCCATCCACGATCTGAAAGACCTCGTGAAAATCGAGTCCAAGGTGGAGGAAGTTTCCCGCAAGGTGATGCCTGCCACGGTCGCCCTGATCGCGGAAAAAAACGGCTCTTCCGGCTCCGGCGTGATCACCACGGCGGATGGTCTGATTCTAACCGCCGCTCACGTGGTCCAGGGCGTGGAGGAGATCACGGTGGTTTTCCCGGACGGTGAGCAAGTGGCTGGAAAAGTGCTGGGCGCGAATTATTCCAAGGATATCGCGATGGTGAAAATCACCAAAGGCGGTCCGTGGCCGTTCGTCGGAATGGGCGCATCGAAATCGCTGGAAGCCGGTGATTGGGTGATCGCACTCGGCCACTCGGCGGGATTCGACGCCGCGCGGACGCCGCCGGTTAGGTTCGGCCGCGTTGTTTCGAAGGGACCCGGCAATTTCCTCACCACGGACTGCACGCTCATCGGTGGCGACTCAGGTGGCCCGCTTTTCGATCTGGATGGGAAAATCATCGGGATCAATTCCTCCATCGGAGTCTCTCTGACAAATAACAACCACGCCGGCGTCGATGGCTTCCGCCAGGACTGGGACCGCTTGCTGGCGGGCGAGGCATGGGGACAGCTTCAGATGAACCCCTTTGCCAATCCCGAAATGCCCGTGCTGGGAATCGGCGCGGAGGACGGACGCGGCACTCGCGGCGTGTTGGTCGGTGAGGTTTCTCCGAGATCCCCGGCCGCTGCTGCAGGAGTGCGGATCGGCGACGTGATTGAAACTCTCGACGGCGAGCCGGTGCGGAATTTCCGCGAACTCACGGTCCTGCTCGCGAAGCGCGAGGCGGGCGACAAGATCAAACTCCAGGTGAAGCGCGAGGCACGCACTTCCGAACTCAATGTCACTTTGGCACGTCGCGCTGACATCTACGCAGATCGCTAATTTCTAACGTTAAATTGCCAGATATGAAATCAATCGGTTATTTCCTGAGTGCCCTGCTTCTGCCAGGTGCCCTTCTTGCTGCGGATGAGGATATTCCATTGCTCCGGCCGGAAGAACGCCAGGCGGTGGATCAGCAGGCGGATGAATTCAATGCCGCGGTGATGCCCGCGCTCACGACTGCCTCGAAATCGACCGTCAGGGTTTGGGCCGGCACTCATCGGCTGGCCTACGGAACCGTCGTCGGCGATGGCTCGAAGATCCTCACGAAATGGAGCGAAGTCGCCCGCGCGACCGGCAGTCTTCGTGTCGAGGCGGCGGGGGTGGCAGGGACGGAACTGCGTTCGGTGAAATTGGCCGGCGTTTACGAAGATGAGGATCTGGCATTGCTGGAAATCCAAGGCGGCCCGTTGACACCCGTGAAGTGGTCGTTTGAGAAACCAAAACTCGGCAGTTTTCTCGTCGCCTCACAACCCGATGGACGGCCTGCCGCATTCGGCGTGGTGAGCGTGCCGGAGCGGAACCTTCGTGATACGGATCAATCTTTTCTTGGCGTCGTGGGTGCGATGGGCTTCGAAGGGCCGGGCGTGCGAATCAAGGAAGTGGCGGCGGATTCCGGTGCCGCAGCCTCGGGCTTGAAGGCGGGCGACGTGATCCTCAAGGTCGGCGAGCGGCCGATTTCCGGCTTGCTGGAGCTGAAAAACGCGCTGACCGGCGTGCAGCCTGGCGCGAAGATTTCCGTGTTGGCCAGTACGGGCGGGGCTAACAAGCGATTCGAGGTGTTGTTGGGAAATCGTCCGAAACTTCCGTCGCAGTTTTCCGGAGATCGTCTTCACCAAATGGAACGCATGGGCGGACCGATCAGCGAAGTCCGCGACTCCTTCACTCATGCCATCCAGACCGACATGCGGCCGAAGCCGAACCAGATCGGTGGCCCGGTGGTGGATCTTCAGGGTGAAGTGTTAGGTATCACCATGGCTCGCGCGGATCGCACCCGTTCCTTCGTCATGCCGGCAGCGGCGGTGGTGGATCTTCTCAAGAAACCTGCGGGCGATCCTACACTTGCCCAGGTCAGGCAGCCTGAGGAAGAAGCTCCGTTGCCCACCCGTGGCATGGCCCCGCAAGGCCGGATGATGCCCGGCGGCGAAGCCCGGATGCGCCGCCACCTCAGCGACATGCAGCGCCTGATGGACTACATGCAGGAGGAGATGCAGGGGCTGCAGGATCAGCGGTAAGTTGGGATTGATCGGAGGCGTGTTTCGGGACATGGATGCGCCATGCCCATCGTGCTCGCCTCCGCCTCGCCCCGCCGCAGTGAATTGTTAGCGCGGGCCGGTGTCGTTTTTGAAGTGGTCGTTTCTCCAGCGGAGGAGATTCATGATGCGTCGCTGAAGCCCGATCATTTGTGCGAGCTGAATGCCGGACTGAAGGCGGATGCCGTCGCGCTCGCCCGGCCGGATGCGACCGTCATCGGTGCGGACACCTTGGTTTTCATCGATGACATCCCGTTGGGAAAACCGCTGGATCTGGAAGAGGCGCGGGAAATGTTGCGCCGTCTATCCGGTCGAGCGCATCAGGTCTGCACCGGCGTTTGCGTGATCCATCCGGGCGGAGAAAAAATCCTTTTTCACGATCTCACCGAAGTGACGTTCCGTGAACTTGATGACGCCGCGATCGCCGCTTATTTTTCCCTCGTGAATCCATTGGACAAGGCCGGTGCCTATGGCATCCAGGAACACGGGGAGCGGATCATTTCCGAAATTCGCGGGAATTTTGACAACGTGATGGGGCTGCCCGTGGACAAGCTGGTCGGGATTTTGAGGCTGCGCTCGGAGGGGTAAAACGCCTGATTTCAAGGCTGATTGGCAGAAACGCGTGTTTTTATCCCGTCAGTTCCTGCACCGGCGGTCGGCGGAATTCCGTGAGATTCGGTGCGAAATCGGGTTGCGGAGCGGGCGGGCATGAGTGAAGAATCGGCCATGGAGAAACCACACCGGTATCCGCTTATTTTCAACCCGAAGGCACGCAGCCAGAAGGGGGGCAAGGTGTTGCGCTTTCTCATGGAGCATGCGAACCGTTTCGCCATGTACGCCACGAACCACGCCGGGGAGGCACGGGAATTGGCCGCCCGGTTTGCCCGGGAAGGTGAGCCGGTGGTGATCGCCGCCGGGGGGGACGGGACTTTGAATGAAGTGGTCAACGGCTTGGCGGGTTCGAAAACGATCCTTGGCGTGCTGCCAGCCGGAACGATGAATGTTTTCGCTCGGGAAATGGGAATTCCGTTTGATTCACTGGCGCGCGCGTTCCAGGTGATCGAGCGTGGATTCGTTCGGGACGTGGATTTGTTCGAGGCGAATGGTTCGCCCTTCGTGCAAATGGCGGGTGTGGGATTTGACGCGCATGTGATCGAGGAAACCACGTGGGAGTCGAAAAAAATGCTGGGCCCGCTCGCTTACTTGTTAGCCGG
>JBDSZP010000236.1:0-56428 GCA_039925065.1 Luteolibacter sp.
ACCGGGAACAAGTCCGCATCGGACAGGACCTTCACGACGGCCTGTGCCAGCAATTGGTAAGCGCCGAGTTTTCGGCCAACCTGTTACAAGAGAATCTGGCCAAGGAAAATCCAGTCAGATCAATGGATGCCCACCGCATTGCCGATATGATCGACGATGCGATCACCCAAGCCCGAAATCTCGCCCGGGGACTTTATCCGGTGAGATTGGAAACCGAGGGGCTCGAAATGGTACTGAGGGAACTCGCATCGACCATGAGCCGCCGTTTCGACGTGGTATGCACGGTGGAGTGTCCGGTACCCATCCCTCCCTGCGAGTCTGCCGCAGGCATCCATCTCTATCGCATCGCCCAGGAGGCGGTTGTGAACGCCACCAAACATGCGAACGCACATAATATCCTGTTGTCACTTGCTTCAGAGGATTCTCACGTGAAACTTACTATCGAAGATGACGGGTTGGGAATGACCCGCACGCCCATCAACCCCGATGGCATGGGCCAGCGCATCATGGAATACCGCGCTCGCATGATTGGCGCCGATTTTAAAATCGAAAATCGGCACCAAGGCGGCACCAGCGTCACCTGCGTGATGGATGAGGCCCTGTTCACAGCTCCAACCCATGAATACCAATACTAACACAATGACGCGGATCTTAATCGTGGATGACCACCCTTTGGTGAGGGAACGCTTGGTCGAGCTAATTGATCGGGAACCGGATCTTGAAGTCTGTGGCGAGGCGGAGGACCGCCATGAAGCATTGGAACTTATCGACTCCACCCGACCCGACATGGCGATCATCGATCTCACACTGAAATCGTCGCTCGGCATCGAACTGATCAAGGATCTCCAGGTGCGCCAACCCGAGTTACTGATTCTGGTAGTTTCCATGCAGGACGAAATGATCTACGCCGAACGTTGCATCCGTGTCGGCGCACGCGGTTTCATCACCAAACAGCAGGCCAGCCGACATGTCATGCAAGCCATTCGAAAGGTCCTTGCGGGAGAAATTTACCTCAGTGAGTCAGTCGCAAACCAGGTGGTATCGCGCTCGGTTGGCAGACACGCAGGCCCGGATTTCATTCTATCGATTTCAATGTTAGCTGATCGCGAACTTCAGGTTTTCGAGCTTATCGGGAAAGGTCACAGTACGCGTCACATAGCTGATCTGCTCATATTGGACGTCAAGACAATCGAAACATATCGTGCGCGAATCAAGGAAAAGCTTGCATTGAAGGACTCGTCCGAGCTCCTGCAACGGGCAATCGCATGGGTGCATCATAAGGCCGGATGAGCGGCTGGCCATCGCATGCACTCCAAGCACTTTCCCTTGTAGTGTTTCTCACCACAATAGGTTAAGGGTGATCACAGGTGGACAACGCATATTAAACGGGCGAGGCTATTACTCCCCCGTATGAAACCCACTGCATTATTTTTCATACCCTTACTGTTGATCTTCGTCCATTCCGCAGCACTCGCGGTTCCCGGCGATATCGACAACGATGGGCTTCGCGACGAGGTTGAAACCAACACCGGAATCTATGTCTCTCCGGCAAATACTGGAACCAACCCCAGCGTGGCGGATACTGACGGGGACAGCCTGCCTGACGGTATGGAAATCACATTGGGTACCAATCCGGTCGATTCCTCCAGCAAGGTCAAGCGCCCCAACATCATTTACATTCTTGCTGACGACCTCGGCTACGGGGATGTGGGATGTTTCGGACAAAACCAGCGAACCGGAATTTGGAAGTTCGCCACTCCCGGGCTCGACGCGATGGCTGCGCAAGGAGCAAAGCTCACTCACCACTACGTAGGTGCGCCCATCTGCGTATCTTCACGCTGCTGCTTCCTACAAGGACGCTCAACTGGCCATGCGGACGTTCGCGACGGATTTTTCGACTCCCCACTTCCCAACAACCACACGCTTGCTGGAACGCTCAAATCGGCGGGTTACCGCACAGTCCATATCGGCAAGGCCGGCCTGACAGGCACTAATCCAAATGCCCCCACCGCACATCCGCTGAACCGCGGTTTCGATCGGTTTTTCGGCTATCTGACTCACGATTTTGCCCACGAGCACTATCCTCGTAACGGCAACAATTCCGTAGCGGCGAAAATCAGTGACGATTATCAGTTCATCACAGATGCCTATCAGGACGTTTACACCAGCGATGTCTACACCGCTTTCGCCAAGAAGACAATCATCGACGAGACCGCCAACCACCCAGACCGTCCTTTTTTTATTTACCTGAGTTATGACACTCCGCATTTCGATGCGCAATATCCTCCGACTATGAACTATCCGGCGGGAACCGGAGTCTCCGGTGGACTGCAATGGACGGGCTCGCCATCCTACGTCAACACGGCAACCAATGATCCGACCAAGGTAGATAATCCTGCCAACCGGCACCCCTCGGTGAATGCGGCTTGGTATACCACCGCGCAACAGTACGTCACGATGATCCGCCGGATGGACGATTCGTTGGCGGATATTCTACAGACGCTGCGAGATCTTCGCATCGACAATGACACCTTGGTGGTTTTCACCTCGGACAACGGCCCCGCCAACAAACCGGTGTATCCACCCTCTTTCGGGAGTTACGGCCCCTTCGAAGGCATCAAAGGAGATCTTCTGGAGGGTGGTATTCGGGTGCCAACCATCGCTTGGTGGCCGGGCAAAGTTGCCGGGACCGGGCAGTTGAACAACATTCGTGAGATCTCTCGGCCATGCGCGAACTACGATTGGCTGGCCACGTTTGCCGAGATGGCGGGCATCCCTGCACCATCAGCCACCGACGGCACCTCGATACTTCCGACCCTCACCGGCCAAGGAACCCAAATTGACAAAGGTTTTTTGTATTTTGAGATGTACACCTACAGCAGCACTGGTCTCTATCCCGAATTCCCCAACCACGGTGGTGATTCGTGCTACCAAATGCAGGCAATCAGAATCGGGGATTTCAAGGGGCTCCGAACCGCAATCACCAGCGCTGACGATGCATTCCGAATCTACAATGTGGTCAACGATCCGAAAGAGTCTACGAATCTGGCGGCGAGCCATCCCGACCTTCAAGACCAAATGAAACTGCTTGCAGTTGGGGCCAGACGGCCGGGAGGAAACGTCAATCGCCCCTATGACACAGCGCTCATCCCATCCGTATCGCGAATTGTCCGACCAGGAATCAAATGGAAATCCTTCGAAGGTTACTGGTCCTGGCTACCCGAATTCAGAAGCATGACACCAGCGGCAACCGGTGAGACTCCCATCCCGGCCACGTCAGTCCGCTCCAGAGATAAGGATGTGGGCATCTCGTTTGAGGGATATGTATCTGTCCCCTCTTCCGGAACCTACACCTTCCAAACGACCTCTGATTCCGGCTCCACTTTGTGGATCCATGATAGCCGCGTAATCGATAACGACTTCAACTATTCTTCCACCAAAAACTCCGGTGCGGTGTATCTCGCTTCGGGCCTTCATCCTTTCCGCCTTCACTATCGCCATCAAGGTGGAGCCCCCGTTCTGGATCTGAAATATTCCGGACCCGGGATCCCTTTGCAAACGATTCCGCAATCCGCGTATTTCACGGATGGACAACCCACACGCCTTCTTCCCGACGAATTCACCACACAAAAGGATACGTCGGTGTTGGTGGATGTGCTCGCCAATGATTCTGCGGAATACGGCCTCACTCTACAATCCGTCTCCCCACCCGCGACCGGTACCGCCTCGCTGAGCAGCGGCAAGATTTTATATACCCCGAAGCCCGGCTTCATCGGATTTGATCGATTCTCCTACACAGCCTTCGACCAATTCGCCCCGTCCACCTCTCAGGTCACTGCCTCGGTCCTTCTGGACAACGAAATCTGGCTTCCCTTGGACGAAGGGATAGGAACCATTCTCCATGTCAGCGGGACTCCTTCGCAGCCAGCGGGGATACTCGGCGGAACTACGCCGGAATACGCAAACTGGATCACCGGGAGATATGGAATGGGCCTTCGATTCGATGGCGTGGATGACCAGGTGGTTTTCCCATCTTTGGCTATCCCTACAGGAGCCGCCCCGCGCACTTTCACTTGCTGGGTGAAACCTTCACCGGATGCCCTCCCAACCGACAACCAAACGCTGTTTAGCTATGGAGACGTGACATCCGGCCAGTCCTTTGCAGTTCGCCTGTGCCAGCCTCCCAACTCACCGGGCGCTCTTGTGACCCGTATCGAGGCCCTACCGGGTAAGATTGAAGGTTCCACGCATTTAAACGATGGTCGCTGGCACCACTTGGCCGTGGTCGTGGCCGACCACGATCACAACGGCACTACCGATATCGCCGAAACCAAAATCTATGTGGACGGACTCCCGGAGACACCCTCTTCGGCGATTTCCGCCACTGTCGCTACGGTGACCAATTCTCCGGTATCTTTTGGAGGCTCCACCCAACCCGGCACCGCCCATTACCGGGGAAGCCTCGACGATGTCAGGATCTTTCCAAGAGAGTTGGAGCCTGCCGAAATCCAGATGACCTATCAGCAGCCATCCACTCAAGGCACGTCGCTAGCGAGCACCGACGGTGACAGTGACAACGATGGCATGTCGGATTCGTTTGAAATCATCGCAGGCACCGATCCCGATGACGCGCACTCGGTCCTCAAGCTATCAATAGCATCCCAAACCGGAGGAGCAGTCACCCTGAGCTGGACAGCAACCCCAGGCCGGACCTATGTGATCGAGGAGAGTTATGATCTCAGTAATTGGCAAGCCGTCCCCAACCTGGCACCGGTTGTGATCGATGCAAATGGCGCCAACACGACTCCAGTGGTAAGCCTGCCGGTGCCTCAGGAAGCCCCGAAAGGGCGGTTCCTCCGGTTGCGCGTGACAGTTACTCCCTGATTTCCCGCTCGGGATGGGATCGGGCCCCTGTCAATCAGGTCGGTAAGAATGCCTTGGAAAATCCATCGACAGAGGGCAGTGTCCCGCCGTCTGCAATCATGAAGTTTTCAATCATCACTCCGAGTTTAAACCAAGGAAGTTTCATCCAGGAATGCATTGAAAGCGTCCTGCGACAAGAAGGTATTGAAATTGAACACATCATCGTGGATGCGGGATCAACCGATCAAACCCTGGAGGTGATCGGTCATTATCCCCATCTTCAATGGTCCAGCGAACCTGATGAAGGCATGAGTGACGGGATCAACAAGGGTTTCCGCAAAGCCACAGGCGATTGGATCATGTGGCTTAATTGCGATGACTATTTACTTCCGGGCGCACTTTCAAAAGTGGCGGAATACATTCGAAAACATCCTGATGCCGATGTGGTCCATGGAGACTGCATCTACGTGAAAGAGGACAAAACCCCGATCCGGAGAAAATATGATACGCCAGTGGATGAGTGGGATTTCTTGTTTGTAGGATGTTGCATTCCCTCGACATCCACCATTTATCGAAGAGAGATCATCGATGCGGGCCACCTGCTGGATGTCGGATATCGGAATTGCATGGATTGGGAATATTACCTGCGCCTTTATCGACTTGGCTATCATTTCGGCTATGTTTCCGAGGCCCTGGCAGGTTTCCGTTGGTATGAGGATAGTACCACACAACGGCACTGGCAGAGGATGATCGATGAGGGACTCCAGGCACAGCGCCAGCACATTGATGCGAGAAAACTCCCTCTGGTTCTCAAAAATGCGAATTTGCTGAAACTACTACGGAAAACCTACCAGATCAGACGGGTGGCAAAAAGGATGATGACCCACGGCAGGCCCTGGTGATCCAAATCCATCGCTTCAATCAGCTTTCACAAAATCTTTCAATGCCCGACCGCCGGACCGAGCTTCTGATCGTGATGCCCGTTTACAACGAGCATGCGGCAGTAACAAAAGTGCTCACTGAGTGGTTCATTGAGCTGAAAAAATGCTCACAAGACTTCATTTTTCTCGTGATCGATGATGGTTCCACCGATGAAACACTGACCGATCTGCATTCCCTCCGTGCGGAGCTGGGAGAGCGTCTGGAGGTTCTCACGCGGGAAAACCGGGGGCATGGGCAAACGTGCATGCAAGGCTATCGGATTGCCAGTGAACGCGCCATACCGTTCGTCTTTCAAATCGACTCGGACGGCCAATGCGATCCAAGGTTCTTCCATCAGTTCTGGGAGCAGCGCGGAGATTTCGATGTGATCTATGGCAGGAGGTCACGCGAGGATGGAATCCGCAGAATCCTCGCAAGTTATGTCCTGCGATGGAATTTACGCATTCTGGGGCGGGTCGATTGCGTGGACCCGAACGTCCCCTATCGGCTCATGCGCACCAAGGCTTGCGCACCCGCTTATGAAGCCATTCCCGCAGACTTTTTTCTAGCAAATGTGGCTCTGGCGGTGGTACTCCGTCGCACACCGGGACTACGCCACGGGGAAATACCCATCAGATTCCTCAAACGATTCGGTGGTGAACCATCAGTACCTCTGTCCAAATTTGCCATCAAGGCAATTGAACTGGTCCGGCAGCTGAAAACGTTGGGACCGTGAGAGGCCGAATATACCCTTTCCGAAACGATCACGTTCAGACCTCTGAAAACGTCATGCTATCCCCCGAAACCAGAAACAATCACATCCTCCATCTGACATTGCTGATCGCGGTGACAGTCATTGTCGGACTCGCTGCGATCACGAATCAAAGCCTCTGGATGGATGAAGGCAGCTCGGCTTTCAAAGCGCTCATGCCCACTTTCAAGGACTGGTGGTTCATGACCCGGCGAATCGGCGGATCCGACATCCAAATGCCGGTTTACATGTTTCTGCTTTGGGCATGGGAGAAGCTCGGAGCCCACAGCGAATATGCACTTCGGGCGATCAATATACCGTGGTTGGTCATCGCGGTTCTGGCACTCAAACGGGTCCGATTCTGGCCGTTGATATGTCTGACTTCACCATTCGTGCTCTATTATGTCGGCGAATTACGTCCTTACACGATGCAAATCGCCGGGGGAGCCCTGGCAGCAGCAGCAATATTCAAAGTAGCGGCCGGACGCGATAAAAACGACTTGCACGGACTCCATGCCACCGCTGCTGCAAGCCTATTGCTCGCCGCGAGCAGTCTCACAGCAGCCGTTTGGTCGTTAGGGCTGTGGGTTGGAGTTTTCATCATCCGGCCGGACTGGCTGAGGAACGGACGTTTTTGGATCAGAATCTCACCTTGGATTTGCGCTGCCGCCATTATTGGCAGCTACTATGTTTACACACTCCTCAAGGGCTATAGGGCATCCGGGAATGACACCGGGGGTGTGATGAGCACTTTCTTCGGTTTCTATGAAATGATCGGCCTACTTGGTTTGGGACCTGGGCGTAACGAACTGAGAATCTCTCCGAAAGCGCTGATTTCCTCATTGCCGATTCTCGTCCCCGCTCTGGCCTGCATCTTCATTGCCTGGCTTGGCGGTTTGCGTGGCTGGATACGGACCACCCCACGCTCGATTGTTTTCGGCACACTTTGTGCCGTCATATTACCAATTCTAATACTGGTAATCGTCGGACAAGTGATGGATTTCCGAGTTCTCGGCCGCCATTTAAGCCCCGCAATTCCTGCTGTTCTGCTGCCAATTGCCGCCGCCTTCGAAACGGCGGAGCCGAAAAAACCGTTGGTCCGGATAGTCGCCTGCATCGCGTTGCTGTTTTCCCTCATATCTTGTCTGGGGTTGAGATTTCTCGAACGCCATTCCCGTGATGACTATCGTCGCGCCACCGAAATTGCGGTTGAAGCATTGAAACAGGACAAGAAGATTTTGTGGCAGGCGGATATGAACGCCACCCGATATTATGCCTATCGGGCTGGTGGGACGCGGCTTGTCAACTCAGTCCAAATCTTGGAAACCGACGCACCCAGCAGTCTGATGTTCGCAGATCTGGTTGTGGTGAATCGGCCAGACCTGCGCTACAAGCAAGGCGATTACCAAGCAGAACTGCGCAGGAATTCGTTTGAATTGAGTGCCAGATTCACAGGCTTCGAAATCTGGAAATCTCGCTAGATTTGATTTTAACTGCCCGAGGATTCTATCCGCCATTTCCCCACAGTCCCCCCGTCACGATCATACCTACCTTTCATTCATGAGTTCCAACCCCCGGATCCCAATTGTTGTCTTTGCCCAGGTCCCGCCTCCTGAGCATGGGCAGAGCAGGATGGTCATGTTGGCATTGGAAGCGCTCCGATTGAACAAGGAGAAATTTGAAGTGTTCCATATCAACGCCAAGTTCTCCAACACTCTCGAGGATATCGGAGAAAGCTCACTCGGCAAAATATTGCTGACTCCGAAATATTTGGCGAAGGCAATCATCGCAAGGCTACACACCCGCAATCCCATTCTCTATTATGTACCGGGCCCGGTCAAATGGAGTTCGGTTCTGCGGGACTGGGTCCTATTGTCCGTTCTCCGGATCTTCTATTCCCGCGTGGTTTTTCACTGGCACGCGATCGGCCAGGGCGAATGGGCACATGGATCAGACAGAATGTCACTTGATGGGCCTGGATGGATCGATCTTGTCGCGCGCTGCGTCAGCAGATGGGTGCTCGATGAGCCCTTTGCCTCAATCGCAGTTTCTGATACCTCCCAGAGGGACCTGCTCGCCGTCGGTTCCCAAAAACAATACGTCATTTACAATGGCATCGAAGATCCTTGTCCTGATTTTGACTCCAAGGTTCTTCCCCTGATCCGCGCCAATCACGAGAAAATCAGGATCTCCGACACCCCATGTTTCAGGATTCTTTTCCTTTCACATGGTACAGAGGAAAAGGGAATTCTCGACGCCGTTGAGTGTCTTCGAATCGCGCTGGATACCTCAGACCCGGCTTGGCGGTTTCAAATCACATTCGCGGGAGGAATCAGTGAATCGACACGCTGCGAATTTGATAGAGTCACGAAATCGATTCTGAACAAATGGCCGGATCGGATCACCGTCATCGAAAAGGGCTACCTGACAGGTGATAAGAAATATGAATGCTTTAACAACAACGACATATTTTTGGCTCCGAGCCGCTGGGAAAGTTTCGGACTGACAGTTGTGGAAGCGATGTCCTTTGGCATGCAGATTGTCGCGACCTCGTCTGACGGCGTCCGAGGCGTATTGCCTCAGGATCATAGCTATCTTTCGCCGGTTGGAGATCCCCGCAGTCTCTCGGAAAATTTATTGATGTGCTGCGGATCAATTCGTCAGCAGCCACAGATAGACCGTGCTTTCCTGGTCCGTGAACGGTTCCTTTCAATCTATCAAATCGATGGCTATTCCGAAAATATCGTCACTACCTTTGGCGGAATGGCTGGTCGTCCCCGTCAAGTGCGGGCACTCGACAAACCTCGTAAGGAAATCACCGAAGATAGGCGTCGTCGTCTCCGAATTCAAATTTATCTTGCCGATCAGAATCCGGGACATGACCGGAGCTTCGGGATTTCAAGAATGTCGCAAGTCGTGATGGCAGCATTGAAAAAGACTGATGAAATCGATGTTCATGCCATCACATCCCAAACATCGCAGCAACCCCCAGAAGATATCGAATGCCAAATCCTGCCATGGGGAACACGGAACAAATTTGTCAGATTGTTGACAGATCATTTTCACCCCTTGTTTGAATCTTCAGAAAAGGCACCGGATATCCATTATTTTCCAAAAGGCTATCTGCCATGGATCAGCCAATTCTCCAAACCCTCAGTGGTGACCATTCACGACACCATCATCCAGTATGATGAGGACCACTATCCGAAATGGCGAAAATCCAAGGATTACGCCTACTGGGCTTGGATGCTCAAGTTCACCCTCAGGGATGCCGATCTGATCCTGACGGTTTCAGAATCATCCAAAGAGCAGATCCGGCGGTTCATGACCCGCCATCGAATTCCTGAAAAAGAGATCACGGTAACTTATGAACCTTGCCTCTATGAGGAAATCCCCCAGCCCATGAATCCGGGCAAAAAAGATTATGTGATCCACCTCGCATCACGGGAACCCCACAAACGGACCGCACAGCTGGTGAAATGGTGGTTGGAAGCCGAGCAGAATGGAAAACACCTGCCAACCTTGCATCTGATAGGAACTCTTCCTGCGGAGGTCAGTCCTCTGCTTGCCAGCTCACAGACACTCGTGAGACGCCCATTTCTTGAAGATGCAGCATTGAGAGACGCCTATACTTGCGCCCGGGCGCTGATCTTGCCCTCTGAGATCGAAGGTTTCGGGCTGCCAGCTCTGGAGGCGTATTATCTTGGAACGCCGGTTTGCCACGTCGCGGAAACTTCTGTGGGCGAAATTCTCAGCGTAGCGACCTCAAAAGGCCGTTTTTCTTTGGATAATCCGGAGAGCCTGTTCAAAGCATTGGACGAAGTCACGGCCATGTCCCCCGAAGAGATCTACCAATGTGGGCTGGACTTGCGGACCGCATACGCATCCGATCAGGTGGCGCACAAGATGATTCAGGCGTTCCAAGGCTTGGTAGCCGAACGCTGATTCCAATAATATAACTGATTCAACTCATGTCCGACATTTCGCATTGGATGCGCGTCTTCGGTTTCGATCTCAAACGTTTTGTCAAATCCTTGGCCGAACTGGGACGATATCGGGACAGCCGCCGTCAATTCCGAACGGCCCTATCCGGGAATTTTGCCTGGGGTCGCGAACTTCCGATTCTCGATGAATGGTCGCAGTCCAGCGGATCCCTTGGAGCCTATTTCCAACAGGATTTGGAAGTGGCCAGATGGATTCACGAAGTCAATCCAATGCGCCACATCGATGTGGGATCACGGATCGATGGATTCATCGGTCACCTCGCGGTTTTCAGACAGGTGGAGGTGATTGATATACGCCCACAACCTCAGCCTATCAAAAACGTGTTGTTTCATCAGTTGGATTTGATGGATGTTCTCCCCGACGAATGGTTGGAATCGACCGAATCGCTTTCATGTCTGCACACCATCGAGCACTTCGGTATGGGCCGGTACGGCGATCCGATTGACGCAGACGGGCATCTGAAAGGCCTTGAACAATTGAAACGCATGGTCGCTCCGGGTGGCATGTTTTATCTATCCACACCAATCGGACCTCAGCGGGTGGAGTTCAATGCCCACCGCATCTTCGCCGCAGCTACACTCCTGGAATGGTTCGGCAAAGATTGGACCATCGAACGCTTCTGCTATGTGGATGACAATGGAGTGCTTCACGAGAATGTGGACTATCGATCCCATGAGGCAAAAAACCATTTCGGATGCCAAACAGGATTGGGGATCGTCGCCGCTAGGAAGGGCCGGATGAATTGAATGACCAAAGCTCGTCCCCACCCGATCTCCCAACGGTCAGGCGATCCCTATCACAAACAAGAATCGAATTCAGACAATGATCCGGATCGTAATGCTCGGTAGGCTTGGAAACAATCTCTTCCAGTATGCACTCGGTAGGGCGTTAGCGGAAAAACATGGAGTTCCGCTTGTGATGGATGGTTCATGGTTCAACGAAGCCGGTTGGGCACAGGTAAACTGTTTGAAGACCCTGCCCGGGCCAGCGGCCGGCAAGGTGAGAATTGTCCGGCGCTGTTCCTTGGGAGCACGCGCGATTCTGAAGCTTACTGGCAAACATTATTGGGAATACATTGGGGTTCCCATCCTCCGGGAAGACGAGAGAAACCAATCATTCGACCCTTCATTTCTAGACGCCCCCGCCGACTGCGTGGTATTCGGATATTTCCAAACTCCACTCTATTTCGCTCATCTGGAAGACCAAATACGCAGTGAACTTTCCACGCACCAACTGGGACTGGAACGAAACTGCGAAGAATTGTCGGAGAAATTGCGCCAAACTGGAACCGTAGCCGTCCATGTCCGCCGCCGCGACTATATCGGCAATCCGAATCTCGATCTATGCGATCTCCACTATTATCATAGCTCCATGAAAAAAATGCGGGAGACCATCGGTAACACCCGTTTTTTCATATTTTCCGACGATCCTGAATGGTGCGCGGAACATTTCCAAAGTCATGATATTGAGGTTATTCGCCATCACTTCCCAGTATCACCACTTTTGGACCTTCATCTCATGAGTCTGGCGGGGCATCACATCATCGCGAACAGCAGCTACTCGTGGTGGGCGGCCTGGCTCGGCAAAAAGCCCGATCAGCAGGTGATGATGCCGTCCCGGTGGTTCCTGGACATTCATGCCCCAATCGGCGAAAAACGATGCCAAGGCTGGAGTCCGGCTCAGGAGAGCTGATTTTTTCTGACGTGACTGTCAACACCCCAAGATTCATCTATGCTTCTTTCCATCATCATTCCGGCCTACAACGAGGAACGGCTGGTTTCCCAACTTCTTCAAAAAGTCGCGGAACTGCAGCTTATTGACGGAGTAATAAAAGAAATCATTGTCGTCGATGATGGTTCCACGGATGGAACCCACGAGCGGATCCTGGAATTCATCAAACAATCCGATGACAGATCCATCCGAATCTTCATCCATGACAGAAATCAGGGTAAAGGGGCCGCCGTCAGAACGGGTATTTCCAATGCGCTCGGCGATATCCTGATCATACAGGATGCGGATCTCGAGTATGATCCAAGCGACATTAATGATGTCATCCGTCCGATTCTTGATGGAGAAATGGTTGTATATGGTTCGCGAATCCTCAGGGAAAAGGCGCTCAATCGATCGGGAGTATGCGGACTCATCACCGGGAAGCACCCCCACTCCTACGTCCTCGCCTATCTCGGTGGGGTCATGATCACCAAGTGGACGAATCTGCTGACCGCATCCAACCTGACCGATGAGCCAACCTGCTATAAATGCTTCCGCCGGTCGGCGTTGGAAGGTATCGCCATCGAATGTGATGATTTCTCGTGGGAGCCCGAAGTCACTGTCAAACTACTTAAGCGGAATATCCACATTGCCGAAGTCCCGATCTCCTATCATCCGCGCAAGAACAATGAGGGAAAAAAGATCAATTGGAAACATGGCGTAATGGCCCTTTGGACAGTGCTTCGATACCGCGCCATCGGTTAGTTCTCCATATATCAGATGCCACCCGCATCGCTATCGAATGCCAGTCACTCGCCGCGTTCGTCACTCCCCATTTTCCCATTCCCCTGAAATTGAAAATTAAAAATCAAAAACTACCGATTGCCGGCATGCTCGTATGCCTGCTGGTCGTGCTCGCCTGGTTTTCGCCATGGTGGCTCCTTGGAAAGAATCTGGCCCCATTGGATGTCCTCAATCAAATGATGCAGCCTTGGCGCGGGACCAACGAACATGTCACCGCCAAGAACCATATCGTATCCGATGCTGTGGATCAATACCTTCCCTATCGAATGGTTGCTGCGGATAGCTATAGCAAGGAAGGATGGCTGGGATGGAGTTCGCTGACATATGGAGGTACCGCGCAATATGCCAATACCATGGCGCTCTATTATGATTGGACCATGCAACTTCATCGATGGTTCGATTTCTGGACGGCATGGCATCTAGGAATCATGGGGCAGGTCATGCTTGCTGCTGTGGGAATGCAGCTTTTCCTGCGCGGCCGATCCATCAGTCAACTGTGGGCGACGTGCGGTGCTTTGACATATGCAGCAAACTCACAATTCATTACATGGATCTATCACCGTTGGACTCTCGGAGCTTTTTGTTGGGTTCCTTGGATACTTTGGGCAATCGACGGCTTTCGAAAAGGAAGATCATCTTTCTGGGGCCTGGTGCCGTTTTTCATGGCGATGGCATTCCTTGGTGGGACACTGCAGCACGCGGCCTATGTCATGCTTGTAATTTTCGCTGTCTGGGCCGAACAGGCATCCCGGATCGGTCGTTCCCCATCCATTCAATTGCGTTTGCTGGGAAATTATACCGCCTGGGTCCTATTGGGATTGGGTATGGCTGCGATGATGTTCCTTCCTTGCGGGGACGCTTTCGTGACCAGTACGAAACTCGGGCTACACATGGGCATGCACGGATCAGCCGAAATGGGAGTTTATCCCAAAGGCTTGATGGAACCGTTGGCGAATTTGGCCGCATATCCACTACAATGGTTTCCATCCATACTTGGCCGATGTGAGACTATTGATCTACTTAAGATTTTCAAAAGCGAACTCTTTTACATCGCCTATTTTGGTTCTCTTCCGGTCCTGATCGCCTACATTTGCATCTTCCGCCGGCAGACCCCGATGTTGGCGCGACTTCTGATGGCAATCGGACTTCTGCTCCCGCTCACTCCCCTTCTCCGGCTTCTGTATCAGAGACTACTCCTCCTGTATATCCTCGGCGGCATCATTGCGTTTGTACACTTCATGGAGCATGCCTCGTCCGAAATCCGGAAACGCCTCGCCGCCATAGGTGGCGCACTCGCGGGAATCGGAATGACCGTGTGGTTCGCGATCAGCGTCCTCATCAAATACAACGCGGATCGAGTCCACGCCTTTCTCTATCACAAAATCGTGGAACCTTCCGCAGGCAGTTCTTTTGGATACTTCCGCGAATGGATGCAGACGCGCGCCGACAGGTTTATGGGGGACCTTTTCATCTGGAGCCCCCAACAGGCTGTCCCCTTGGCACTTTTCCTTGCGGGATTGGCGGGACTGAGGATGACTGCCGGGAAATGCGCGAAGCTTAGAAAGCGCGGCTCAACGGTAGTAGCTTGCGTAGTGATTCTTGAGGTCTCTCTTTTTGGCGCCCGCTGGATCACTTACGTAGATCCCGCGAAGGCCCCCCTGTTTGCAAACACTCCTGAAACCGAAGCCCTCCGCACGAACGTCGGTGCAGGTAAAGTTGCAACCATGATGGAGATGTCCGGATCACATATGGCGATGACTCCATTCATCCCTAACACGCTCAGCCCATATGGTATTCCAACCATCCATGGCTATGACAGCATCATGCCCAACGGAATGCTCCTCGTTTCCAATCATACAAGCGACCCCGTCATCCTCGGCCGTATGGGAGTGACCCACCTGATCACCTACCCCGGGAATCCCGACGTTTCTGCTGCTTGGAAAGAAATCTGGAACAGCCCATCCATGACGCTTTATGAGAATCCGACGCCTGTCCCGAGGTATATTGGTTTCGGCTCAGGATCCATGAAAGAAGCTTTCTTTAAGCCGGGGATTCAAAGCAACTGGGTTGAATTAGAGGAAACAAGCCACCTGGAGAATACGCGCAGGATTGAAGTCCCACCGGGAATTCACTGGCTTCGCATCGCGGAAAACCAAGACACAGGCTGGGAATACCGCTTGAAAGAAGGCGTTTCACAAAAGTGGAGTGCGGTCCAGCGCGCAACGGATGCCAGCATGCTGCTAAATCTGGGGAACTCCGATGATAGCAAGCCGGCGGTGGTCGAGATGCGTTACAATCCTCCAATGAGGACAACGGGCTTTACCATATCGGGTATCGCACTGATATTAACCCTCGCCGGCGGAATAATGATGGCGAAAGGACAGTTCTGTTACCGGAAAGACTTACCGACAAGCGCGTGACAGATCTAATCAAAGAAGGAATTCCGGCCTCGCCCGAGAGTGGGAATCCCGATCAGAATCCGGCAGGGTCCGTCGTCGCCACTCCAATTCCACAATCAAAGGGCAATGCGACCGGAAAAGACCGTCTGCAAGTCCTTGATGCATTGCGCGGTTTTGCAGCCATCAGTGTTGCAATCGTCCATTTCACCGTGGGAATGGAGCCCACTTGGTTTCGGGAAATCTGTCATTGGGGATGGCTCGGAGTGGATGTGTTTTTCGTAATCAGCGGATACATAATCCCATATGCTCTTGAAATGGGCTCCTATCAATTCCCAACCGACTTTCCCCGCTACCTTGCAAAGAGGATCACCCGCTTGCATCCGCCGTATACGGCCACGGTGATCATCCTCATGATTTTGAAGTGCCTTTCAATTTCCGGATGCCCTTCAAACGCGCTGGGTATTTTCACCTCCCATCTGCTCCTTGTCAGCGGGATCGCCGGAGTGCCTTGGCTGAACAATGTCTTCTGGAGTCTCGCGATCGAAATGCAGTTTTATCTGCTCATCGGAGTCTTACCGTTTCATTTGCCCGGAAAGGGTATCAGGAGCATCATCATTCTCGGCGCATTTCTGTTACTTTCTCTTCTTCCCATTTCAGGAGTCTGGCTCCTTCCCCATCTTCCGCTTTTTACGTTCGGTATCCTTACATTTCTCAAGACAACCCATAAAATCAAAAGCAGTTGGTTCATTGTCGGAATCATTCTTTCGGCGATGGCTTGCGCTCTGAGCATGGGTAAACCACAGGCGATGGTTGGGGCGTTGACCGCGATCCTCATTTGCGTCGTAAAATGCCCTATTCCACAACCATTTTTGAAACTTGGAGTGATTTCCTACTCACTTTACCTGCTTCATCCGGTGATCAAGGATCCGCTCATTTCGATTCTTGGGGAACATTCCGGATCCGTTCTCAACCAGATGATCGTGGTCGCTATTTGCATCGGAATCTCCATTGGAATCGCGTGGATTTGGTACCGATTGATCGAATACCCATTCAAGGCGCTTTCATCATCGATCCGCTACAAAATGCGCCAGCCGTAAATCGCTCGATTTTTATAAGCCGGATCACAATCTATCACTATCATAATTTTTCGATCACATGATGCACCTGATACACCCCATCAATTCTTCCGATCCGCGAGCGGAGGCGATGCTTCCAGCCGTAGGGGGATTTCCACCGTCCGACCGACCATTGTTTCTGGCTGGGTATGGAGAATTGTGCAAAATCGACCTAAGCGGGAAACGGGCATTGGAAATTTGCGGAGGTTTTGGTAAACTTGCAGGTCTGCTAGCGGAGACATTTCCCCAAGCGGAAGTGATAGGGTTGGATTTATATGCCGCCAGCGGGCCGGAAATCGAAGAACGGTTGACCCGCCTGCCAGGCCTCTCTTACGTGGCGGGAGATGCATTCGATCTATCCGCCTACCCCGATGGATCTTTCGACCTGATATGGGGACAGGCGGCACTGCACCACTTGGCACACAACGCTTCGGGGCTGTGCGAGGAGGCCTTGCGCGTTCTGAAGCCCGGGGGACGGCTGGTTTTCATCTTCGAGCCGATCGGCCACAATTTGTTAGTTGCGGCAATTCGTGCGGTCCGCATGGCGAAGCATGAACTGGAGGACGAGAGCAATCTTTATCTATCACAATTTGAGAAAATGTCCGAAGGTTTCACAAGCTGTGAGGTACAGATGTTCAATTTCCTCGGCTACCCGATGAAAGCCGTTTCCGATCGTTTCAAATTCCTTTCAGATTCCGTGCGCCGTTTGGATTCGTGGCTGTTCGCGAAATTTCCGAAGCTCCTTCGTTACGGAGCGAACTGCAATGTGATCTTCACCAAGTGATTTCAGGGAAAACACAGCGCTGGTTCACCTGCACGCCCGTCGCATTTGGCGGTGGCCCTGATTTTTTCGCCCGGGATAGCGGGTTGCTCTGTCGCGGATTCCAATCGATCGGCTGCGAGTCGCGGGCGGTCATGCCAGGCGAACGGAAACCCGAGGACGACGCGGATTTGATACGGACGAAGTTTGCCAATCTCGAATCCGCCGCTTGGTGGAAAAGCCATCAGCTCGATGGCGTAGTGCTCTATGCTTGGGGGAGTCCCAGATTTCGAAAAGTCGCCAAGGCCATTCATGAAGCGGGAATCTTTCTGGTTCTGAATCAGGACAACGGTGGCTTGATCAGCCCGTTGGCAGGGTTTTCAGGATGGCTGGAAGAGCAGCAGATTCTATCGGGACTTGGACAGGAATACGGCAGTGTGGCGTCTTTCTTGAAAAGGGTTTTGCGGGGCATGACCATCGGCTTGCTGGCGACCGACCCGCTGCGGGCCGCCCACCTGAAGCAAGGGGACGTGATCGCATGCGTCTCCCCTGCGGCAGCGGATCACTATCGAAAACTGTGCAGAACCTACGGCGGGACCAGCCTCGCAAACCGCGTGAAAGTGATTCCCCATGCGGTCGAGCCGTCCTTCGATTTTATCGGATACGCCCCGGGAAAAGTTAGAAAAATCACCAGTGTCGGCCGCTGGCAGGAACAGATTCAAAAGCGCCCCGGCCTCATGCGGGCAGTGTTTCAACGACTTCTCGGAACGGACGCTGAAGTTTTGATAGAAATCATCGGAGAGCGGACGACGGAACTCGAGAGCTGGCACAGGTCCCTACCGCCCGGTTTCCAAGCCCGTGTATTCCTGCGGGGACGTTTGAATCGCGATCAACTTGCCGCAGTCCTCCGGAGTTCGCGGATTTTTTACAGCCCGTCCGCATTCGAAAGTTTCGGAATTGCGGCGGGCGAGGCATTGTGCTCCGGCTGTTCAGTGGTGGCCGGAGGATCGGCCTCGATGGCGAGCTTCGAGTGGTTTGTGTCGGACGAGTCAGGGACGCTGGCTGTCCCAAACGATGTGGAAGGGCATCTGGCTGCCTTGAGAGATGAACTGGCGAATTGGGACCAAGATCGTAGAAATCCGGTTTCCATTTCAAAAAACTGGAGTGCCCGCCTGCATGCGGATAGAATTGCGGCGCAATTGCTCGCGATGAACGCCTAGCTCCGTTTTACCCATCCATGGATTTCACCATCATCACACCCAACTTGAATTACGGTCGATTTCTCAATGACTGTCTGGCAAGCGTGGCGGACCAGACCGGAGTCACCGTCGAGCACTTGGTTTTCGACGCGGGATCGACGGACGAAAGCGCTGAAGTGGCCTCGCGATTTCCGCACGTCATCTGGGTGCAGGAACCTGACGATGGAATGTCCGACGCGATCAACAAGGGCTTTGATCGGGCAGCAGGTGATTGGGTGATTTGGCTGAACGCGGACGATCGGTTGAAGACAGGAGCGCTGGCGGAAATTTTGAGTGCTTTGAAACGGTCCGATGCGGATGTCGTTTATGGTGATTATGATTTCGTCGATGAACCCGGCAGGCTGATGCGACGGATGAAGGTGCCGCGGTGGTCGGCATTCGTTCATATCTATCATCATTGTTATGTGCCATCGACGGCTGCGTTTTACCGAAGATCATCAGTCATCGCGGATGGCCACCGGCTGCGGAAGGATTTCCACTATGTAATGGATGGCGAATTTTACGCGCGACTCGATTCGCTTGGAAAAAAGTTCGAGCATGTATCCATCCCCGTGGCGGATTTCAGGATGCATGGAGGAAATGCCTCGCAGCGGCATTTGGAGAAGACCCGGGACATGGATGTCATCCTCGCCGCCGAGCGCCAGCATGTCGAATCACGTGCGATCCGCCGGGCGTATGGTGTGACTTTTTTCAAGGACCCTTATCTGGTAGGGCTCGTCGATGGAGTGCTGTCCGTCACCGCGCGCGGCGTGAAGGCTTTGCTCAAGCTGATCTAGCAAATTATTGATGAAGCCACCAACTGACAGCATCCGGGTAGCCGCCGTATTCGCAACGATGAATCGGGCGAAAACGGCCGAGGCGTGTGTCATGGCTCTGGCCCGGCAAACCCGTCCTCCGGAATGGGTGATGGTCGCGGACAACGTTTCCAGCGATGACACGGTGGCGGTTCTCGAAAATCTCAAGGATCTGCCCTTCAAACTCGTGGTCCACCGCATGCAGGAGAACCTAGGAAACGCGGGAGGAGTTAGAGCAGTGATGGAAATGGCGTTTACCGAAGGCGCCGAGGCTGTTTGGATCCTCGATGACGATTCATGGCCTCGTAACGGAGCGGTGGAAGCGCTTCTCGAAGGAGAATGGAATCCGAAAGTCGTTAGACATGCACTCCAGATCGATCCGAAGACGGGACGTTTCACATGGCCTCTTCTCATTGATGATGGCGATGGTGGCTGGCGGCTTGTCTGGGATGAGAAGGAGTTTCCTGAAGGCAGCAGCGTCCGCAGCCGCATCACGTGGACGGGGGCTCTGCTTCCCCGTGAAGTGCGTGAGGTGGTGGGACCGGTGAATGGCGATTTGTTCATTCGCGGAGAGGACGAAGAATATCCCTGGCGCATCGAACAGGCGGGATTTTATCAAGCAGCCATGCGTGGCGCGGTGATGGATCATCCGGGTCCGGAAAACGTCATTCAGTGGCATTTTCTGGGAAAAAATTTCTTCTTCGAGAAGGGCCTGGCGGATTGGAAACTCTATTACAAAGTTCGCAATATGGTGTGGCTGAAGCGTCAGCAGTCGGGCGACATCAAGGCGGTTGCCATGGCCGTGGCCTATACCATCGCGGCAGTTATACTCGACGGACCGTCACGTCTTCCCCTCCTGGTGCGAGCCATCCGTCACGGGTGGCGGGGACGATTGGGTAAAATGTGAATTCCAGCCACCATCGATCAAAGTTTATGACATCTTCCCTGAAGTCCCTCATCCGCAGGCTTTTCTATCAATCACCTTTGTTCCGGAGTCTTGTGGGCTTTTCCTCGGTGATTCTTGGGCGCACGAGCCGGATCGGCATGTCCCATCTTTTGTCTTATCAGGAAAATGACGCGATCGGCCCGCTGCAAAGAGATGAGGCGATCGCTCTTTTTGGGATCGTCCGCACGCTGCGTCCGAAGGTCATCGTGGAGTTCGGATTCTTCCACGGCCACAGCGCCTTCAATTTCCTGCAAGCGATGCCGGAGGATGGCAGACTTTACAGTTATGACATCGCAGAGGATTCCATCAAACGGGCAAAGACGGAATTCACTTTCGACAGGCGGTTTAAATTTATTGCGAAATCACAAACGGATTTCGACCCAGCGGATATCGGCAATCGAGCCATCGATTTTGCGTTTTTCGATGCTGCTCACGAACTTGATCTCAACATGGAAACTTTTGCGCGCATCGTTCCACAACTGGCACCTGAAGCGACGATCGCGATCCACGACACCGGATTATGGCATCGTTCGCATTTCGCCCCGATCCATGAAACGTTCACCCGCGAAATGCCGGGCGAGTGGAAAAGCGACGATCTTTATGCCCACCAACCCGGCGAGCGTGCATTCATCGATTGGATCATTACGGAGTATCCGGAATTTACGGCGATTCATTTCCACACCACGGAGACCCTCCGCCATGGCTTTTCATTGCTCCAAAGGAAGCGACTGCTGAGCCGTTGATACTATCAGCCATGCGGGTGATTTGAACCGCGTTAAAACCTGATAAACCAATATCGCCGCAGCAATGCCGATACCGTCATTGACCAGATCAAAGACGTCCTGCGAATCGAAGCCGTAACCAAAGGAAAATTCAGCCAGCTCGATTCCCAGAGCGAAAAGCGCCATCGGCAGAATCGTTCCCCTGCGGCCAACGAGACAGGCCATCACGAGTGTGGGAGCAAACAAAAGCAGTGAATGAAGCAAAGGACGTACCTCGGCGAGCAAATGCTTGATCCGCAGGGCAATATCCCCCTTGTCTGGAATTTTACCTACGGGCTGCATTTCCTTTGTCTGCTGACCTGCCGAATTGGATTGGGCTTCAACTCCAGCATCCAGAACATGGGGTTCGTGATAAACGCTTCGAATTTCCGGACCGATTTGAAAAGGCTGCTCGAACGAATGGAGGATTTTCCAAGGTCCTGGGACCACGAAATAAATCGCCACGACGATCCAAACCGTTCCGGCTAGCAACGGACGCACGAAGCGTTTCTCCCCGACCGGCCCGATCCATGCGGCAATCCAAATGATCCACGCCGCCATGAGAAACCAGCGCCCGATTTTCCAGATTACCCGTTCTTGCAGCACGGTGGCCTCGAACATTGAAAGCTCCATTTCTCCAGTGGAACCTAAGTTTTCAATTCGCAACACCGGCATGGCGCTTGAAAATTCCGGTCTGAGCACACACTCGGTGACGTCGCTTATTTGATCGTGTTGAACGGAAAAGAAACCGTCATTTTCATAGTCCGGTCCGCCGCCTTTGGAGTGCCATTCGATCATACTTCGACCGTCCTCCCAAAACTCTTTTCCAGGCGCCAGGTTTTTGGCGGAAACCTGGAAGCGGACATGCAGTGCACTGATGGCCGCTATTTGCGGAAATTCCATTCTGGCTACGATGCCGGAATGGGCCTGATCCACCCGTAACCTGAGTTTCGGACCTTTTTCCGAGTCAATCCATTCGGCTCCAGACCCCAGCATCGAGCCCTTACGAAGGTCGGAAAGACGGTAGGTAGGGAAGTCAGCAGATCGCTCGAATCGATATTGCCACAGGAAAAAAACCGCTGCCATTAGCACAAAAAAGGTTCCCAGCAGGGTAAATCGACGCATGGCGGCGGTAAAACAGCACGCTGCGGCCGAGTTTCCAATTCAAATTTCCGTTCGCAACGTATTGTAAAGAATAGATCAGGGACAAAAAGATCCAAATCGGCCCTTCCCTTGTAATCTACGATTGCAGCGAACGAAATTTTGGAGACTCTTGCGCCCTCAGGGTAATTCCGTTGACACCAATCCGTCATCTAACTCCATGGCTATCAGCCGCAAAGACTCATTCACCATCCAAGTACTCCAACTCTCGGACGCCCTTTTGGTGTGGGGTGCGTTCTTAATCGGCGGAACCGTCAGAAATTTCGTGCGTCTGTGGGCACACATGGGAGTGGAAGAGGAGAAGCTGGCATCGATGAATTGGGTTCTCTACATCGCAGTGCCATTCACCCCGTTGTTTCTGGAGCGATTCGGCTTTTACGAGCACCTGAAGCATAAGAGCGCTGGCTCAGCGGTTTGGCAATTGATCCGGGCCTTGGTCACGATCATCCTGTTCATCGGTGTTTTCGCCGTTTTCGCCCAAATCGCAGACGCGCGACGGCTGTCATTATCCTTAGGGCTGCTGCTTGTTTTCGTTCTTTTACTCCTCCGGGATCGCGCAACCCATTCGTGGCTCATGCGGCGCACCGAAAGTGACGCCACCAAAGAGCGGGTGGTGATCGCCGGCTCGAATGGTGAAATGGCAGAGCTCCTGGCCGATCTGGATCCGGAAATCATCTCCGATTGGAAGATCGTCGATCACTTCGATTTGGGCAAACGTGAGGTCACCGAGCTCTTCAAACTGCTGAAGGAGGAATCGGTGAGCCGTGTCATTTTCTCGGCAAAAAACACGGAATTTGAAAAAGTCGCTCAGGCAGTGGAAGCCTGTGAGCTACAGGGCGTGGAAGCTTGGATTTCAGCATCGTTCATCCGCTCGCAAATCGCACGACCGGTGTTTGACGCGGTCGGCACCAAGCCAATGCTGGTGCTGCGCTCGACTCCGGAGCTGTCGTGGGAACTCTTAGCCAAAGAGGCTTTTGATCGCGCCGGTGCTGCTGTGGTGATTTTGTTGACTTTGCCGTTATGGATATTCGCGGCTGTCGGCATCATGCTGAAAAGTCCTGGAGCGCCGGTATTTTTCTCCCAAATGCGTGCGGGCAAATATGGCCAACCCTTCCGGATGTGGAAGTTCCGGACCATGGTGGCGAACGCCGAAGAGCTCCTGGAAAAAATCAAGGAACAGCACGGAAACCAAATGGATGGGCCGGTTTTCAAACTCGACAACGACCCACGGGTCTTCCGATTCGGCTCACTGCTCAGAAAATTGAGCATCGACGAGTTACCCCAACTTCTCAATGTGGTCATGGGTGATATGAGTCTGGTGGGCCCACGCCCGCTGCCGCTTTATGAAGTGGAGGCATTTTGCGAATTTTCCCACCGCCGCCGCCTTAGCGTGAAACCAGGAATCACCTGCGAATGGCAGGCCGGCGGTCGCAATCAAATCACCAGCTTCGAAGAGTGGGTGGAAATGGATTTGCGATACATTGATAATTGGTCGCTCTGGCTGGATTTCCAAATTCTGGCGAAAACCGTTCCCGCCGTGTTATTTGGAAAAGGCGCGAAGTAAGTTTCGCTGCGACGTGGGAATTTGCGATTAAGCTCTTTTGCGATTATTCGAAAATGCCTGCCATTACCTCCGTATTTCTGGTCCTTGCCTTGGTGATGGCCGTCTTGATCGGGCCACAGACCCGGACGTGGTCTTGGGGACCAGCCATGCTGGCTCTTGGCATCGCCACGCTGACCACCGTTCCTTCATTTTGGAAAAACAAGAAATCACCTGCTGATTTCGGTCTGATTGCCTTTGGAACATTGGTGGCCGGTTGGTTCGCGTGGAGGGCAAGTATTTCACCCGTGGCAGAACTTGGCCACGCAGACCTTTTGCTGGTCTGCGCGGTGGTAGGAACATTCATCAGCATCCGCTCAATCGCGGGAAATCCGCTGGCTGAAAAAATCCTGTTCTGGGGCATCGCGCTGCTGCTGCTGGCGAACGTGGTCGTCGCTGGTATGCAGGTTATCGATCCCACATTCACCCCGATCTTCCGGGAACGGTCGGCGAAAACGATGATCTCGGGATTTTTCGCTCACTACAATGAGGCTGCCAATTATTTCATTGCCTCCTCCTTATTACTATGGGCCGCCGCAGCGTTCGGCTACCACTCGCTCGCGACCCGCATTTTGTGGGGTTTGATCGCGACCGCCGGTCTCGCCGCGGTCTGGCTTACCCATTCGCGAGGCGGAATTCTCGGTGCGGCGCTTGGCTGTGGAGTCTTCGCCGCAGGGGCATTGATGATCGGAAGAAGGAGATCCGCGCGTTGGTTCGCCCCCGCAGTGGTCGCCATTCCTGTCGTGGGAGCCGCCATCGGCGTCTATCTTTATATCGGTTGGCAACATGCTCAGGAGGCTCATCACGCGGGCACCGGGGTTACCGAAATGCTCGACAACACCTGTCGACTTTACTTCCTCGGTATCGCGCTGTCGTGCATCAACCTGCATCCGGCGATCGGCGGGGGCAGCCGGAGTTTTAGTTGGGAATGTTTCAGATTCGTCGACGGAAAAGCCCAAGGTGACATTATCACCCACAAACCCGAATTCGTTCACAATGAACTGGTCCAAAGCGCAGCCGATTACGGACTCATCGGTGCCGCGTTGTTGATCGGGTTGCTGGGTACGCTCGCCGTGGCAGCGATTCTCAGAATCAATTTCGACGAAGATCAGCGGGATTCCCACGATTCTACTGATGCCTGGCGGCTCGGCGGCCTGGCCGCACTCGCAGGAATGTCCGTGCAATCGTGCTTCAGTTTTGTGTTTCATCTGATGCCCGGAATTCTGTTGCTGGGGATTTGTCTCGGACAAATATCCCGGCCATCGCTGCATCGTGGCGGAATTCTCCAGATGAACGGCTCGCGAGTCCTGCTTTCATCGGCCGCGATTGGCTGCTGCCTCATGTTGCTCCCGTTCGGATGGAAAGGAATCCAAGTGACGCAAATCCTCTGGCCCACCTATTTCAGTAAGCAACCTCTGACGTCCGCGGAATCAAAAATCGATGCTCTGAGTGCGGCGATCCGGATCTGGCCAAACTCTGAATTTTATCAGGAAAGAGCTTCGATTTACCAGTCTCTCGCATTGGATGGTGCTGGCAAGGATTTCGAACAGGCGGGCGCAGCCGCTCTCAGCGACTATCAAAAAGGGGCGTTGCTTCATCCTTACGATCCCGGTTTGGCGCTCAGCCGGGCAAATCTGCTCAGCCAATTGCGACGGGATTCAGAAGCTGAGGAAGCATTTGCGCTCGGCCTGCGTCTCCAGGGAGGAATGGAGCCCGGCTTCCGGGGACATTTCTCCTTTGCGACTCACTACATGCGCAAAGGGGCGAGACTTTTTAGCACCCATGATCCAATTCCAGCGCTGAACTCACTTGAACTCGCTGCCGAACAAATCGAAACCGCCGTCGCGGAAATGCACTGGACGATTTCTGATATGCTCGAGTCCCGACTATCCATTCATGAAAGTCTCGGCACCGCCCGCGAAGCTGCCGGAGATCGTGTTGGCGCCTTGGAGAGTTATCGATTTGCGGCGACGCTGCAAAATGGCAATCGAGCACATTATAGCGTGGGCGTTCTGATCGGAAAAATGGCGGCAGAAGCGTGGACCGCACGCCGCCCCTCGGAGGCATTGGGCTATTTCATCAAGGCCCGCGACGAAATCTCAGCGGCCAAGGAACTTCCGCAAGGCGTCGCACCGAGCAAACGGGCGGAATATCTCTCGTATCTGGACCAGACTATTGCTTTCCTCAAGGGCGCTAAAGTCGAGCCCCCTCCGGATAAGTAGATCAACTCAACGTGTGATCTGATCCCACGAAATCTGCTCCTCGGAGAAATCAGCGAGGAACTTTTTCAGCTTCGAGTCCGCTTCGGCTTCGGTGACTTCCTGTTTGATCCACGGCAGTTTTCCATACCACATCGAGACCGAAACATACGCCCAGCGCTGGTCCATCCCACGGACCACGCGGTCTTTCATATCGATGATGGTCCGCGCCAAATGGTCATTGGTCACCCGATCATGGCCAACGAAAAAATAATACGTCACGCAGTTGAACTTCACATGCTGCGTCCGCTCCTTGTTGAGTGGGATTTGCTGGATGGAAAGCAAACGCTTCGCTTGAAACTGGCGGCCATTGGACAGTTTGAGTCCCTGATCGCTTGACGAGATGATGTTATGCCCTTGGGCCGGCATGCAGCGTTCGGGGCGATGGATGGAGTTGTTGATATCCGCTCCTGAAAGAACGATCGAAAGATCGAGGCGATCCGGTATCAAATACCCATCCTCACTGATCTCACCCGGACGCGCCTTTTTACAAACGGCCTTGGAGAACTTGGTGTCTTTTGACAAAGTTCCAATCTCTGCCTCGGTGGGAGGGATCGTTTCCATGGCCCAGCCGCCCAAAAATGTCGGAAGCTCCATTTTCACGGCGGACTCCGCCACCTTGCCGACGCTGGGCAGGAAATAAATGCTGCTCAAGGTCCCACCAATGAACAAAGGCAATATCAATGCTTTCAGATTCATGATTCGGTAAGAAAGGTTTTTGCTTCATCGACGCGGGTGACTGTCACCCTTCTCAGAGTGCGTTGATTTCCTTTTTTCCAAGGCAGTCCGCCTTCGAGCACCGAGTGAGCAACCAGCAGCAGCATCAGGGAAAATGGGTAGAACAGAAGTAGCCCGGACCAATCGTGCCAGGTCGTGCTCGCCCATTCCGGATCTCCATATTCCGCGATCACGAAAATAGAAATCACCCGAAGGGCATTGCCAAGAATCGCCAGCGGAAACGCGCAGAAAAACAGGAACACTCGCTTCCACATCGCCATCTTCGCGATATACGCCCAAGTGGCGGAAATCATCAACAGCGCCATCAACGAGCGGATCCCGCTGCAGCCTTTTGCGATATCCAGAGGCTTCCACTCCCCTTTCAGTGGCAGAACCGTGGTTCCCTCCACATAAGTTTTCACACCGCACAAGCTTGACCCGTGATGTGCCAAAGAGGTGGCCAACAATTGCAAATGAGTCGTGGCTTGCTGGAATGAGGGCAGCGGCACCGCCAGCCAGAAGAAGAACAGCGGAAAAATCAACAACCGCGCCAGCCGCCAGCCCCACAAGTAATAAGCGGCACCCCACAGAATGAACGGCAACCCGGCAAATGCGATCCGCGGCTGGAGCGTCCGAAAGGCGGTCACATAAAACAGCACCCCTACCAACACCGCCAGCAAGCCCCACCAGCTTTTCTCACCCACGGCAGCCTTCAGCTCCTTGAATTTATAAATGATCAAACCCGTGATCACGAACGGGAACAGCACGCCGTGTTCATAGTCCAAATCCTCGTTCCATGCGCTCATGATCCAGCCAAATGCCGAAAAATCCCGGCCAGCCCCATAGCGCAATTGAATCCCATAAAACCAAACCACCGCCGCCACCGACAGCAGAACCGATACCCACACCCAAAGCTTCTCAGCGCCACCGACGAGATTCGGGCGCGCGCCTACTGCCGGCTCGGGTGGGCTTGATTGCATCAATAAATTGGGGGTTAGACGATTTCCGAGCAAAGTATTGCCGACGCACTCTCCACTGTCAACAATCCGCCCGTCTTCCCGCTTCTCGCTCCTTTTGCCCATGAAAATCATCAGTGGAACTGCTCACCGCGCGCTTGCAGAGCGCATCGCAGATTGTGTCGGACAACCCCTTGCCGACGTCCATGTCTCCTCCTTTCCGGATGGAGAAACCGAAGTAAAAATCAACGAAAACGTCCGCGGTGCCGATGTCTTCATCGTCCAGCCGAGCTGCCCGCCGACCAATCATAACTTGATGGAGCTGTTGATCATGGTGGACGCCGCCCGCCGCGCCAGTGCCGAACGAATCACCGCCGTCATGCCGTTTTTCGGCTATGCCCGGCAGGACCGCAAAGACCAGCCACGTGTGCCGATCACTGCAAAACTGGTGGCGAATCTACTCACCTCCGCAGGGGTCAACCGGGTTCTCACGATGGACCTTCACGCCCCGCAGATCCAAGGATTTTTCGATATCCCGGTGGATCATCTTTACGCGAAGTCCGTGCTCATCAACTACCTCCGCCAGCGCCATCCGGACACATCGAACCTCACCGTCGTTTCACCCGATGTCGGCGGTGTGAAAATGGCCCGCGCCTACGCCGATGCGCTCGGCGCGGAGCTTGCCATCGTTGCCAAACACCGCGTCAGCGCCACTCGCGTGGAAGCGATGAACGTGATCGGTGAAGTCGAAGGCCGCGATGTTTTACTCGTGGACGACATGACGGAAACCGCCGGAACCCTTACCGCAGCGGCCGATATCCTTCACAAACACGGTGCCAGGCGCATCTACGCCGGAGTTTCCCACGCCATTCTCGGTGACCTCGCCCACCAGCGCATTCGGGATTCCGCGATTGAGGAAGTCATCACCACCGATTCCGTACCGCAGGCTGCCGGGCCGAAAGTCCAGGTCGTCGGCGTCGCCCCGTTGCTCGGAGAAGCGATCCGCCGGATCCACGGCGGACAGTCGATCACCTCGCTCTTCTCGGTTTGACCGGCGTTCCCGCGTTTCCCGAACAAGTTTTTGACAAGCGCTGATCCGGCGGCTAAACACGCCGCCCCGTACTGGGTGCAGTAATCCCCGGCGGAACTTAAATACAAACGACACATCGTCATGGCCAAGAAGACATCTCTCAAAGCAGCACTCCGCAACCGCACCGGCTCCGGCCGTCTCAATCAAATGCGCCGCGAAGGCTGGGTTCCTTCCGTGATCTACGGAAAAGGCACCGAAAACCTGAACCTCAAGGTCGACGCGAAGACCTTCTCCGACGTTCTCGCCCACAGCAGCTCGGAAAACATCATCGTGAACCTCGAAATCGAAGGCCAAGGCACCCGTCTCGCTTTCCTTCAATCGATCCAGCACGACCCGCTTTCCGCCAAGGTTCTTCACGCTGACTTCCGTTCCATCGACGAAAACACCCCCATCACCGCCCACATCCCAACTCACCTCAATGGTGAATCCGCTGGTGTCAAAGCAGGTGGCCTCGTCGAACAATACGTTCACGCGATCGAAATCACCTGCCTTCCGAATGACCTTCCGGAAACCATCGAAGTGGACATCAGCGGCCTCCAGATCGGTGATTCCCTTCACATCGGCGACATCAAATACCCAGCCGGCGTCAAAGCCACCCACGCCGCAGACGTCGTGGTCGCCCACGTCGGCAAGCCAGGTGCAGCAGTCTCCGAAGCCGCCGCAGCAACCGCGTAAGCTTCCTTTTCTCTCCAAAACGCCCGGTCTGCCCACGCAGCCCGGGCCTTTTTATGGATCGGAGATTGTGGATCGGGGATCAAAGATCCAATTTCTGACATCCACGAGCTCCCATCCCCGATCCACTATCCTTCTCCAATGTCCTTTTCCCTCATCGTCGGCCTCGGAAATCCCGGAAGGCAGTATGAAGAAACCCGTCACAATGTCGGGTTCATGGTTTTGGACCGGCTCGCCGCCGCGAGCGGAGCGGTTTTCCAATCGACGCCGAAATGGCAGAGCCACCTCGCGAAAATTCCCGGCAGCGGCACGATTTTACTGAAACCCCAGACGTTCATGAACCTGAGCGGCCGGGCGATTCAGCAAATCCTCTCGTTTCACAAATGGTCGCCGGAGCAAATGCTCGTCATTTACGACGATGTCGCCCTGCCCCTCGGCACCCTGCGTTTCCGCGAAAAAGGCTCCGCCGGCGGGCACAATGGGATCAAGTCCATCCTCCAGCATTTGGGAAACGACGCCTTTCCGCGCCTCAAGATCGGCATCGGCGGAAGCCAGCCCGGCGAAATGGTGGGCCACGTTCTGGGGAAGTTTTCTCCCGATGAACGACCCCTTCTCGAAAACACGCTTGCCACAGCTCTCGAAGCTGTGCAGCTTGCGCGTTCCCAAGGCATCGCCACCGCGGCGAATCGCTATCACACTCGTACCAATCCACTCCCATCTCAATCCGATGAGTCGCAAATACCAAGGCCTGATCGTCCTTAACACCAAATCCCTCGAAGGCAACGTTGACGATCTCGTCAGTGACATCTCCAAGGAGCTCCAAGCCGAAGGCGCAAAAATCGAAAAGGTCGCCCAACTCGGTCGCCGCGAATTCGCTTACGAATCCCGCCACCTTCAGTCCGGCCACTACGTCAACTACACCTTCAACGGTGCTGCCGACGTGATCGCCAAGATCCAAGCCCGCCTTCGCCTGAACGGTCACGTGCACCTTCAGCACTTCTCCCGCCTCGCCTAAGTCCTGCCCGTCCACGCGGACGGAAATTTCCAGCTCCTTTTTTCCATGGCCAATCTCAACAAAGTCATGCTCATCGGCAATCTCACCCGGGATCCCGAACTGCGCCACACTCCGAAAGGAACCGCTGTCGCCGAGCTGGGTCTCGCCATCAACCGCGTGTGGATGGACGAACAAAGAGGCAAGCAGGAGGAAACCACCTTCGTCGACGTCACTCTTTGGGGACGCCAAGCCGAACTTGCCCAGCAATACTTGGTCAAAGGCCGCCCGGTTTACATCGAAGGCCGCTTGAATCTGGACACTTGGGACGATAAGGCGACCGGCCAAAAGCGAAGCAAACTCAAAGTCATCGGCGAAAATCTCCAATTCCTCTCCAGCGGCCAACAAGGCGGCTCGGGTGGCGGAGGAAATTCCCAAGGTGGCGGCGGTTACAACCAACAGGCCTCCCGCGCGCCGGAACAACGATCCGGTCCGCCGCAAGGCGCGTCCGCCGCTCCGATCGATGACTTCCAGGAAGATGACGACATTCCGTTCTGATCCCTGATAGGACCCAATCTTCAAAGCGAGGCCACTCCGGTGCCCTCGCTTTTTTGTGCCTCAGATGCGGAGAATTTTTTACTCCATGAAAACGAAACTCGCATCCCTGCTTCTTGCCGCTGTGGATGGATTTGCCCTCGCCCATACTCGTTTGGTGGGTGACTTCGCCGAAAACATTCCCGCAGCTTCCGGGACTTGCGTTCTGATGGGACTGGTCAGTATCTGGCTCGCTGAGTTTTTCGGAGCATTCTCGGGCAGCCCGTGGCGTGGTGATTGCGTTACCCCGGCACCCTTTTTTGTTTTTCTCGGCTGGCTTCTCCTTGGAATACCGTTGGTTATATACGTCTGGTCGTTCATCGCAGCTCTCAATTCTCCGATTCCCGCCTAAGGGTCCCCCACCCAACTTTGAAATGAAGAAAACTGAAGAGGAAGAGCTTTTCTTCTGAAAACCCAGCATCTGGCCTGTTCCCCCCTAGCGGCCTCCGCCTTGCTGTAAACTCTTCCAAGCCTCAGCCTCTCTTCTCCCGCGTATCCCTCCGCGACCTCCCCGCCTCCGCGTTTCGCTTCATCCAAAAACCCACCATCTGACTTCGTCCCTTGGCGGCTCAAATTCTTCCCATTCGTGCCGGCATTCTCATCGTTTCGTTTTCAACACCACGAGCCGCTGCCCTGCTCGGGTAAACCCCATGTAGAGTTTCCGCGTGTGATCGCGGCGTAGCTCGCGGCGCTCCTCGTCGGATAGCCGGAGATCCCCCTCGGCCTCCAACAGATGATCCATGCCAAGCAGGATGACAACCGGTGCCTCCAGGCCGGTCGCCGAGTTGAGTGTCGTCACGGAGCAAAACGCACCCGCCGGAATCGGCCCGGATCCGGCGTCATGCACTTGGCCTGCACCCAGCTTTTTCTCCAATGAAAGACGCAGTGAATGTTCCAGCGAGCTGTTTGCATGGAGGATGAGCAGTTTTCCCGGTTGCAATCCGCCGTCCCGCAGGGCGAGCGCTTCATTCGCCGCACGGGCGATTTCCTCTTGGGCCGTCGGCACATGCAGAATCACCGGCGCATCTCCCTCCTCGGGGATCGCTGCCAACTGCGCATCATCAGGCACATTCAGATCCGTCTCGTTTTCGTCAGGATCGCGGCGGCTTTCGTAAAACTCCCGCGCGAATTGGAGGATCGCCCGCGTGTTCCGATAGGCCTGCTTCAGCTTGGTGCTTCTCCCCCGGACCTCGATGCCGGCGGCGATCCATGATTGCCGCCGCCGCAGGAAACCTTGAGTGGGATCCGCTGCCAGAAACAGATGCCCGCCCGGCCTGAGCGCTGCGTTGACCGTTTCAAACCACGCTTTCGCGAAAAACTGCGCTTCATCGATGAAGATCGCATCATAGCAGGGAAAGCGCAGACTCTTTTCCACCACCGCCGCCTCGTGAAAGCGCAATGCGATGTTATGCCAGTCGGTTGCGCCCTCGTTTTTCATCTCGTGCTGATAGGCATGAAAAAGATTCCACATTTCCTCGCGCTGGCTGCCCCGCAGGGAGGTCCCGCGTCCGGCCCGGTCCGAATCGAGATAAAGTTCCTTTTGGAGGAGTCGCTGGTCCTTGATCCAGCCAATCTCGTGCGCGAGAAATGCCGTGGTGAGTTTTGCCAGCGAGGGCGTGTCTTCTTTCAAGCGAAACAACCTCCGTTCGACTTCCGCGGGCCACCACATTTTCTCCTCCCAGGGCCCGAGGCATTTGGCGGCCCATTGGAAAAAAGTCGAACACGAGAGATTCTTCGGCAGCTCCGCCAGAAACCGTGAGCGCCGCTCCAGTTCGTAGCGCAGCGGCCTGTTATGGGTGAGCACCAACACACGCGCCTCCGGATGAAGCCGAGCGGAGAGCAGCGCCCGATAGAGCAGCACCAGCGACTTTCCGCTGCCCGCCACTCCGGTGACCAGGCGCACCGAAGTCGGAGTTTCATCCACCAGATCCCCCAGTCCCGACCCGAGATCCAGATCGTTTTTCACACACCATTCCTGATCGAAATCCAGAAAACCTCCCGGTAGGTTTCCCGCCGTGTTGCGATCCAGTGGAGTGCGGGCGACAAACGATCCCGGCACCACGGACTCCGGTGTGAAAATCCGTCGGAGATGGGTGAGGGCCGGCTCCGGCAGCGCTGCGGCGGCGAGTGCTTCCAAGCGACGCGCGAAATGGGACGCTTGCACCCGATGGAGTCCCAAATAGGAAGTTTCCGTTTCCTCACTGCGCAACATCGCCACCTCGTCCACCGTGCCTTCGCTCACATTCGGAAATATCACCAGCCGCTTGAGAGGCACCTCACCCTCCAGCGGACCCAGCTCATCACACGAGCGTTCCACGAAACGATCCAACAAATCGCTCTCCGTCTTTCCAAGATCCTCAGGGCGCAACGTTTCGTTCTGCAGGAAGAAATCCGACTGCAACGCCGTCTCGGCAAGCTGTTGGGACGTTTCCGCCACCTGGATCAAAAACGCATGCCGCCCGCGCCAGATGAGAAACACCTGGGGGAGCCGACCTTCTGCTTTTCCCAGCGGCAACCAAGCCGTGAAATCATCCGGCAGGCTTTTGAGCGTCTTGAAAAACGCCATAAACGCCTTCTGCGGTTTCCCCTGCGGCTGTGCTGGAATGATCTTGGCCATGGGTTTTTCAGGAAATTGCCGCGTCGAGAAGGGAGAGGGCCAGCGCGGCCTGCTCATTGTGCGCGGCATTTTCCGTCAGCCAATGATGAAAACGCCTCGAATGGATGAGCACCACCTTCGTCCGCGCCCGCGTGACCGCCACATTGAGCCTCTGCGGATAGGTGAGAAACGATGCTAACCGGTTCATAAAATCCACATCCGAAACCACGAAGGAAACAATCATCGCCTCACGTTCCTGGCCTTGGAACCGCTCCACGGTATCCACCGCGATTTTCCCGATGTCCGGCCAACCTGCGAACCGCTTGAAGCGCAGCAAATGCCTCACCCGCGCTGCCTGCGCCCGGAATGGCACCACCACGCCGATCTCCGTCGGAGGAAGTCCTCCATTTAACATCTCCTCGATTAGCGCCGCCGTTTCGTCAGCCTCCTCGGGGGACAACGCACGGTTTCCCTCATGGTCCAGTTCCACCCGCACCATCGCCGGCTCGGGGCCAAGCAATCCCGCCATCGCCGGTTCCGACTTCAACCGGAAGCGATGCGCGTCATTGGCACGCGCCGCCACGAGCTTGCCATGATAGAAATTTTCCGATGGCCAGCAGGTGAGCGGACCATTCATCCGATAGGTGATGTTCAGCATCGTGTGCCCGCCATTTTTCGCCAGAATCGCAAAAACGGAATCGGCGGCGGCATCCTCCACCCGCCTCTGAACGACAGGAGGAAGCTGCTGCCGGTCTCCGAAGAAAAACCACCGTTGCGCCCGCAACATCGGCATGACCGCCGCCGCCACGCACATCTGGCTGGTCTCATCGATCACCGCCACATCGAATCTCACCGCCTCCAATCGCGAGGAAAAAAGCGCGAACGGCGTCGCGCCAATCACATACGGCCCGTCGTGGTCCAGCAACCCGGTTTCCGCGAAGTTGTCCCGGAACTCAATGCCCTCCACGTCACTCGGAATCGAATCAGAAACCTTGTAAACCGGGCAATCCACCGTGGCCGTCACCTTTCTCAGAGCATGATGAATCGCCCGGTGGGTGAAGGACGTGAGCAAAACCCGCTGTCCCTGTTCCACCAGTTTTCCTACCAGCTTCGCCAAAGTCTGCGTTTTTCCAGTGCCCGGCGGCCCCTGCACCAGATGAAAACGATCCGTAGCGAGACACGTGGCCACGGCGTCCACCTGCGATTCATCCAGCCCGGAATCTTCCAAAGATTCCGAAAATTCGGAGTGAGCGTCGAAGTCCACTTCATCCCCTTTTCCGCCCATCAAGGCAGGGAGCACCACATCACGGCCGTGCGCAGTCGTCGCCATTTCAGCGAGCGCTTTCAGATAGATCTCGGACAAATCGATCATTTGCTCGTCCAGACTCCACCCGCTCGTGATGGAAATTTCCGCCTCGGAAGGAACGGTTACGGCCAAGCCCTTATCCGTCAGCCCGAGAAACGTCGCTTCGATGGAATCGTCCCCGCCGGGATTGTTCAAACTCATGCGCACCTTGTCTCCTTCCCGGAAAAACGCCATGTCCTGAACCGACGGATCGAAATGCACCACCCGGCGTTTCCCTGAAACCTCAACATGGGAGATCTCCAAATTTCCGATCGCCCGACAGGCATCCACCCGCTCGCCCAACGGTTTCGACCATTGTTTGCGGGCCTTGTCCCAACCGTGCTTCGCCTCATCCCGAATCTGACGCTCAAGACCTCTTCGGAATTCTTCTGCTTCGTTCATGGGGAATATCGTTCACGGTTCCTAATAATCCGCTGCGAGGGAAGCTCGATTTGCTAGAGGTATTTGGAAATCCCTGTTTTCATACAAAGGCTCGTAATGCGCCAAGTCGCTGTCTCTTTCGTTCGTAGTTCAACCCTGGAGGGTGTCTTCGTTGCGTGATGAAGACACCCTAAAGGGTTGGACTACGAGCAAGATTCCGCATCGAACATCGAATGTCTCCCCGCCTCCGCGTTTCGCTTAATCTCCAAAACTTTGCGTCCCTTCGCGAACTTCGCGGCTTTGCGGTTCAGATCCTTCCCAGACTCTCAAATCGCGCGTTTTCATCCCATCCCATCATCGCAAGCTCCCCGGTTTGCCTTTGCGCTTCCGAGACATCCGGGTTAACTCTGCGGCCTTGATCGAAGTTCGTTTTCAACGCGGCCTGCACTTGCCGGAGCTCGACCTGTGGCTGGACCCGTGGGATGCGAAACCGCGTGCGTTTGTTTCCCATGCCCATGCGGATCACTTTGCCCGCCATCAATCGGCGCTGTGCTCGGATGTGACCGCCGCGCTGATCCATGAGCGTTTCCATCTCGCGGAAAGCAGGATCGAAGCGGTTTCCTTTCATGTGCCGCTGGTCCGCGATGGTTTCCGTCTGAGGCTGCTCCCTGCCGGCCATATTTCCGGCTCGGCGATGCTTCATGTCACCCGGATCAAGGACAACGCGAGCCTGCTTTACACCGGCGATTTCAAAACCCGCAGCGGACGCACGGCGGAATCGGTCAATTTCCTGACGGCCGACACGCTGATTCTCGAAACAACTTTCGGACTGCCCAGCTACGAGTTTCCAAACCCAATGGAAATCGAGGCAAGCATCCTGCGATTTGTAAACGGTGCCTTCGCCGATGGGGAAACGCCGGTGCTGTTCGGCTACTCGCTGGGAAAAGCGCAGGAAGCCCTGGCATTTTTAACTGAGCACGGAATTCCCGCGCAGCTCCATCCGACGGTCGCTGCGATGACGGTGGCCTGCCGTGCGGCGGGGGTGACGACTCTGCCGGAGCCGGTTGTTTTCGAAGGTCATGCGCTGCCCGGGCATGTCGTGATCGCGCCACCGAATACGATCCGCTCGAAACTTCTGCGCGGCCTGCACTCCAAACGCACGGCCATGCTCACCGGCTGGGCGATGCAACCGGGCGCAAAATACCGCTACCGTGTCGATGAGGTGATTCCCCTATCCGATCACGCGGATCATCCCGGCCTGATGGAATGCATCCAGCGCGTGCGACCGAAGAAAATTCTCACGGTCCACGGCTTCGCGAAGGAATTCGCCGCCGAGCTGCGTGCCAAAAGGATGGATGCCTGGTGCGCGATGGGCGGCGACCAGCTCGAACTTTCCATCGCCCAGATTGCGCAAAGGACTGGCAGCGGACCTCGCCATAGCCGGGCGATTTGCGCGCTGGCAGACTTCGGCGATCTTTGCCGCTTGGTGGGCGAAACCAGCAGCCGCGTGGAGAAAACCGAATTTCTCGCTTCCTATCTGCGCGGGTTGACGAGCGATCAGGACCTTCAATTGGCTGCTGTTTGGCTGACGGGCGATGCCTTGCCGCGAAAAGCTGGCGGGCGCTCGCTCCACGTCGCCTCAGCCACCATCCGCCGGGCTTTGCTCTCGATTCCCAACGCCCGCGAAGAACGCTACCTCGAAATTTCACTCAGCCAGAATGACACGGCCCGGACCGCCCGGCTGTTGCTTCAGGAAATCCCGCTCAAGCCGGAACCGCTCGATCTGCCGGGGCTTGAGGCGTTTTTCCGGAATCTGTTGAATGCGCAGGGCTCGCTGGATCGCATCAGCCAGCTCGCCGCGCGCCTTGCCACTTTGCATCCGGTGGAGGGCGAAACCGTCGTCAAGCTGCTGACCGGCGATCTCCGGATCGGGCTGAAGGAAGGTCTGGTCGAAGACGCCATTGCAGCAGCTTTCAAGGTGGATGCGGCCGAGGTCCGGCATGCCCACATGCTGACGGGTGACATCGGGGAAACCGCGCTGCTCGCAAAACAGCAGAGGCTGGGAGAAGCCAGCCTGCGGCCGTTGGTGCCCGTGAAAAGCATGCTCGCGGCGATGCTGGAGCGGGACACGGAGGACGACCGTCCGCTGTTTGAGAAACTTCCTTTTGCGCCACCGGTGTGGCTGGAGCCGAAGTATGACGGCATCCGCGCACAGCTCCACAAGGTTGGCAACGAGGTTTCCATTTTCTCACGCGATCTCCGGCCGATGGATGATGAATTTCCCGAACTGTTGGATGCTGCCAGAAAGATCAACGGCGATTTCGTCCTCGATGGCGAACTCATCGCCTTCGCGGAAGGACGCAAACTCGGCTTCGCTGACCTGCAAAAGCGCCTTGGTCGGAAGATGGCGGATGGCGATCTTTTCATGACCGGCGAAGGGCTGGACCACCCGGTGCCGCTGCGTTTCATCGCTTTCGACATTCTCTGGCAGGGCGGCGAAGATCTACTCGGACAGGCTCTTTCGAATCGCCGGGTGAAACTCGAATCTCTTTTGCTTGCCCCGCCGTTTGAAACCATAGGAATCTATCGGGCGGAAAATCCGCAGGAAATCGAAACGGCATTCAAACAAGCGCTCCAGGACGGACATGAGGGTCTGATCGCGAAGGAACCCGCCAGCCTTTACACTCCCGGCAAGCGTGGGAAAAGCTGGGTCAAGCTCAAGGGCGTGATGCCGACGCTGGATTGCATCGTCGTGATCGCCGAGCAGGGCCATGGCAGGCGCTCGGACGTCCTATCCGACTACACCTTCGCCGTTCGCGATGAATCCAACGGAGAACTCCGCGTTCTCGGCAAGGCGTATTCCGGCCTGACCGACGACGAAATCGAGGATCTGACCGAACATTTCAAACGCCACACACTGCGAAAGGAACAGCGTCAGCATTACGTCGAGCCTAACGTCGTTTTGGAAATCGCCTTCGATGCTATCAAGCCATCACCGCGTCACAGCTCAGGCTTGGCGCTGCGTTTCCCCCGCATCAAGTCGATCCGGCGCGACAAGACGATCGATGACATCGACACCCTGCAAACAGCTAGGGCGCTTCATCATCAGGGTCCGGCTTGATCCCGTGTTCCGCAGCGAAGGCGGCCTTGCCGGCGGCATCTTTGTTAGGCCAATTTTCGTAAATGCTTTTCAATGTATCATCGCGCTCTTCTCCAGCGGGCAGCGTCATCGCCCATTGCGTGGCAACCTGCGGATCGTATTCGGCGACGGTTTCGGCGTAGGACTTCACTGAAGCATTTTTCGCGGGGCCGTCCGGTTCCGCGCTCAGCCATTTTCCGGCCGCCTGATAATCCTGTTGCGTCCACTGGCCGACGAGATCCCCCACCCGCTCGCCGAGTTTGTCGGCGGGAAGAGTTTGCGCCATCCACTCAACCCACTTGCCGGTCTCGTCTTTGGTCGTGTCGTAGGAAATACCCCCGACGAATTGGTCATTTTCCTCGGCCGTGAGTTTCTGCTTGGAAATCCACGAGGTGACCGAGTCGAAGCTCTCCCCGGTGATGGTCCGCGCAAGGCCGCCGAGCGCTTCCTCGCGAAGGGAGTCGCGCTGAGATTCATCGGTGACGCTGGCCAGGTGTTCGCGAAATGCGGCAAGAGTTGCCGCCCGTTGCTCGGGGGTTTTTCCGGCATCGACGATGGCTTGGATGGCACCCGGCATTTCATCGAGCTTGAGTTCGCCCATCAGCTTGAAGGCCAGCTTCGGATCCGTCTCAGCCGCACCGGCGAGCACGCTGCACTTCGTATCATTATCGGCGAGTTCCGGGTGCTTCTGCGAGTTTTCGTCGATCCACTTCAAGGCGGCGCGTGGATCATCCTTCGACCATTTTCCCAACGAAGTGATCACGGCTTGCTGTCCCACATCGCTTTCCGCCATCAGATCCGCAGATTCCCCGATCAGCGCAAGCGCGGCAGCCGGATGGTTTTCCGCCAACATCATGGCGGAAAAGCCGATCATGTTGCGGCGCGTTTCGTCCGAAAGTCCAGGGTCTGCGCGCAACCCGGCGATGGCTCCCTTGAGCTGTTCCGGATCGAGCGCCATCATCCGTCCCATCAGATCCATCGCTCGCTGTTGGAATTCGCCGTCCGCTTCGTTGCCGCCTTTGTCACGTTGCTCGATTTCTCTGGCGAAGGCGATGAGATCGGTGGCGACCGAGCGCGTGTTCTTTTCACGATCCTCGCGCTGGCGTTTGGTGATCTTCGGCTCGCCCGTGGAATCCGTGGATGCCAGGGGAACTCCGATTTTCACAGCCTGCGCGGCAAGTTGGTGCCGGTCCTCGCGAAGGGCGGACAGCTGCTTTTGATGCAATAGTCCGGCAGCCAGACCAATGGCGAGAATGACGACTGATAGAGCGATGGAAATTTTCATAAGACCCTGCGATTTCATTTCCATCCCGTGAGAATCGCCTCACGCTTTGCCGGATCGTTGATCATTCCCGCGAGATGCCTCGCTTCCTTCAGATTGGAACGCGCGGAGAAACTCTCCAGAAACGCCACCAAGACATCATCGTTGCCAGTGCTTTCATGATATTGAAGAGCGAGCTTGGCAGCTTCGGCGAATTTGAATTTCCCGTGGTCCTGTGCGGCTTCTGCCAGCGCCTTGCCGGTGATGCTATCGATCAACTCCGGTGCCTGCGTTTTGAGCCAAGCCCTCATCTCATCCACGTCCTTCGCGGTGACATTTCCGTCCTGTGCCAATTGCTCCAGATATGAATCCGCAGCGTCCCTCGCCGCCGCCGCGCGCTCGGACGCACTCGCCTTCACGCCATCGAGAAAGGTGCTGACTTCGGAAAATCCGCCCTGATCGACGAGCTCCGAGGCGATGTGCGCGAACGAACCCTCACGCTCGTCCTGCGGCACAAGCCCCCTGACTAATTGTGCGTAGGCATTCCGTTGTTCCGGCGTGAGTTCATCGAAAGAAAGCTGCTGCAGGACCTCCCGCCGCTGGTCTTCCGGCAGTTCGGCCAATCGGCGGGCTGCGGCATCCGGATCCGAGCCCAACAAGCTCTCCAACAGAGCGCCTTCGAATTGCAGCCGCGTGTCGCTCCTTCCGTCGAGAGACTTGCTGTCGAAGGTTCCATCCGCGATCTGCTTGTCAAACCACGCGGTGGCGGCGGACAGATCGTTTTTCGCCCACTCCTTGAGCGCGTTTGAAAGCTGCCAACCCACGCCATCCGGATCGCTCTGGATGCGATCGGCAAAACGTGTCAGCGCCAACTCCGGATCGGCCTTGATCAGCGGTTCAATAATCATCGCTTCCAACGCCGCGCGGGCATCGGCAGGAAGGTTCATTGCGGCAATCTCGTCCATCGCCGCGACCATTTCCTCTTTGGTCATTTTCTCCAACCGTTGCTGGAAAAGCGCCATCGCACGCATGTCCTTCACGCTGTCGTTCTGCTGCATCTCGACGATCTGGCTGCCGAGGCTTTTCCAATCGATCTTATCCTTGGCACCTCCGGACTTCGCGTTCACAGAATGGCTGGCCAACAAAAAATCCGCCCCGGTCATGCCGCTGGTCGTGGAAGCGATGCGTTTTCGCAAATCCGCACGCTCGTTTTCCAAAGAGGAAATCGAGCGCATCTGCATCACGTTCCAACTGCCCACGATCATGAGCGCTGCTGCGGGCGGAATTAGGTAGGTGGCTTTCAACAGAAGAGAATTCGTCGCAATCGCCGCTGACGTCAAGGACAGGGAAACCCTGCGGTCCGGCAAAACCCGCGCTTTCCCTTTTCCAACAATCCTGAGATGAGTTGCCCCATGAGCAAGTTTCTCACATTCGCCCTGAGTCTTTCCGTCGCCACTTTCTTCGTATCCTGCGCCGACCGCCCATCCACGACGACGCCATCTTCCTCCGGACGCGATGTCTGGGGCCACCGACCCGGGCCGAAGGGATTTAAAACCGTCGTCATCGATGCCGGCCACGGCGGCAAGGACAGCGGCGCCACCAGCCCGCATACCGGACAGAAGGAAAAGGACCTCACCCTCGACATGGCAAAACGCCTCCGCTCGGAACTCAGCGGCGACTTTAAAACCATCCTCATGCGCAGCGACGACACCTTCGTCGATCTCGATGAACGCGTCATCCGCGCCAATCAATACGGCGGCATTCTGGTCAGCCTGCATTTTAATGACGGCCCATCGAACATCCGCGGCCCGGAAACCTACTACTGGCGTGTCGATAGCCATGGCCTGGCCGTCCGCTGCCAACAGGCAATGAACCAGGTCTGCCCGGTGGAAAGCGGAAATCGCGGCATGGTCCGCCGCCGCATCCGTCTGACACGGAATCCGGAAATCCCGTGCCTCCTCTTGGAAAACGGCTATTTAAGCAACGCTGCGGAAAGCCGGCTTTGCGCGGATCCCGCCTACCGCCAGAAACTCGCCCACGCCATCGCCGGAGCCATCCGCACGCAAGCCGCCATCGGGGATGCGGGCACCGGTCCGCTTCCACCTCCGCTCTACGCCCCGCCAAGCCGCCCGACAGATACGAAGGAATGATTTATGCGAAATTCCCGTGATTTCCCGGTTGACACCCAGAAACCCGCTCCCTAGTTTGCCACCCCCTTCGCACACGCCACGTGTTCCGAAGCCATTTTTTATACAAGCACATGAAGACGTTTTCCGCCAAGCCGCATGAAGTCGAGCGCAAGTGGTATGTGATCGACGCCAAGGGCAAGGTCCTCGGCCAAGTCGCTGTTGAGGCTGCACGCCTCCTCCGCGGCAAGCACAAGCCTATTTTCACCTCCCACGTTGACACCGGTGACTTTGTCGTCGTGATCAATGCTGACCAAGTTGTCCTCACCGGCACCAAGGAGACCTCCAAGATTTACACCCGTTTCTCCGGCTACGTCGGTGGACAAAAGGTCGAAACGCCACGCATCGTTCGTGAGCGCCGTCCGGTCCTCCTCGTTGAGCGTGCTGTCTGGGGTATGATCCCGAAGACCCGCCTTGGTCGCGCCCAGTTCGGCAAGCTCAAGGTTTATGCTGGTGAAACCCACCCGCACGAAGCCCAAGCGCCAGCCGTTCACGCCGTCAAATAATCCAAATTTTTTCCACAATGACCGCCACCACCACCAAGAGCGCCACTGGCCGCCGCAAAACCGCTGTCGCCCGTGTCTGGATGACCGAAGGCACCGGCCAGATCGTCATCAACGCCCGCAGCTTCGAGGAATACCTTCCTACCATCGAGCTTCAGAACGCAGTGCTTGCACCGTTCATGGCCGTTTCGCTTTCGAACAAGTTTGACCTGAACGTCGTCGTCAAAGGCGGTGGCAAGCAAGCTCAAGCGATCGCTATCCGCCACGCGATCTCCCGCTCGCTCACGCAAGTGGATCCTGAGAACCGCAAGCTCATCAAGCCACTCGGCTACCTGACCCGTGACCCTCGTATGAAGGAACGGAAAAAGCCAGGTCAACCAGGTGCCCGCGCACGCTTCCAGTTCTCCAAGCGTTAATTTGGCAGTATTTCAAGAAACCGCACTCCTCACGGGGTGCGGTTTTTTTTGTGTTTGGAGTCAGGGAGAATAGGACAAATAAGTCCCATAGGCCTCATAGGTCCTATGAAAACATCAGCTCCAGCACCTTTCTCAAACAATCTTCAACCGCGCCAGATCCTGCGTATCGATGAGCCCCACCGGCTTTCCATCCCCATCCATCACCACGATATCATCGATGCGATTCTCGCCGATGGTTCTCAAAACCTCCACCGCCAGGGCATCCGCTTGAACCGTGATCGGGCGACGTGTCATGAGTTGCGCCACGGGTTTTTCGCCCAGCAACGGATCACTGCGGAAACTGCGGGCGAAATCACCATGAGTGAAAATTCCGGCGAGCGTTCCGTTTTCCTTCAGGATCAAACAAGCACCGGCACGTGCCCGGTTCATCGAATCCAAGGCGGAAAAAACATTCGCACCTTCGGGAACGGTCGGCAACTCGGAGTCCGACCGCATGATGTCGGAAACGCGGGTCAGCAGCGCGCGTCCGAGCGATCCACCGGGATGAAAGCGGGCGAAGTCCTCTTCGGTAAAACCTCGGGACTCCAGCAAAACCATCGCCAGCGCGTCGCCCATCACCAGCATCGCTGTGGAAGACGAGGTGGGAGCGAGATTCAGCGGGCAGGCTTCGCGCTCGACGGACGTGTCCAGAGTCACTTCGCTGAAACGGGAAAGCGTGGAACTCGCCTTTCCTGTCAGAGCGATGAGTTTCACCTCGAAGCGCTTGATGAATGGCAGCAGATCCAGCAGTTCGCGGGTTTCGCCGGAATAGGAAAGCGCAAGCACGGCATCTCCATCCGAAAGGAGCCCGAGATCACCGTGAAGCGCGTTTTGTGAATCGAGAACGACAGCAGTAGCTCCCGTGGAATTAAACGTGGCGGCAATTTTATGGCCGATATTGCCAGACTTTCCGACCCCCACCACGATCAATTTCCCCCGGTGATCAAGCGTGTGCTGGAGGATTTTAACGGCTGCGGTAAATGAATCATCCAACAGCTCCGACATACGGCGCAAGCCATCGGTTTCAATCTCAATCACGGAGCGGGCACGGGCCAAGTAATCCATGGCTCATGACAACCCCAGAATCTCCCGCTTGGCAAGTGCTGCGGAACTTGAGTTGATAGTTTTCCTCTCGCCATCGCTACGCACCTGCGGCTAGCCTGCTCCCATGAAAACTTGGATCGCCGCAATCATTTTAACCGGATGCACCTGGCTGACGGCGTCCGCCACTATGACGATGATGGTGCCTATTTTCGAGCCGCTCAGCCTGCACGGAACGGACGGCGATGAGGCGATTTCGGAAATCGGAGAAGCGCTGCAAGCTTCCGTGATGAGCCGACCGATGGCGCTCACCGGCTCATTTCCCGAAGGCCTGATCGGCGCCATCCGAAGCCCTCATCTGATCCCGACGAACAATCCGAATTACAAGGTTCAGGAGGCAAATTTACTCGTCCTCTGCAACGTCGGCATTACCGGAGAAATGACCGAAACCGGTCTCGTTGTCCGGCTCGACGTCTCGCAACTCACGATCCCCTCGGAAGTCGATCTCACCACCCGCCAAATTTTGAAACTGGCCATCATCGCAGTGAGAAAAACGCTCGATGAATACCAACATTCTCAAACAAAGGCTCTCCACACCAACATTATCATCGACGGCACCGACGAAGCGAAAGCCAGCCTGCGTGATCTCGGAACAAAAATCGTGATCGGAGAAGAACCCCCATCGAACTAATTCCCATTTCATCTCGTGGATTCTCATCCGAAATGGCGCTTGCGCGCACGCGCCGCCCTGGAAACGTATTTCAACAATCGGTCATTCCCCCGCTTCACACTTGGTCTGCTGGTGACTCTGGCCGGAGTCGCTGGATTTCTGATTTCCCATATCCTGCTTCGATTGGGATTTCAGGAAATGTGGCTGCGCTATCCGATCGCCGTCATTGGCGGTTATTTCACGTTCCTCATCCAACTGCGGCTTTGGGTGGAAATCGAGCGCAGCCGCTTCAACTCGAGCGAGCTCACCATCTCTACGCATCCCCCTGATGAGAAAGTCGCCGTTTCGCTATTCGACAGGCTCGATGGCAGCGACTCCCTCTCTTGGCTGGAATGGCTGGACTTTTCCGGAGCCCTTGATTTGGGCGAGGGCTGCCTCGTGGGTTGCCTGTTCGCACTCGTCATCGGAATGATCGGCACTGTGACCACCGCCGTATTCACCTTCGTCATGGCTGGCCCGGAATTTCTGGCGGAAGTATTTCTGGATGCCGTGGTCGTCACGATGCTCTATCGCCATCTCAAGACTGCGGCGAAGGAACACTGGCTGGGAACTGCGGTGAAGCGAACCTGGAGCTCGGTCCTGCTGACCGCAGCCGCTCTAGCGCTGCTGGGTGGCGGCCTTGCGGTGATTGCTCCCAACAGCCATTCCATCGTCCAAGCATGGAAAGAAATCTTCCCAAAACCGGGGCCGAAGTAGGCGAATGCGACGCCTCTTCCGCTGATTCCGAGTTTTCCCTTTTCAAGGTCGGGGGGTTTCCGCTTTCATCTGCCAGCCTCTACCACGCATGACCTCTCCATCCAAAGATCCACGTCCATTCAAACGCGCCATTCTCAAACTCAGCGGAGAAGCCCTGCGTGGATCGGGTTCACGGGACAATATTTCCCCTGAAATCGTGGATCGCATCGCGGTGGAAATCCGTGAGGCCGTGGAAGGCGGGCTCCAGCTCGGCATCGTCGTCGGCGGTGGAAATTTCTGGCGTGGAGCCAGCGCATCCGCCCGCGGAATGGACCGCGCGACTGCCGATTACGTGGGCATGCTCGCCACCGTCATGAACGCTCTGGCACTCGAAGGCGCGCTCGAACATCACGGTGTGAGCTGCGTCGTTCAATCCGCCATCGAAATGAAAAACGTCGCTGAAACCTTCATCCGCCGCAAAGCCGAGAAGCAACTCGACGAAGGAAAAGTCGTCATTTTCGCCGCCGGCACCGGGAATCCTTTCTTCTCCACCGATACCACCGCAGCCCTCCGCGCCAGCGAAATGGCTGCCGATGTCATCCTCAAGGCCACCCAAGTCGATGGCGTTTATTGCTCCGATCCACGAAAAAATCCCGATGCCGTCCGCTACGAAACCGTCACTTTCCAAGAGTGCCTTTCGAACCGCCTCGAGGTGATGGACGCCACGGCCTTCAGCCTCTGCATGGACAACCACATCCCGATCATCGTTTTCGATCTGGCCCCACACGGCAATCTTTCCCACGCCCTCCGCGGCTTGCCGATCGGCACGCTGGTTCACGGAGAGTGATTTTCAAACACCCAATTTCCCATCATACCATGGATCCCGAAGAAGCTATTTTCGAAGTCGAAGACGCGATGACCAAGTGCGTCGATTACCTCATCCACGAGTTCGCCGGCGTGCGGACCGGTAAGGCCAGCCCGGCGCTGATTGAAAACCTCGACGTGCTCGTCCACGCCTACGGGGCCGTTTCGAAACTGAAAAGCCTCGCCATCATCAACTCGCCCGAGCCGCGGATGCTGGTCGTGCAACCCTTCGACCCCGCTACCACCCGCGACATCGAACGCGCCATTCGCGAGTGCAAACTAGGACTCAACCCCGCCGCCGCCGATCGCTCGATCCGCGTCCCGATCCCCGAGCTCTCGGAGGAGCGCCGCCGTGACATGGTGAAAATGATCAAACAGCTCGCCGAAGAAGCCAAAGTCCGCCTCCGCGCCGCCCGCAAGGACGGCATGGATGCCGCCAAAAAAATGAAGGCCGACAATTTCATCACCGAAGACGGCCAGAAGGTTTTCGAAAAGGAAGTCCAAGACCTCACGAACAAGTTCACTAAGAAAATCGACGAAGCCGCCGTCGCCAAGGAAGCGGATCTGATGAAGGTGTGACCTGTAAAGTGGTCCGCACAGTCCCCTGTGCGGCTCTTACGTTGCAGCCGAACCGTCAGAAAGAAAGATTCCGCACAGAGGACTGTGCGGACCATTTCGGTTCAGTCAGGGCGTGTGAAACAACAGGCCAACAGTGCCTGTGTCACGAATTCAACCCCGTTTCCGTGCCACATACACCGTGCTCTCCGAGTCCCGCTCCAGCAGCGGATTCGGAAATTTCACCACATGTGCCTGCGGGGCGTCGAAAACCTCCGCGAGATGGCTGAGGAAATTTTCATCCGGCGCATCGTCCGACCATAGGGCGAAGACACCGCCCGGTAATAATTGCGCGGCCAGACGACGCAGACCATCGGCGCTGTAAAAAGTGCCGTTCTTCTCGTCCAAGAGATTTTGCGGCGAGTGATCGATGTCCAACAACACCGCATGAAATTTTCGACCGGGTTGTTCGGGATCGAACCCCTGCTCCGGTGCCGCAGCGAGCGCGAAGAAATCGCCTTCGACAAAACGACACCGGGGATCGTTCGTTAGAATTTCACCCAGCGGCACCATGCCTTTTTCATGCCACTCGATGACCGGCTTCATCACGTCCACCACCAGCAATTCCGCCACCCTGGCATCTCGCAACGCCGCGACCGCCGTATAACCCAGCCCAAGTCCACCGACGACCACCTCCAGTTTCTCCCCCTTCACCGCCGCCAATCCAAGATCCGCCAGCGCTTCCTCCACGTCATGAAACAAGCTGGACATGAGGTATCCATTTCCCAGCAGCACTTCATAAACGATCAGGTCGTCCAGCATCGACATCCGTCTCCGGCGTAGGATCAGATCGCCAATCGGCGTCGGGCGGAAATCGAGTTCTTCAAACAGCGGCTTCATTCGCGAGAGTATTCACAGAAATCAGGAGCAACGAACTTATTGTCGTTTCTTATCCCCACTCAGGAATTCGAGTGCGCGGATTTCCGACCAGTATTCGCCAGTGCCTGAAGTCGGAGAAAATCCGACGTGGCCGCCGGCCTTCGGTGATTCGAAGTGGAAGAACTCACTCGCGGCGGCTTCCTCGCGGGGATAGCAGTCCGGGCCGAGGAATGGATCGTTTTGGGCGCTGACGAGGAGGGTGGGCAGGGAAATTTGCGGGAGAAACTGGCGGGAACTGTTGCGCGCCCAATAATCCGCCGCATCGAGGAATCCGTGGATGGGGGCAGTGAAGCGGTCGTCGAATTCCTGAAAGGTGCGGATCTTGTGCAGTCCGGACAAATCGAGGTGATCCGGGAACATCTGCTTCTTGGCGCGGATTTTCTCACGCATCCGGATGAGAAAGCGCTCCATATAGAGCTTGTTCGAGAGCTTTGAAAGCGTGCGGGACGAGCAGGCGAGATCGCAGGGGACGGAAAATGCCACCGCCCGATGCAGGCGTGGCGAGAGAGCGGCAGGATTTTCTCCGAGGTATTTCAGAATGAGGTTTCCGCCGAGGCTGTAGCCCACGAGATCGACGGAGCTCGCGCTGTGGCGGGCGAGGGCATGCGAAACGACGGCGTGCAGATCCTCGGTCGCACCGCTGTGATACATGCGGAGCAGACGGTTCGGCCCGCTGCCACAGCCCCGGAAATTCCAGACCAGAACGTCCCAGCCGTGGCGGATGAGAACGGCGGCCATACCTTGGATGTATTCGGTGCGCGAATCCGCTTCGAGTCCATGGGATAAAATGGCAAGCCGGGAGCGACCTTGATCGGACCACTCGAGATCGAGGAAATCGCCGTCGGGGAGCTCAAGGCGTTCGGCGCGGGTGGTCACTTGAGGCAATTTTCGAAACAATGCCGGGACAATCGTCTGGATGTGACCGCCGGGGAGCCACAGTGGTGCCCGGTAAGTGGAGTTCAAAATCAACGGCATTGGTCTTTTCCCATGTTTTTTTTCTGAAACGACTTTCCCACTGGAAGCAATACGCCGCAAGAAATGAGGTGTGGCTTTCGTCCATTCCGTCACATGGACGTTACACAATCGCGCTTGTCATGGGCATCCGGCGAGTGTAGCCGTCCTTTCGTTCTAGGAAATCTCCCTAGGAATACCCGCAAACAAATTCATGCTTTTTTTCATTCTCTGGTGTCTCGCCGGTCTCACCGTCGGTATTGTGTTTGCCTCGTTTTTCGAATGGACGCTCCACAAATATGTGATGCACCGCCCGGTTTTTAAATTCCGCTACGCCTTCCAAGCCCACGCCGTCGTCCATCACAAGACTTTCAAGGCGGACCATACCTACCATTTGATCCACGAAAAGGACAAGGAGACCATCCCGATGGCATGGTGGAATGGCCCCGTGCTCGTTCTTATCGGCGTCATGCCGTTTTCCATCCTGTCCTACTTCACTGGCCAATGGGCGTTTGTGCTGGGTGGATTCATCGCGTTCGCCTCCTACTATTGCTTTTACGAATACATCCACTGGTGCATGCATTTGCCGAAGTCCCGCAGGGTTGAAAAACCTTGGTGGTTCCGGCGCTTGAATGGCCATCATCTGCTGCATCACCGCTACATGCACAAGAATTTCAACGTCGTACTGCCTGTTGCCGACCTATGCCTCGGCACCTTCATGGCCCGCGCGAAGACCCACTTCAAACAAGCCGAAGGACCATCGGTGCCTAACGTCCAACCGACCGCTTGATCCCTCAGGAAAGAGATTGCTGGAGTTTCACACTCCGGCTTGGTAGGAAGTGATTCACACCCAATTGACCCTATGAAATCCCTACTGCTGTTCCCCATCCTTGGTCTCGCCTTCCTTGCCTGCTCGTGCCGCACCGTCGTGCCCCTCGATCCGATGACGATGAAACAATCCTGCAAGTGCATGCCCGATCACATGCAGCCGTATGATCCCTGCCCTGAGGTGCGCGGCACCAAGTGATTCCCACTTGCTAGGTAAACATCCCGCGCCATGCGAGATGCCGGAGCCATGGCGCGAACGCCAGCTCCGGGCAATGGATTTTTGAAAATGCGGCCAGTTCCGCGAGATTTCGCGTACCTTCCATCGCCGCCAGAACCGCGTAGTGAGTTTCCGGAAACTGGCAGGGTTTGTGCCACGCATCCACCAGCGGAAGTTTTTCCCGAGCACAAAACAGACGGAAAGCATTCAGACAGGGAATCTCCGGCGGCTCAGGGTCATATTTCAATGACTCGATCCGCGCTAAAATCCAGCCGGACGTGATTCCATCAAAAACCTGAGTGGCCAATTCGCGCTCATCCCATTCAGGCAAAACCGCGGCCACTTCTCGCATCGTCACACAGGCTGGAGCAAACGAATCAATCGCCCGCCAGATTTCCAACGCAGGAGGTGCGGACGGCGCGGCTCCCGCCCTTACGGAGAAATCGAACACCATGCCCAGATGCACCCGGGCTTCCACTGGCGCGGCCGTCCGGCATAACACTCCCGACCGAAACGTGCGCCCGGCGGCGGCATCCGCAGCCAGTTGCAAAGCGAGCGGATCAGCGATCTCCTTCGCCAGCCGATTGATCACCTCGTCGCTAAGATTGGACGGGAAATTTTCCGCCGGATCGGATTCACCCAGCCACCGCAGATCCGCGCTCGCCGCCTCGTGCACAAATCGGTCGAGCGGCCATGGGTCATTCAACGGGCCGAAGTCATCGAACGCGAGAATCGCCGGCCCCTTGGCGAACATGTCATCGATGATTGCGATTTCCGGCGAATCCGGCTCTGTCACCATGCGGAGGATTTCCAGCGCTGAAACGACGTCTCCGCCCTTCGCCTGTTGGATCGCGCGGACCTTCTGAATCACCGGCTGCCTCGCCGCCCAGCCGCATTCCAGATTGAAGCTGATCGTCGCGATCCCGGCGGCACTCAGGTGTTCCCGACAGAAATCCAGCAGCGCCGCTTTCACCTCATCCGGCACCCACGAGAAAAAACCGTGTGCGATGATGAAATCAAACGGCCCTCCCTCCGGCTTGAAATCCCGAAGATCCGCAGCATGAAAAATCACGTTGGTGACTCCCGCAACCGCCGCCCGCGCGTTCGCCTCGCGGATCGAAGTTTCCGCCAGATCAATGCCGATGAACTCGCTGTCCGGCCAGCGCATGGCCAACGGGATCAAATTATGCCCCGAGCAGCAGCCGATTTCCAAGATCCGTGCCTTCGCGGGATGCGCCGTTTTCAGCCCACCGATCCGCGCCGCCACCGCACTCACCGCCGGGTCCGACAGCGGATGACTCATCGCCGGATAGACATGGTTCTCGTAGAGTTCGTGGATGGAATCCTGCATGATCTGTCAGATCCGTTTCACTTCCACCCTGCCCCAATACATCCGATCCCGCCAATTCTGAAATGCCTCGTCATAGTCATCGAGCTGGCGGCGCGTGGCCACAGCTTCTCCGGCGACGAGCACTTCATTCATTCCCTCCGGCGTCTTCAGGCTGCGGACCACAGGAAATTCACTGCATAAAATTTTCCGCGTCAGCGATTGCATCGTGCGATGGCCCTGCCCGGTCACGAGGTTCACTGCCAGCAAGCCACCCGGCTCCACCGCCTTGCGAAGATGGACCATCAGCTCCGGATTCCAAGCCTGCGGGCGGAACACATCGGTTTTTCCAGCCAGATAGATATCATCGAAAACCACATCGAACTTCCGTTTGTTTTTCTCCAGCCACGAATAGGCATCGCCGATGATCACCTCGATCCCCAGCTCATCCAGCTCCATGTGCTCGCGTGCCAGATCGACGATTTCCGAATCAATATCGATGGCGGTCAGCTTGCAATCCGGCAGCAGATGGCGCAGCGCGCGAAAGGCCGTCCCACCCGCCAAACCGAGCATCAGAATCGATCGTGGCGGCCCATCCCTGCGCATCAAAGCCGCCGCAGCAATCAGATCCCACGCCAATCCTGTCAGAAACCGCTTCTTGTGAAATGAGGCATGCAGCGCACCCGCGACGCGGAACTCCGTCGCGTGATCCGATTTCCAAATTTCCAGCGATTGGAAGCGGGTGTGGACGATTTCAGTGCGGCGCATCGGAAGAAACCATGAATGACACGCCCACCGATGAAAGGGGGAAATGCATGATACCGGACGCTTTTCTCAATCAAGGCTACTCACCCTTGATTCTTCGTTTTTTGGGTTCGTATGAAATTCGGCGTCATCGATGAAATGATCGCTGCCGCAGCCATGGAAAGCATGGTCATAGAAGTCGGGATTTCAAAGATCCGGCCAAGCGATCACCGGTTTTTCGCCGCCCCAGATCGGATTCGTCGGATCAAGGATATGCTTGCCGGACGAATCAATCACTTCGCCGTTTTTGGTGATCGGCAGCACAAGAACTGTAGGTCCGCCATCAACCCGGAGAACGATGGCATAGCCCTTGAATGGCACTGGATCGAAACGGTCGGTGCCGGGAATCAAGGGAGTGACGACGAGTGGACGCCCGGGATTGCTTTTCGACGAAAGTCCGACGATGTAGGAGAAGCCACACTCGCCCTTTTCAAGCGCATGGCTGGGAGTGAATACATTATCAGGTCTGTGTGTGCCCTTAATATTGGCGTAGAGCACCGTTTCCGACTGGAAAATCCCCGCAGCAAGGAGCTGTCTCAAAAAATCATTGGATGTTTTCGCTCCGGACGGCAGCAGAGCTCCGGTCTCTTGGCAAACCTCGGCGATGGTGCTCGCGTCGGGATATCTTCCATAGCGGGAATCGAATTCGAACAAGGAACAAGATAGCGACCTCAAGTTGTTATGAGCCTCCGTCGTGGCTACTTTAATGCGCTGGATATTGAAGGCATTCCATAACATGAAAATCACGCAAACCACCGAGACCAATCCCACGATCCACAGCGCCCGCCATTTCCGCCGGGAGCGGAGCGCATGCTCAGACGGTGGAGGGACTGGAAAATTCTGCGGTGGTTGAGGAAGCATTGTCATGGATGAGGCTTTCAAAGATCCGGCCAAGCGATCATCGGCGGCTTACCTTCCCAGATCGGATGCTGTGGGTCCATCATGTTTCTTCCGTCGATGAGGATGTGCCCGTCCTTGTCGATGGGCTGTGAGCTGACGCTGTTATCCAACCTTAGCACCACCGCCTTGCCGTCGAAGCGCTTCGGATCAAAGCGATCGGTTCCGGGGATCATGGCGGTCACAACCAGGGGACGGCTTGGATTGCTCTTCTCGGTGGCTCCCAGAAAGTAAGTGAATCCGCATTCTCCCTTTTGCAGCGCCTTAGCATCGCTCAAGATTCCATCCGGTTTGTGGGTGCCTGTGATCTTCGCGTAAAACATCGCCTCACTCTGGGCAATTTCGCAGCCTATCAGTTGTCGGAAAAAATCATTCGAAGACTTTTGTCCAAAGATCAAATGGCTGTCCGTCGCTTTTCGGACTGCCGCGATCGTGCTGGCATCGGGAAATTTCCCGTATTCCGTTTCGAACTCGAACAACGTCATGCCGATCTGCCGGGCATTGTTCACCGCCTCCGTTTGGTCTGCCTTTTTCCGGCACCGCAAAGTCATCGGAGTGGTCAGGGCAGCAAGCAAAAGCAAGACCAACACTCCGCAAACCCATATCAGCACCGAACGGAACGGAGACGGTTTCGGAACGATAACAGGAGGCGTGGATTCCGGCGTTTCGGATGGATTGGGTTTCATGATCGTGGATTTTTCAGGAAAATTGAAATCACTCGGGCCAGGCGATGGTCGCAGGCTTGCCTCCCCAGATCGGATTGGCCGGATCAAAAAGGTCTCGCCCGTTGACCATGACATGGCCGGTTTTAATCACAATCGGGTAAGATGAAACGCTGTTATCCGCTTTCAAAATCACCGCCTTGCCATCGAATGGTTTGAGGTCAAAGCGATCCGTTCCGGGAATCATCGGGGTCATTGCAATGGGCCTATTCGGGTTGCAGTCCTTGGTTGCTCCCATGAGGTAAGTGAATCCGCATTCTCCCTTTTCCAAGGCTTTGACCCCGGCGAATCCGTTGTCCGATTTGCGCGTTCCTGAGATCTTCGCGTAAAATATATTCTCGCTCCGTGCGATCCCGCTGGCCAAGAGTTGCCGGAAAAAATCATTGGAAGACCTCGTTCCCAATTTAAGATCTGTTCCCGATTTCTGACGGACTTTCTCGATGGTGCCGGCGTCCGGCATTTGCCCGAATTCATCCTGAAACTCAGACAGTGCCAGCCCGATCTGCCGGGCATTGTTGACCGCCTCGGTTTGGGGAGCCTTCCTACCGGAACAGATATATCGAGGCTGGGCGAACGAGAAAAAGCAACCGATCACAAAAAACAAGCCCACGATCCAAACGCCGCTTTTCTTCCACCACAGAAGGGAATCGAATTCAAAAGACTGCACGGGCCGAGCCGGTGCGTCCGGAGATGATTGTGGGGGCGCTGTCATGGCAATGGGTTTCAGTAGCGGGCCCTTGCATCACCGACTCACGACCAGTCGCGAAATCAGATAGACAGGGCTTAGCGATCACTATTAGCCATGCCATGCGCGAACCGCGAGCTATTCCACTTCCTTCACGCCTTTTTCACAAAGCACCTGTGTTAGCAAACCGATCATCACCTGAGCGGAATGTCTGCCGGTTTCCAACACCTCGTGGTGATCCAGATGCGCGGCGGTGATGCCCGCAGCCCAGTTAGTGAGGCAGGAAAAAGCGGCGACTTTCATGCCTAGCGAACGCGCCTGGATCGTTTCCAAAACAGTGCTCATTCCCACGGCATCCGCCCCGAGCGTGCGCAGCATGCGGATCTCGGCCGGGGTCTCGTATTGCGGCCCGCGCAGTCCGGCGTAGACGCCTTCGTGAAGTGGCATGCCGGAGGATTCGGCAGCTGCGCGGAATTCGGAGCGCCAGCCGGCATCGTAGGCAACAGACATGTCGATGAAATCGGCACCTTCCAACGGCGAGGTTCCTGTGAGATTGAGGTGGTAGTTGAGCATCATCCACGTGCCGGGAGCGAAATCCGGATTCAGAGTGCCAGCGGCGTTGGTGAGGATGATTTTCCCGATCCCCTGCTCCACCATCCAGCGCACGCCGGTGGTGACGAGTCGCGGCGCGTGTCCTTCATAAAGATGCACGCGGCCTTTCATCAGGACGACGGACGTTCCAGCCAATTTCCCGAAAACGAATTTCCCCGCATGGCCGGGCACCGAGGAGGCGGGCAGACCCGCCTCGGCAAATGAAACCTCGCGCTCGACCACCACGGCATCCGCCAAACGGCCCAACCCTGATCCCAATACGATTCCGATCATGTCTTTGATGTGCAGGTCCTCAGTAGCCATCGAGCCGTTTTGGGGAAACTCCGGTCAGGCGTTCATCAGCGACTCGATTTCGTCCGCTTCGATCGGGATGTTCCGCATGAGGTCGAAATTGCCATTTTTCCCGATCACCACGTCGTTCTCGATGCGCACCCCCATCGCTTCCTCGCGGATGTAAATGCCGGGCTCGATGGTGAAAACCATGCCCTCTGCAAACGGCTCGTGCGGCGGACACACATCGTGCACATCGAGGCCGAGGTGATGCGAGGTTCCGTGCATGAAGTACTTTTTCACCAGCGCCTTGTCCGGACCTTGCTCCTTCGCTTCCTTGGCAGTGAATAATCCGAGTCCGATCAGCTCACGCTCCATCAGCTCGATCACCTGTTTCTGATACTCCATCGGCGTGTTGCCCGGGCGCAAAATGTCGTTAGCTCCCCGGAAGACGCTGAGGACCGCGTTATAAACCTGGCGCTGGCGTTTGGTGAATTTTCCGTTCACCGGCACCGTTCGCGTCAGGTCGGATGCCCAGCCAGCGTATTCGGCGGCCACGTCCATCAGCACCATCTCGCCATCCTGACAGACCTTGTCGTTCTCGACGTAATGAAGCACGCAGGCGTTTTTCCCAGTGCCAATGATCGGCGGATAGGCAAAACCCCGCGAACCACGGCGGACGAATTCGTGCAGCAATTCCGCCTCGATCTCCCACTCGCCGACGCCCGGCTTGATGAATGGCAGCAAGCGCCGGAAACCCGCTTCGGTGATATCGCAGGCGCGTTGCATGATTTTGATCTCCTCCTTGTCCTTGGTGATCCGCAGGCGGTGCATCAACGGTGCGAGGCGTTCATAGCGGTGCAGCGGATAGCGGGCCTGACAGTCCTTGATGAATCTCGCATTTCGGGTTTCCACCACCACACTGGCGCGGAGGTGTTCGTTGGTGGCCAGATAGATATGCTCCACTTGGGGAACCATCCGGTGGAGAAATCCGTCAAAGGCATGGGCCCACTCGATGCGTTCGATTCCCGTGGCGGCCCGGGCCTGCTCTTTCGTGAGTTTCTCGCCTTCCCAGACGGCAATCAACTCGCTCGTTTCCTTGACGAAAAGAATTTCGCGCTCCTTGGGATCGACGGCATCCGGCATGAGGAGCAGCGTGGTTTCCTCCTGATCAACGCCACTGAGATAGAAGAGATCACTGTTTTGTTTGAAAGGCATCGTCCCGTCGGCATTGGTCGGATAGATGTCATTCGCGTGAACGATGACCATGCTGTTCGGTTTGAGCAAGGCGCGCAGGTTTTCACGATTGCGGATGAGA